>JAIXXC010000003.1 GCA_027490985.1 Verrucomicrobiales bacterium
AAGCGGGTCATGAGGCCCACGGCGCTCCGGGCGGCCTCCTGCAGGTTGAACGGGTCGACCGCGATGACCTCGGCCCCATCTTGGAGCGGCGGTGCGGCATTCCGGGTCGGGATGATCGCGACAAACTGGTCGCCCAAAAACCCGCTCTGCTCGATCTCGAAGCGGGCATCGCCATGGATGGTCACCGGTTTCTCGATACGACACAGGATCGCCACCCGCCGACCGTCGGCCGAGAGCGAAATGTCCTGCACCGAACCGATGCGCACGCCCGACATGTTGACCGGAGCGCCCACAGCCAACCCTCCCACGTTGCCGGCCGAGACCAGGATCGTGCGGCCCGACCGCCAGAAGGAGGCTCCCTTGCTGAAATGAATGAGCAGGGCGGCGATCAGCACCAGGCCGATCAGGACAAACAGGCCCACCTGGGCCGATGGGGTTTTTCGTTCCATGGACTCGCTCAATTGGGTTTCTGGGGCGTTGAGATGCCGTTGACGAAACGGTGGATGACGGGATCGGCCGATTCGAGAATCTCGGCCGTGGGTCCCTCGGAATAGATCCGGCCCTCATGGAGCATGAGGATGCGGTTGCTGATGGTGCGGGCGCTTTTCATGTCGTGGGTCACGGCGATGCTGGTGACGTGGAGCGTCTCCCACACCCGTCGGATCAATCGATCGATGTTGTCGGCGGCGATCGGATCCAACCCCGTGGTGGGCTCGTCGTAGAGCACGATCTCCGGCCGATACACGATCGCCCGGGCCAGGCCGACCCGCTTGCGCATGCCGCCCGACAGTTCGCTGGGCATCTTGTGACCGATCCCCGGCAGTTCCACCATCTCCAAAGCCTCGGCCACCCGACGCCGGATCTCGGCTTCCGATTCGAGCCCCTGGCGACGCAGCACGAAGCCGACATTCTCTTCGACGGTCAGCGAATCGAACAAGGCCGCCATCTGGAAGAGCATCCCGTATTTGCGCCGGACCCGCAGCAGGTTGCGTTCGTCCATGGCCGTGATGTCTTCGCCATCGACGCGCACCGTGCCCGAATCGGGCTGCAGCAGGCCGATGAGGTGCTTGAGCAGGATGCTCTTGCCGCCGCCGCTACGCCCGATGATGACAACCGCCTCACCGCGCTCGATGTCGAGGGAGACCCCGCGCAGCACCTGCTGGGTGCCGAAGGTCTTGGATACGTTTCGAACCTCGATCACGGCGTGGGCTCAGGGGTAGAAGACTCGGGCCAGGAACAGGGTGAGGAAGAAGTTGGTGATGAGGATGCTGATGCTCGCCGCCACCACCGCCTCGGTCGTGGCCCGACCCACTCCTTCGGCGCCACCCTGACAATTCAACCCCTTGTAGCAACTGACCACCGCGATGATCGCCCCGAAGACCACCGACTTGATCAGACCGGTCATGACGTCGGGGGGATCGGTGTACCGGGTCATGTTGACGAGGTAGTAGGCGCTGTCGATGCCCAGCAGGTGCACCCCGACAAGCCAACTGGAGACGATGCCCACCACCACCGATTCGGCGGTCAACAGCGGAGCCGACGCCAGCAGCGCCAGGAACCGCGGCACCACCAGGGTATCCACCGGATGGGCGGCCAGGGCCCGGAGCGCGTCGATCTGCTCGGTGACCTTCATAGTGCCCAACTCGGCGGTCATGGCGGCCCCGACACGGCCGGTCAGCATCAACGCCGCCAGCACCGGCCCCAGTTCACTGCTCATCCCGATGCTCACCACCGCCCCGGTCGCGGTGTCCATCTTCACCTTGTGGAACTGCAGGAAGGTCTGGGCGCACAGCACCATGCCCGTGGCCGCACCGGTGGTGATGACCACGCTCTGACTCTTGACCCCGACGAAGTGCAGCTGGTTGAGGAAATCCTTCCACGAAGGCCTCTCATAGCGCAGCGAACGCACCGACTCCACGAGGAGCTGGAAGATCTCTCCCAGTTGGGTGGTGAAGGCTTGAAACCGTCGATGGATCAGCAGGACCGGCACAGTGGGTTTCGATGTTCGTCTGAGTGGGCCCCGTGTTCCCGGAAACACAACCCTCCCGGGAGACTCTCACCGGGAGGGGGTGTTCACCGAAACGGGTATCGCGTCGCAGCGACTAGGAACTGAGCGCCCCTTCGGCCGCTTCGTTCCGCTGCTTGAAGACCAGCTTGTCGTTGTCGGCCGTGACATTGACCGGTTCTCCGTCGATGAGGGTCCCGCGCAGGATCTCCTCGGCCAGGGGGTCTTCGAGATGCTTCTCGATGGCCCGCCGCATGGGGCGCGCCCCGTACTGCGGATCGAAGCCCTTCTCGATGAGGAACTCGCGCGCCTTGTCGTCGAGCACCACGGTGACGTTCTTGCGGCGGATCCGCTCGAGCACCTTGGACACCTCGAGATCGAGGATGGTGTTGAGCTCGGGCTTGCCCAGCGAGCGGAAGACCACGATGTCGTCCAAGCGGTTGAGGAACTCGGGCCGGAAGAACTTCTTGGCCTCGTCGAGCACCCGGCCCCGCATCGCCTCGTAGCTGGCGTCGTCGCTGGACTTCGCGAAGCCCATGCTGCCCTGCTTGCGCAAGGCCTCGGAACCCACGTTGGAAGTGAGCAGCACGATGGTGTTGCGGAAATCGACCACGCGACCGAGTGAATCGGTCAGTTTGCCCTCCTCCAGGATCTGGAGGAGCATGTTGGTCACGTCGGGGTGGGCCTTCTCGATCTCGTCGAAGAGCACCACCGAATAGGGCTGGCGTCGCACCTTCTCGGTCAACTGGCCACCTTCTTCGTAGCCCACATAGCCCGGGGGCGATCCGATCAGACGGCTCACCGTGAACTTCTCCATGTACTCGGACATGTCGAGCTGGATGAGGGCCTGATTGCTGCCGAACATCTGCTCGGCCAGTGTGCGGGCCAACAGCGTCTTGCCGACGCCCGTGGGCCCCAGCAGGGCGAAGCAACCGATGGGGCGCTTGGGATCCTTGAGATCGGTGCGGGCCCGGCGCAACGCCTTGGCCAACGCCGCGACCGCGTCTTTCTGGCCGACGACCGACTTGGCCAATTCGTCCTCGATGGCCAGGAGCTTCTGCATGTCGGACTGGCCCATGCGCTTGAGGGGAATGCCCGTCCACTTGGCCACCACCTGAAGGATGTCGTCTTCGGTGACCACCACCCGCTTCTCGTCCTTGGCGCTCTTCCAGTCGGCGAGGGTCTTCTCGAGACGCTCCTTGGCGGACTTCTCCTGATCCCGCAGCTGCGCCGCACCCTCGAAGTCCTGATCCTTGATGGATTGTTCCTTCTTCTGGCGCAGCGACTCGATCTCGACCTCGATGTCCTTGACGTTCGGAGGGCGCTGCATGGCTCCGATGCGGGCCTTGGACCCGGCTTCGTCGAGCACGTCGATGGCCTTGTCGGGCAGGAAGCGGGCCGTGATGTAGCGGTCGGAGAGCTTCACGCAGGCCTCGACGGCGTCGGCCGTGAACTCGGCCTTGTGGTGGTCTTCGTACTTGGACTTCAGGCCGGTGAGAATGGCGATGGCGTCGTCCACCGAGGGCGGCTCGACCTTCACGGTCTGGAAGCGCCGCTCGAGCGCGGAGTCCTTCTCGATGTACTTGCGGTACTCGGCCAGCGTCGTGGCGCCCACGATCTGCAGCTCGCCCCGGCTGAGAGCCGGCTTGAAGATGTTGGACGCATCCATGGTGCCCTCGGCGGAACCGGCACCCACGATGGTGTGCAACTCGTCGATGAAGAGGATGATGTTCTTGGCCTTCTTGATCTCGTCCATCACCCCCTTGATGCGCTCCTCGAACTGGCCGCGGTATTTGGTGCCCGCCACCATCAGGGCCAAGTCGAGGGTGATCACCCGCTTCGAGGCCAACAGTTCGGGCACGTTGCCCTTGGCGATCTCCTGCGCCAACCCCTCGACGATGGCCGTCTTGCCCACACCGGCCTCACCGAGCAGCACGGGATTGTTCTTGGTGCGCCGGCACAGGATCTGGATCACGCGCTCGATCTCGTTGCTGCGGCCGATGACCGGGTCCATGTCGCCCTTCTTGGCGATCTCGGTGAGGTCGCGACCGAACGCCTTCAGGGCCGGAGTCTTCTGGTCTTTGTTTTTGTCACCCCGCGGCGGCGTCTTGCCCGCCTCGACGGTCTCGGGCGAGGGCTCCTTCTCTCCGCCCTCTTCTTCGCCGGCCTGGAACTGCGGATCGAGCTCGCGCAGGATTTCCTGACGGCATTGTTCGATGTCGACCTCGAGGTTGCGCAGCACCTTGGCGGCGACGCCATCGCCCTCGCGCAGCAGCCCCAGCAGGATGTGCTCGGTGCCCACGTAGGTGTGGTTCAGGGCCTTGGCCTCCTTGGCGGCCAGCGCCAGAACCTTCTTCACGCGGGGCGTGTACGGAATGTTGCCACCCGATTTGCCCTCGCCACCGCCCCGGACCTCCTTCTCGACCTCCTGACGAACCGTGTCGAGGTCCAACCCCATCTTCTGCAGCACATTGACCGCCACACCCTGCCCCAGCTTGATCAGCCCCAGCAGCAGGTGCTCGGTGCCGACGAAGTTGTGGTTGAAGCGATCGGCCTCCTTGCGCGCCAGGGCCAGAACCTGCTGGGCGCGGGGAGTGAAGTTGTTGAGGGATTCTTCGCTCATGGTCTCTAGGGTGCCGGCGCAGCGATGCGCCAGCAGTGGCTAATCTGGTCACGGAAGCCAAGTCCGTCAAAAGTTCTTCAGGATCACCCCGTGTTTTCAGGCCCGGGGATGCGCCTTGGCGTAGACCGCCTTCAGGCGTTCGACCGTGACATGCGTGTAGACCTCGGTCGTTTTGAGGTTCTTGTGACCGAGCAACTCCTGGACGGCCCGCAGATCGGCCCCGTCTTCGAGCAAGTGGGTCGCGAAACTGTGGCGCAGCTTGTGAGGGGTCAACCCCGGGTCCAGTCCGGCCACGGCCAGATACCGCTTGAGGCGGCTCTGGATCCGCACCGGGGTGAGTGCCACCCCGCCCCGCCCTTGGAAGACCGGATCCGATGGCGTTCGGCCCCCGTTCGCCGCGCTCCAATAGGCCTCCAGCGCGTTCAGAGCCGGTTCACCGAAGGGAACCACCCGCTCCTTGCGCCCTTTGCCGACCACCTGAAGCGTCCGAGCGGCCAGGTCCACTTGTTCGACCCGCAACGAGCACACTTCACTGATCCGGAGGCCCGAGGAGTAGATCAATTCCAGGACCGCAGCATCCCGCAACCACTCGACCGGGTCCGGAGCGGGAGCGAGAGCCGGCCCGTCTGCGGCGGCCGCCCTCAACCGCCGGAGTTCCTCGAGCGGTGCCTGCAACAGGCGCTCCATGTCGGACACCGGGAGAAAGCGGGGCAACCGCCGTTCCTCCTTGGGCACGCGGAGACCGCGCACCGGTTGTTCGCCCACCTCCTTGCGACGCAGCAAGTAGCGGTAGAAGGTCCGCAAGGCGCTCAATCGGACGCGGACCGAAGCCCGCCCCAACTGCTGTCGCCCCAACCACCGCAGGTATTGCCGGAAGTGATCCCGGGTCAGCCGTCGCCATTCCGGAGCCGCCCCACCGGCGATGCCCCGATGCCACTGGATGAATTCCTCCAACGCCTGACGGTAATTGCGGACCGTGTAGTCGGAGGCGACCCGCACGGCCCCCAGATCGGCCAAAAAGCCCGAGGCCAACGGGTCCAGTTCAGAAGTCTCCGCCACGCTGCGAGGCTAGGTTTCTTGACCCGATTTCGAAACGCCAAAAAGCCCCCCACTCCTACCGGGGAGGTTCTCGGGCGATATCCAGGGTTGTGCCATGGACTGGGCCTTCCCGGGCACACTTCATCCCGCTCCACCCATCCCACTCACGAATAGCGGGCCAAACCGACCACGCCCGCCACGGCCAGCACGCCCCCGACGAGGGAGCGGCGGGTGGGGCGTTCCTGCTCCAACCAATAGGCCAGAGGAATCACGGCCAGAGGCACCATGGCGACCACCGGCAGCACCTGCGAAACCGGGTGCCGGGCCAACGCCCACTGATAACACACCACCCCCAGCGTCGGCCCGGCCAAGGCATTGGCCAGCAACCACCCTCCGCCGTGGGCCAGAGCCGGGCGCAGGGAGACCCGGCTGGAACGCAGACGGTCGACCCCATACCAAAGGCCGCCCACCACCAGACCAGCCAAGGCCCGCTGGAGGGTCACCGTCATGGGGTGCGCCTGCTCTCCGGCAAGCCGGGCCAATTCGAACCCCTGTCGGCTCAAGACGGCCCCACCGGATTGTCCGAGCGCGGCCAACAGTCCAAACCCCACGCCGGATTTCCATTCCACTCCCGCCCAAGCGGTCCCCCGCTGGGGAGCCAACGCCAGAAACACGCCCGACAGGATCGTGACCCCCGCCACGAGTTGCACCCCGGTGGGCACCTGCCCGCGCCAAGCCCATTCCAGAAGCGCCCCGATTGGAGCCGCGAGGCATTGGGTCATCAGGGAGGTCAGTCGGGAGCCCAACCGGGGGAGCGCCAGAAAAACCCCGGCATCCCCGAGGCCATAGCCCACCACGCCGCTCCACAGGAACCAGGACAGGGACGGACCGGAGAACCCGGAGCCCAACATGAGAACAAAGGCCACCAGCAGCACGACCGCCAGGATTTGCCGGAAGAAATTCGCGGTTGCCGGCCCGAAGACCCCCACCGAACGACGAGCGCTCACCGATGAAACGGCGAACAGCACCATGGCCAAGAGGGAGGGAATCATGTCGCAGAAGGAGGGTTCCAACACCGGACCCGAAGACCGAACCCGAAGACCGCGTCCAAAAACCGATCCCGAAGTCGACGGCGAACTCGGCCACGATCTCGGAGCGCCGACCGATTCAGATCAATTCCTGCGCGGCTGGAATCAACCGCTCCCGCAACCGCTGGACCGCCTGGCCCAGATTGCGTTTGCCGAAGAGATGCGTGCCGGCCACGAAGACATTCGCACCGGCCCGGGCACACTCACGGCCGGTGATGTCGTTGATGCCGCCATCGACCTGGATGCGGAACTTGAGCCCCATCTCACGACGCCAGGCTTCGAGCCGCTGGATCTTGGGGACGCATTCCGCGATGAACGACTGCCCGCCGAATCCGGGATTCACGGTCATCACCAGAACCAGGTCGACCTGCGCCAGATAGGGCTTCACGGCGGCGACGTTGGTCGGAGGATTCACGGCCAACCCCACCTGCTTGCCCATGGAGCGAATCCGCCACAGGAGCGGATTGACCAGGTCGCCCAACTCCACGTGGATGGTCATGGAATCCGCCCCGGCCTTCACGAACGGCTCGAGCAGGATCTCCGGCTTGGAGCACATCAGGTGGACGTCCACGTGCCGCCGGAACACCTTGCGGACCGACTTGGCCACCTCGGGCCCGAAGGAGATGTTCGGGACGAAGTGCCCGTCCATGATGTCCAGATGCAACCACTCCGCACTCGAGCGCTGGACGCGGGCCGCCTCATGGGCGAAGCGACCGAAATCCGAGGCCAGCAGCGATGGGGCGATGATCATCGGGATGAAACGGTGGGACAGGTCCTGACTGGGGTCAACGCAGGGGGCGATTTCGGGCCGTGCGGCCTCCGAGTCGGTCGCTCAGAGCAGATCCGCCTCGGTCAGGGTCTTGCGGATCAACTCGCGCGTGGCCGTCGACGACGGCACCAGGGGCAAGCGGACTTCTTCGCCCATCATCCCCTTCAACGCCAACGCGGTCTTGCAGGGCGACGGGTTGGTTTCGATGAACAGGTTCTTGAAGAGCGGGTACAGGCGGGTATGCAACTTCAGCGCCCCCTTGGCATCGCCGGCGGCGAACGCGCGCACCATCTTGGACACCTCGCGCGGCGCCACATTGGAGGCCACGCTGATGACGCCTTGGGCTCCCACACTCATGAACGGCAGCGTCAGGGAGTCGTCACCGCTGACGATCTCGAATTTCGGTCCGCAGGCCGCCCGCAACTGGCTGACGCGATCGCAAGACCCGCCCGCCTCCTTGATGCCGACGATGTTCTTGAACTCCGAAGCCAGGCGCTTGACCGTGTCGATGCCGATCTCGATGCCGCAACGCCCCGGGATGCTGTACAGCAAGATGGGCAACCGGGTGGACCGGGCGATGGCCGCAAAGTGCTGATAAACTCCCTCCTGGGTCGGCTTGTTGTAGTACGGAGCCACCTGCAGGGATCCATCGACTCCCAGCTTCTCGGCCTCTTGGGTCAGGAAAATGGCCTCTTGCGTGGAGTTACCCCCCGTGCCCGCCAACACCGGCAACTTGCCGCCCGAAAACTTCACGGCCAATTCGATCACCTTGAGGTGTTCGTCGTAATCGAGTGTCGGCGACTCGCCCGTGGTGCCCATGGGCACGATCCCGTCCACCCCGCCCTTGATCTGGGAGCGGACCAATTTCTCGAAGGCCGCTTCGTCCAATTCTCCATCGCGAAACGGGGTGACCAGTGCCGTGAAAGTGCCAGTAAACATAGCCAAGGCCCTGAAAATGGGGGAAACAGGGGCGTTTTGAAAGGGTGTTTTCGGCCAGCCTGACTCACCTCCCGGTGGGCCGGGCAGGATTCACGCAGGATCGCGCTTCAACAGCCGGCGGCCCCAGTCATCGAAAATCGCGTAGCTCACCGGCGTGACCAGCAACGTCAGGAGCAGGCAGAGCATCTGCCCGCCGATGATCACCTTGGCCATCGAGGCCCGCCCCGCCGCACCCGGACCAACGCCGAGGGCGATGGGGATCATGGAGGCCACCAACAGCAGCGTGGTCATGAGGATGGGTCGCAGGCGCACTTGATTGGCCTCGAGAATCGCCTGTTCCCGCGGCACGCCCCGCTCGCGGAGCACCCGGGTGTAGTCGATCTGCATGATGCCGTTCTTCTTCACGATGCCCACCAGCATGAAGAGCCCGAAGATGGCGTAGATGTTGAGCTGCTCGTTGATGAAGACCATCCAAGCGAGCGCGAACGGCAACGACAACGGCACGGCCAACAAGATCGAGATCGGGTGGATGAAATGCTCGAACTGCGCCGCCAGCACCATGTACATGAACACCACGGCGATCAGGAATGCGGTGGTGAAGTTGGTCAGCGTCTCCCGCAGCTGCTTGGCGCGCCCCACCATCACCACCTGATATTCGGGAGGCAGGTCCATCCGGGCCACCACCCGCTCCACCTCCTGGACGGCCTCGCCCAGTGAATAGGTGCCCAGGTTGGCCACCAGGGTCACCCGGCGCTGACGCTGGAAGCGGTCGATCTGGTTCGGGCCCCGGGCCTCTTCGAAGCGCACGAAATT
>JAIXXC010000153.1 GCA_027490985.1 Verrucomicrobiales bacterium
CCACGTCGGTGGCGCGGATCACGACGGAATACACGTTGTTGGCGTCGGTATCCGAAGGCACTTCGTAGTCAGGAGCGGTGGTGAAGGACAACACGCCGCCAGTCAGAGTGAACCGAGCCACATCGTCTCCGCCGTTGAGGCTCCAGGTGACAGGCTCGTTGGCCGTGTAGGTCGCCACCACCGTGGTATTCTCCACCGCCGTCGGCGCGGTCGATCCCACGATGATCGGGGCGATCTCGTCCGCATCGGTGACCGTCACGGTGACGGACTGATCGGCCGTGTTGCCGGCTGCGTCGGTGGCGCGGATCACGACGGAATACACGTTGTTAGCGTCGGTATCCGAAGGCACTTCGTAGTCCGGGGCGGCAGTGAAGGACAACGCGCCGCCCGTGAGGGTGAACCGGGCTGCATCGGCTCCGCCGTTGAGGCTCCAGGTGACCGGCTCGTTGGCGGTGTAGGTCGCCACCCCCGTGGTGTTCTCCACCACCGACGGAGCGGTTGTTCCCGCGATGATCGGGGCGATCTCATCCGCGTCGGTGACGGTCACGGTGACGGACTGATCGGCCGTGTTGCCGGCCACGTCGGTGGCGCGGATCACCACGGCATACACGTTGTTGGCATCGGTATCCGACGGGGCTTCGTAGTCCGGGGCCACGGTGAAGGACAAGACTCCGCCCGTGAGAGTGAACCGGGCCACATCGTCTCCGCCGTTCAGGCTCCAGGTCACCGGCTCGTTGGCCGTGTAGGTCGCAACCACCGTGGTATTCTCCACCGCCGTCGGCGCGGTCGATCCCGCGATGATCGGGGGAATCTCATCCGCGTCGGTCACCGTCACCGAGACGGCTCGATCCGTGACGTTTCCAGCCGCGTCGGTGGCTCGCACCACCACCCGGTACACGTTGTTGGCGTCGGCATCTGTTGGCGCTTCGAAGTTGGGTGCAACCGTGAAGGACAACGAACCGCCCGTCAGGGTGAACCGGGCTGCATCGGCTCCACCGTTCAAGCTCCAGGTGACAGGCTCATTGGCCGTGTAGGTCGCCACTGCGGTGGTGTTTTCCACCACCGACCGCGTGGCGAAACCCGTGATCACCGGGGGAATCTCATCCGCGTCGGTCACCGTCACCGAGACGGATCGATCCGTGTCGTTTCCGGCCGTGTCGGTGGCTCGCACCACCACCCGGTATACGTTGTTGGCGTCGGCATCTGTCGGGGCTTCGAAGTTGGGTGCAACCCTGAAGGACAACAAGCCGCCCGCGAGGGTGAACCGGGCCGCATCGACTCCGCCGCTCAGACTCCAGGTCACCGGTTCGTCCGCCGTGTAGGTCGCCACGGCGGTCCCATTTTCCAGAATGGCAGGCGAGCTGGGCCCCGTGATCACCGGGGGATTGCGGTCGCGCTTCTTGTTCGACACCCCATTCAGGGTTGTTCCACCTATCTTGATTGGTTTCACCACGCCACGCATTGCGGGCGATCCCTTGCTGGAGACCGGCGGCAACACCACCGACGGTCCATCCAACCGGGATGCGGTGTTGTCGGTTGGGCTGAGGGGTGCTGATCCCGCAACGCGAGGGGTCAGGGGGCGGGAACCGTCGACCCGGACGCCGACTGCCGCGTCAGCCGGAATCGGGAATGCGGGCGACGCAGGAATCCCGTCACTCTCCGCACCGACACGGGGTTTCAAACGAACGGGCCGAACCCAAGTGGAGTCCACGCTGACGGAACCCTCCGCCGACGGAACAACTCTCATCCCAGGTCCTCCATCCCATGAGCGGGACAGCAGAAGCCCGTCGGTATCGCCATCGGCGCTGGGTCCGTTGGAACGAACCCCCAATGCCGGGACGATTGGACCGACGCTCGCAGACGGCAACCCGCGGCTCCAGACCCATCGATACCCTTCAAGCTCCTTGCTCTCGTCGACCAGGTTCTCGGCGAACAGCAATCTCTCCTCGGTCGGGCGACTCGGCAGTGAATCGGGCGCCCCCGGGGTCCCGATCGACACCTCGTCCCGATCAGCCGCCTTCTCCCGCGTCAGTTCCGCGGCGCAGGTCATCGCGGCCGCCCACCCCACCAAGGCCATCGACAAGAACCCCGCGCCCCTCACGGCACGAGAGGAGTGGCGACTCGGCTGACGCCTCCGTCGACTCCGGTTCGGTGCGGGGCACCCGGGCCGCTGGGCAGCCGGTTTGCAGGTTGAAACCCTACGCGGAAGCACTCGGCAGGCGATGGGTTCCACGATCTGAGAGACCGTATGGGCAAGGGTTCTGATGAACATGGTTTTGGGTGATTGAAGTGATGAAGGATCACGCGGGCTTACCCCGTCACTGTGTGGGAACCCTGGGTCTCTGTGCATCGGGGCGGAGACCGGAAAAGGGGGTTGGAGGATTCCCCCAGATCATCCCAACGCACCCGAGATGCGACGCTCTCTCCACACCCGGATCTCACTGACCGCAGTTCAACGGACAACCTCGCCTGGTGACACCCCCACCGAGTGCCGACTCCGTTTCTCAGAAGGGATGCATCGTGTGAGTGCTCGCGCCGGAATCGTCTCCAACGGCATCCGAATCGGTCGGGTCCATCGACCGGGGGGGGAACGACGAACAACAGAGGCCACCCATCATGCCTGGAACGGGATGGGGAATCCCATTCGCCACCGTCCACGGCAGGCCACTCCGGGCCCGCCCCAATACCCAAAACAAAAAACAAAATCCACCCTCACTCGGCCATGCCGCGCTCCATCCACTGGACGGCCCGATGCGTCAGGGCCACTCCCGAGCTCACCCCCAGCTTGCGCTTCAGGTGTTCCAAGTAGGTCTCGATGGTCTTGACGCTCAAGCCCAAGGCCACGGCGATGGCCCGGGTGGGTTTGCCCGAGCCGATCAGGCGAAAAACCTGAAGCTCCCGATTGGTCAAACCCTGGATGGGCGAGGTCGGCTCCATCACGCCGACACCGAGATAGCGGAGGGCCAATTGGGCCGAAACCTGAGCGCTGAAGTAGGTCCGACCCTCCAGCACGCAACGGATGGCCCCCAGGATGGTGGCATCGTTCTCGAACTTGGAGACGAAGCCCGAGGCACCAGCCTGAAGGACCCGCTCGGCATGGATGGATTCCGGGTATTGTGAGAGAACCAAGATCCGAAGCCGGACCTGGCGCAGACGCAGGTCTTTGATGAGGTCCACCCCCGCCCCATCGCGGGCGGAGAGTTCCATCACCACCAGGTCGGCCTGAAGTGAATCCACGGCTCCCAAGATGCCATTGCGATCGGCAAACTCCCCGCAAATGGTCAACCCCGGCTGCCGACACACCAGTTCGGCCACGCCCCGTCGGTACAAGGACAATTCATCGATCAACACCAGTCGGTGGCCACTGTGTGTCTCGGGGCGATGCTCTTGGGTTTGCGTCGTGGAATTCATGGTCAATCACTTCGGGGTTTCTTCCATCGAGTTCGGATCCGCACGGGATCGGCGCACTCTTTCTCTATCAGTGAACTTGAAAACCCTGACAGCGATTCCCGTCCTGATAAATCAGGGGCGTTCCTGATTCTGCTCGTAATGAAATCCCTGATGGCGATCAGAGAACCGCATCATGATTCTGAGACACCACCCCACCGCGCACTCACATCGACTCCGAGAATTCTCTCAGTCCCGGCGGCTCAAAAACCCTTATTGCAAAATACCGCGCTCCATCCACTGGACCGCTCGGTGGGTCAGGGCCACACCCGACTCCACCCCCAGCTTGCGCTTGAGGTGGTCGACGTACGTTTCCACCGTTTTGATGCTGATCCCCAGCGATGCGGCAATCACCCGGGTGGGTTGACCGGAACCAAGGAGGCGGAACACCTGCAACTCGCGGTTGCTGAGACCCTCCAGCGGATCGGCGCCCGCCGAATTCCCCACGCCGAGGTACTTCTGGGCCAGGCGGGCCGACAACTCCTCGCTGAAGTAGGGGCCGCCTTCGGCCACGGTGTGGATGGCCCGCAGGATCGTCTCCAAACCCTTCGATTTTTGCACGAACCCATGGGCTCCGGCCTGAAGGGCCCGTTCGCCGATGCACGTCTCGGGGTGCGACGACAGCACCAGGATTCGGATCCGGGGATGGTGCACCCGAAGATCCTGAATCAGGCCCAGACCGCACCCGTCCGCGTCGGACAATTCCACGATGACCAAGTCTGCCGAACGCGTCTCGAGCACCGAGAGTGTTTCGATCGCTGTGGAGCAGGCCGCTTTCAGAGTCAGACCAGCATCCGACAGGATCAAACTGCGGAGCGCCTCGCGACAGAGCGGGGTCGGATCGCAAACAAGGATTCGTTTGCGGGAGTCACCGGTGTTGGGTTCTGTCATTTTCATGGTGGGACTTTCCTTGAAACCACCATGCCTGGGCTTGATGAGAACCGTCGAACCGGTTCACGGGTTACGACACTTCCCGAATCCATCCGATGAAGCCACTTGTTGGTGGAACAAGTATCCAACTATCGCATAACTCCCTCCGCTTCAATGGGTGAATTTTGAAAAATGTTTTGAAAGACTATAGCGGTGATGGTTTTAGGAGTCGTTTTTACATTATTTTGGATTTCAACACCCCAAGGCGTCCCGATTTTGTCAGTAACAGCGTCTCCCGAAAGACGACCCGAGCCGGGCGAATCCACGGGTGAAGCCCCCTTGTCGGCGTGGCAGGGCCGGGCCCATCCTGCGTCATGAACCTCCCCAGCGCCGCAGCCCGGCTTCGACTCGGCGGACTCGTGACCGCCGTCGCCCTGCACCTGGCCCCCCGCTTGCAGGCCGCCACCGCCCACCTGCCGCGCAGCACACCCGAACGCCAAGGAGTCTCATCCACCGCACTCCTGGCGGCCGTCGAGGCGCTGGACCGATGGGATCAGGTCCACAGTCTGATGGTGGTGCGCCACGGCCACGTGGTGGCCGAGGGCTGGTGGGGCCCCTACGACGCCGAAACCCCGCACGAGTTGTATTCGCTGAGCAAGAGTTTCACCGCCACCGCCGTGGGTCTGGCCGTCGGTGAGGGTTTGTTGAAGTTGAGCGATCCCGTGCTCCAGCATCTGGCCGGCGATGCCCCGGAGCAACCCGGTGCCCCGCTCAAAGCCATGCGCGTGGTGGACCTGCTGACCATGAGCACCGGGCATCAGGACGAATCCCCGATCGCTCCCGGGCAGATGTCGACGCAGTCGTTCCTGGCCCATCCGGTACCCCACAAACCCGGCACGCATTTCAAATACAACACTCCGGCCACCTTCATGCAGTCGGCGCTGGTGCAGCAGGTCAGCCGACAGACGACTTTCGAATACCTGCAACCCCGCCTCTTCGCCCCCTTGGGAATCACCGGGGCGCACTGGGACACCAACGCCCAGGGCATTTCTCTCGGCGGGTATGGGCTGAGAGTCCGCACCGAAGACATCGCCAAGTTCGGGCAACTCCACCTGCAGCGCGGACTGTGGGACGGACGGCGATTGCTCGCCGAAGACTGGGTCCGGGCCGCCACGACCAAACAAGTCTCCAATGGCAGCGATCCGGGCAACGACTGGGAGCAGGGCTATGGCTACCAGTTCTGGCGATGTCGCCACGGAGCCTACCGGGGTGATGGTGCCTTCGGGCAATTCTGCATCGTCCTGCCCGAACAGGACGCGGTCATCGCGGTGACCAGCGGTGTCGGCGACATGGCCGGACTGCTCAACCAGCTCTGGGAAACGCTGCTGCCCGCCTTCCAGAGCAAGCCCCTCAAATCGGATGCGACCGCGCGGGAACGGCTGGAGCGGCGGTTATTGGGCCTTCAAGTACGCACACCGTCGGGCGGCACCACCTCGCCCGTGGCCGCCTCGGTCTTGGGCAAGGTCTATCGGTTCCCCGCCAACGAGGCCGGATTGGAATCCCTTCAACTCGAAGCCTCGGGCCCCGAGGGCTGGTTGCTCACGCGCACCTTCGCGGGCCGACGGGAATCCCTGCGGTGCGGACACGGTCGCTGGATGACCGGTCGGGGTCATCTGGGCGATGCCCCGCGCGGCCCGATCGGGGCGTTCGACGAGGAATCGCTGGGTGCGAGTGCGGCCTGGACCTCGGACGACACGTGGACGGTCAAGATCTGCGCCCGGGGAACGCCGTTCCAAACCACCTTCACCCTGAAGTTCTCCCCCGACGGCCTCACGCTCACCCCGCGCACCCAGGTGCGGTTCGGAGGCGCGGCCGCAGCCCCGTTAAAAGCACATCGCTGAGCCGCAACGCCATGTCGCCCTTCGTTCCCGGAATTCTCGACCGACTCGGCCGCACTCTAGTGGCAGGCATCCTGGGCGGATGGGCTCTGACGGCCCGACCTCAGGCGGTGATCTCGGAATTCCTGGCCGACAACGCCTCCGGCCTGCGCGACGAAGACGGAGACACCTCCGACTGGATCGAGATCGGCAATGCCTCACCGGTGGCACTGGATCTGGCGGGGTGGCGACTCACCGACCGGGCGGGTTCAACGAAGCCATGGCGCTTTCCGCCCGGGGTGGTCGTGCCCGGTGGCGGACACCTGCTGGTCTTCGCCTCCGGAAAGAATCGGGCCGCCGCCGGCCGACCGCTGCACACGCACTTCAGCCTCAACGCATCGGGAGAATACCTGGCCTTGTTGCCACCGACGGGCACCGAAGCGGCCACGGCCTTCGCCCCGGGGTTTCCCCCACAGCGCCCCGATGTGTCGTACGGCACCGGATTGGTGGAAGACCCGACCCTGCGCCTGGACGACTCCCAGCCCACCCGTGTGCTGCTGCCGGTGCCGCCGGACTCCGAGATGGGCTGGAACGGGTCCCAAGAACCCTACGATGATTCGGGCTGGCTTCCCGCAACCGCAGCGGTCGGATACGACGACCTCTCCGACGATCGGGGCGAGACGCTTCTGGCCTACTGGACTTTCGACGATGTGTCCCAGGGTCGCACCGCACTCGACTCGAGCGGTCGCAACGTCCACGGCACCCTCATCGGTCCGGCCGGGTTCACGGCTTCGGGGAGCGGGCATTCGGGCAAACCCGGTGACCGGGCCCTCGACCTGGGCTCCGGGGGCATCGGAGCCTCGGTGCGAGTGGAGGCCGCCGCCACCGGAGCCTTCGATCTCCTGCAGTCCCGGGATCGGGCGACGGTGAGCCTCTGGACCTTCGGGAGTTCCCGCCTTCCGACGGCCCACACCCTGTTTTGCTTCGACAGCGGTGCGACCCAGGGCGATTCGCGCAACCTGCTCGCCCATCTGCCCTGGTCCGACAGCGTGATCTACTTCGACACGGCCGGTTGCTGCGGTGCCGACACCCGCCTGTCGCGACCCGAGCCCGACCCGACCCGCTGGCGCGGCCGTTGGAACCATTATGTCTTCGTGAAAGACGGGCCGCGGAAGGAGATCTGGCAGAACGGAGTGCTCTGGCACAGCGGCTCGGGCGCGATTCCCTTGAAGGCCATCCGTTCGGTCTGGCTGGGCAGCGGTGTCGACGCGGGCGGGTCCTACCCGGGCAAGATCGACGACCTGGCCGTCTGGGCCGGAGCCCTGTCGGCCACCGACATCCGGGCGCTGGCGGCCGGTCTGCCCGCCAACGCCGTCGGCAGCTACCGCCCCTGGATCCGCACCGACCTGACGAGCGCCATGCGGGGCACGACGGCACAGGCCCGGATGCGGATCGCATGCCCCATCCCGGAAGGCCGTCGTCCCGACTGGCTGCGACTGAGCCTGCGCTACGACGACGGAATCCGTGCCTGGCTCAACGGGCATGAACTCGGGTCCGACAACGTGCCGGTGCTACGAACCCGGTCCAAGGCCGAAGCCCTCAAGCCCACCGTCTGGCAATTGATCGTGAAACCCGATCAATGGCGCGCGGGCACGAACCAGGTGGCCCTCGAGGGGGTCAACGATCGGGCTTCGGGGTCGGACTTCCTGATGCAGGCCGAACTGCGGTTCGGTACCCATCGCCCCGGCCGCTTCTTCACGACCCCCACTCCGGGTGAGCCCAACGGAGCCGGAGTCGCGGGTTTCACCGAAGCTCCCCGCGTTTCGCGAGGTCGCGGATTTTATCGCGAGCCGGTGCAGGTACGCCTGCTCAGCCCGACCCCGGGCGCCCGCCTGCGGTACACGCTCGACGGCAGCACCCCCTCGGCGGTGCACGGCACCCTGGTCGAACCCGACCGCGAAACCCGACTGGCCTCGGTGGAAATTCCCGTGTCCCGCAGCGGCCCCCTCCGGGCAATGGCCTTCGCCGACGAGTGGGAGCCGTCGCCGGTTCAGACCCACACCTACCTCTTCGCCGACCAGATCGAACGCCAACCGGCGCAGCCGGCCGGCTATCCCGCGACCTGGGGCGTGTACGGCGCCTACGGTCCCAAGCAGGGCCAACCGGTCCCGGCCGATTACGAGATGGACCCAGACGTGCTGCGGACGACCGCTCCCGGCTACGGCCTCCCCGAGGCCCTCGGGTCGCTGCCGTCGGTCTGCCTGACGGCCGACGTGACCCACCTGTTCGACGCGGCCACCGGACTCTACCCCAACAGCGTCCAGCAGGGTTCGGATTGGGTCCGGCCGGCCTCGGCGGAATGGATCGATCCGACGGCCTCCAATGCGGTGGCCCGGGCCGGATTCCAGATCGATGCCGGGCTGCGCATGCATGGGGGCCTGAGCCGTCAGCACTGGCATGCTCTCAAGCACAGCTTCCGTCTGGATTTCTCGCGCGAGTTCGGGCCGGCACGCCTCCGGTTCCCCCTCTTCGACGACACCCGGGTCACCACGTGGAATGAACTGACCCTGCGGGCCTCGTCGACCGACAGCTGGGCGGTCGAAGACGCCACACCCTGGACCCGGAAGAAGGCCACCTACCTGCGGGATGTGTGGATGAAGGACACCCAACAGGCCCTGGGATGGCCCTGCGGTCACAGCCGCTACGTGCATCTGTTCCTCAACGGCCTCTATTGGGGGCAGTACAATCTGGCCGAGCGCACCGAGGCGACCTGGTTGTCGGAGAACTTCGGCGGCCAACCCGAAGACTACGACATCATCAAGGATTTCGGCGAAGTGGAGAGCGGCAACCGGGCGGCGTGGGACGCGATGATCGCGCTGGCCGCGGCCGGCCTGGGATCCGACGCGGCCTACTGGCGACTCCAAGGATGCCGGGCCGACGGCACCCGCGATCCGAGCCTGCCGGTGCATCTCGAGATCGACAGCCTGATCGACTACCTGATCCTGCACATCTACTCCGGAGCGATCGATTGGCCGAACCACAACTGGTGGAGCGCCCGCTGTCGCGACGGGACCCGCGGCGGTTTCCGGTTCTTCACCTGGGACCAGGAGATCTCCAACCTCTCGCTGACCGACACCCGGACCTACACCGGCCAGGCCTTCGAGTCGGTGAGTGAGCCGAGGGATTCGCCCGCGTTCCTGTACGCCAAGCTGCGCGAGAATTCCCGGTTCCGGGCCCGCTTCGCCGCACGGGTCCACGAACTCACGCGGGGCTCGGGTCTTCTGACTCCGTCGCAGAACGCGGCCCGCTGGGAACGCCGTCAGGCCGAGATCGACCGGAGCATCGTCGCCGAATCGGCCCGCTGGGGCGACAGCCGTCAGACCGTGCCGCTCAGGCGCAGCGACTGGATCACCGAGATGGCCTGGATGAAGAACACCTACTGGCCGCGGATCCACGCCCTCGCGCTGGCCCGGTTCCGCAGGGTCGGCCTCGAGACTCCGATCCCGGCACCGGCGGTGACCGTCGACCCGTCCGGCGGAGTGGTCCCACAGGACACGCGAATCACCCTGACTGGAGGCGCCGACCTGTTCTACACCACCGATGGCACGGATCCCCTGACCCGGTCCGGACAACCGACCGCCACGGCCATCGCCTACACCGAACCGCTCCGCCTCACCGGCCCGTTGAAGATCCGGGCCCAGCGTCGGACGGGTGTCGACACCGTCTCGGCGGTGACCGAAGCCCTCTTCCTGACTCCGGACTCGGTCGGTGCCGAAATTGGCCTGGAGATTTGCGAACTCCATTATCATCCGAGCGCCATCGACGCCGAAGCCTTCGTGGAAGTCCGTCACCGCCGCTCCGATCGATGGGCGCTGCTGGGTGGCGCCCGGGTCTCGGGTGACATCGACGCCACCGTCCCCAACGGGGTGGTCCTTGGGCCGGGCGAGCGCGGGGTCTTCGTCGCAGACCTCGAGGCCTTCCGCGCCCGCTACGGCACGGCACCGCGGGTGCTCGGCCGGTTCGAGGGAGCCCTGGACCACGGCGGGGGCACGGTGCGCCTGTTGGCCCCTTCGGGACGGGTGGTGGCCCGCGGCACCTACGACGACACCGCTCCGTGGCCCCCCGAGCCCGACGGCCGCGGGCCCTCGCTCACCCTGAAAACCTCGCTCGAGGGGCTCAACCCCGACGACCCAAGTGCCTGGCGACCCAGCTCGGTGATCGGCGGCACCCCCGGCCGCGGCGACTCGATCGTGTTCGCTCAGGGACTCCCCGATGACGATGCCGACGGGGACGGTTGGAGCGCCCTCGAAGAATACTTTCACGGCACCCGCGACACCGACGCCACCGATCGACCGGTCCGACCTCCCGGCATTCAACTGAGTGGCGACGGCCGGGTGACTCTGTCGATCGCCCATCCTCTGGTGGCCGATCAGGCGGAAGCCTCTTGGGAACATTCCGGCGACTTGAAGGACTGGGAGCCCCTCGCGACCGGCATCAACGGCAGCACCGGTGTCTCAAGCGTCACGGTCTTCAGTCAGGGCCTCGAAACCCTCCGCTGGACCCTGCCGGCCGACCCGGGTTCACAACGGTTCTACCGCCTGCGGCTCAAACTGCGCTGAATCCCGGAGCAGCGACCGTGGGCGCGATCCGGGTCACGGGCGGCGGCTCAATCCCAGACGCGTTTCGGCGCCATTCTGCGTCACCACCCAATCCGGACGCCCGTCGCCATCGAGGTCTCCCAAGGCCACGCCGCGTTGCTCGCCCGGGATGCGAAGGCCCAATTCGGCGGCGGGCACCGGCCTGAATCCACCCCGGCCATCGCCCAAGAGCACGCAACCCAGACCGCCATCCTGGGGCATGTCTTCCGGGCGCACGCAAAACCGGTTCTGGGCCAGGGCCAAGTCGACATGACCGTCGCCATCGAGGTCGGACGCGGCCAGGGCCGTCACCGGCGAGGCCTGGGCCGTGGGCGGGAGCGCAAGCCCCTCGAACCGTGGCCCCCGCTTCAGGAACACCATGGAACGCCGCTCGGACGCCCGGAACCGCTGGGGTTGGTTCGCGCCCAGAACGGCCTCGGCCGGGGCCCTGGAAAAGAGGTCATGGCTCGCAAACCGCTGGGGAAGATCGGGGATTCCCGACGCGAGGGTCTGGCGATCGCGCACCGGGGACAGGCGTCCCGGAAGCTGGATCGCCTCCACCACCGCCACGACTCCCTCGGGCGTCGGGCTGTCGGCCACGACCTGGGGTTGGTGATCTCCCCAGAGATTCCAGGCGGTATTGAACCCCTCGTTGCCGACGACCAGATCGGGTTGCCCATCCCGGTTCACATCGCTCACCACCAAGCCGTTCCACAGGCCCGTGCCCGATTCGAGACCCAGGGCGGCCGTCGCCTCTTCCCATCCCTTGGATCCCATGCGGTAGATGCGCACCGACCCGTATTCGGCGCAGGTGATCAACTCGGCGCGGCCGTCGCCATCGAGATCGGCCGAGGCGGCCCCGGTGACCATGCCGGCCGAATCCAGTGCGGGGATGGGCGAGGGGTTCGGAACCCACCGACCACTCTCGTTGGTGAAGATCCGCGAGGCGGCCGGATGCGGCCAACGACCCGGTTGCAGGCGGGCTCCGACGAAGAGATCCGGATCACCATCGCCATCCCAGTCTCCCAGAACCAACGACGCGGGACTCGAGCCGATGGACGGCAGCGGCGGCAGGACACTCACGACACCGCCCTCGATCCGCCACCGGAGGACCGACGGGCCCGTCGATGACGGCGATTCGAACGAGGAGACCGCCGCGAGCAGCTCGCCGCCCCCCTTCCGTCGGACGAAGGCCAGGCCCAGGATGTCGTCGGGCGCGGGATCCCCGGGCACGGCCAGCTCGCTGAACCGGCCGTGGCCATCGCCCAGACGAAGGGCCAAGCGGCCTCCGCGAGCCGCGCCGATCGCCAGGTCGTTGAAACCGTCGCCGTTCAGATCCTCCATGAGCACCGACGGCCCTTCCTGACCGAACCGCCGCGGCAGCAGCGGCTGGCGGGCGAAATCATCGAAGGGCTCTTCGACATGGCGATGGGCCAGTGCGGCCGTCGCATCGGTGAACCGGGTCGGGGCCGCCGGCCGGGCCGCCACCGGAAGGGCGTCGGCCGCCCCGGATTCCTCGACCTCGTACAGACGACCTGCGCGCACGTCGGACACCCGACTGACCCGGCCCGATCGCCACCGGACCTCCAGCGTCATCGCACCCCCACCGGCGGCGAAGGTGCGCACCGGTTCGCTGTGGGACAGATACTGACCCCCGGCCACCACCTCCTGGGATTGGCCGACCGGACCGCCTTCGAGTCGGATCAGGGCGCCCACGCCCTCGGGATTGCCCGAACGCCCCCGGAGCTTCACGCACACCCGCGGGGCGGTGCAGCGATTGCGGAACACCAGCGGTGAGCCATTGAGGGCATTGGCGATCACATCGAGATCGCCATCTTGGTCGAGATCCAGCGCGATGAGTCCATGGGCCGGCTCGGTCGCGTCGAAACCCCAGGCCTCGCCGGTTTCTTCGAAGGTGAAATCCCGCCGGTTGCGAAAGGCGTATTTGGGCGGCGTGAGTGGCGGATACTGGAGGAGCAGTTCGCGAGTCGCCTTCACGGGCTGTTGGGCCGCGGACTTGGATCGGGAGGCCACATCGCGGTTGTTCACATCGTGAACGTGCCCGTTGGAGACCAGAAGGTCTTCCCATCCGTCGAGATCCACATCGAGGAACAGCGGCGTCCACGACCATCCGGTCGCCGCCACCCCGGCCGCCAGCGCGACCTCGGCCCAGGTGCCATCTCCCCGGTTCCGGTAGAGACAATTCCGGGGGACATCGTCGCGGGCCAGGGACACTCCGGGAAGCCGCTGGACCGGCGACATGGGGCTGGAGGTGCGCAGGTGCTGGGGCAGATCGCGACCGAGCATTTCGACCGTGATGAAGTCGAGGTGCCCATCGCGGTCGAGGTCGGCGAAATCGACCCCCATCGACGCATAGCTCATGGAGCGCAAGGCCCAGGGACTCGCGGCACGGAACCGCCCCCGCCCATCGCCCAACCACAGCCGATCGGGGGTCTGGAAATCGTTGCAGACGTAGATGTCGGGGTGGCCGTCGCCATCCACATCGCGCATCTGCACCGCCAACCCGAAATCCTGGGGGGCGGCCACCGGCTTGCCGTCGGCGTCGGAGAAGGTCTGCTCCCAGGGAGCCGGCTTGAAATGACCCTTCCCGTCGTTGATCCACAGCACATCCGGGTCGCCGAGTTCCTCCATCACCCCGTTGACCACCCGGACCCGGTTGGCATAGCGCCCCGTGACCACCGGTTGCCCATCGACCAGGCGCGTGGTGATCAGGGCTCCGTCACGCAGGATCGCCTGGACGGCGAAATTGCAGCTGTAGACGTCGAGATCCCCATCGCCATCGATGTCCGACAACGCCATGGAGGTGGCCCCCGACTTGCCGGTGATGCCCACCTCGGCCGTCGCGTCGCGGAAACGCCCCCGGCCCTCGTTGATCAGGCACGCGTTGGGCCCCCCGAACGCCGACACCAGCAGGTCGGGCAGACCATCGCCGTTGAGATCGCCGAAGACCGCCCCCACCGAGGTCTGCTTGAGGCAGTCAACCCCGGCGGCGGCCGTGATGTCTTCGAAACGGCCGCCCCCCCGGTTCCGGTAGAGTCGGTTGCCCGCCTGCTTGTGGCAGAAATAGAGATCCACCAACCCATCGCCATCCACATCGGCCGCCGCCACTCCCGAACCGTTCATCAGGTTCTGGAATTGCACCAATCGATCGGGTGACAAGGCGTTGGTGAAGGTGATCCCCAAGGCCGCGGCCGACTCGCGGACGAACCCGGGTCCGCCCGATCCGACCGGTTCCGGGAGCGGCTTCCAGCGGAAGCCGGGTCCGGAATTCCAGGCGACGGCGCAGGGCAGCGCCATCGACAGCAACCAGGCCGCAACGGTGTCTTTCATGGGGGGTACCGATCGGATTGAGACCGATCCGGACCCGCTCGGTCAACCGCCAGTCGGAGCGATCCGCACCCGGGCCCGTTTGAGGGCTTCGACCGCCTGGGGCATGCCGGGCCGGATCCGCAGGGCCATCTCGTAGGCGGTCACGGCCTGCTGGAAGCGCCCGTGGGTGGTGGCCGCATTGCCCAGATTGACCCAGGCCTCCAGGTAATCGGGCCGGAGCCGGACCGCGGCTTCGAATTCCGGGATCGCCTCGGCGGCCCGGTTCTGGCGGGCCAAAACGATGCCCAGATTGTTGTGGGCGCTGGGATGCTTGGGATTCAGGCGGATGGCCTCGGAGAACCGGGCGGCGGCGTTGGTGAGGTCGTTCATCCGCAGCAGGAGATTGCCCAGGTTGTTGTTCGCCTCGACATGCTTGGGATTGATCTTCAGGGCCGATCGGTAGTGCTTCAGGGCCGCCTCGGTCTGGCCGGCACGGCTTTCGTAGAAGGCCAAATTGAAGACCAGTTCCTCATCACCGGAATCCTCGGCTCCGGCCTTGCGGAGCCCTTCGGCCGCCCCGGCCCAGTCGCCGGCCCCGGCCAACGCGTCGGCTTTCTGGATCTGAGCCACCTGAGCGTCGTCGTTGCCCGACTGGGGCAAGGGACTCAAGCCGGCCCCCGCCTGGGAAGCCTCCGGAGCACCGGACTGCGCCGCCGACCCGGACGGCTCGGAACGTCCGCAACCGGCATTGCCCCCGCAGAGCAGGACCAAAGCGATGCAGACAGACAGGGCGGGCGTCCGACGGGGTGAGTTCACGCCATTGAGTGAACCCGGTTTCAGCAGCCTTTCAAGTCGGTCCTACGATTCGATCGATCTCGGGCGGATGCAATGCGAGTCATTCTGACCCAGCCCAACCGGTTTCGGGAAGCCTCCGGCGCGCAATTTTCGGTTGAGGATCCCGTGACATCAGCGTTACTTTTTACTCCTTATCCAGTGACGACCTAAGCCGGCGGCGCGTCGACGTGTGTCGAGGCCATGCGGCGGTCGCTGTTCCGTGTGCAGCTCCCGTCGAACGTCTGCGGGGTCGTCTTGGGAAAGAAACCATCCCCAATGAAAACAAAGAACCTCTCCCGGATGCTCTTGGGCATCGTGAGCTCGTCTGCGCTGGTGGCCACTGTGGCCCAGGCCGCCGAAGTGTATACCCCCGGCGTCATGATGCGACGCTTCTGGAACCTGCCCGGTCTCAACAACGACTGGCGCAACGTCACCAACAACGTCCGCTATCCGGACGCCCCCGATCGGACCGACTACGTCGCCGAGATGGGCAGCCCCCAGACCGCCGATCCCAACATCGAGAACTACGGTCTGGTGCTGTCCGGCTTGGTCACCCCCCCGACCACCGGCCAATACATCTTCTACGTGTCCGGCGACGACAATTGCGCCCTGTACCTGTCGACCGATGACAGCCCGGCCAACAAGAAGCTCATCGCCGTCGAGCCCGAATGGAACGGCTTCAAGGGCTGGACCACGGCCGACCGCCGACCGGTCTCCGCCAATCTGGACCCGAAGCAGGTTCGCCCGAACACCTCGCTGCCGGTGCAGTTGACCGCCAACAAGCGCTACTACATCGAAGCCATCGTCAAGGAAGGTGGCGGCGGTGATGCGCTGTCGGTGGGTTGGACCCAGGGAACCACCCCGGCCACCACCGATGACGAAGTGGCCATCCTCGACGCCTCGGTGATCGGCACCATGGCCCCGAACGCCCCGGCCTTCCGCATCGAGCCGAAAGACGGCACCGTGCTGCAGAACCGCCCGGCCCAGCTCAGCGCCTTCGGTCTGGGCACCCCGGCCAACAACCTGGCCGCCGATCCGACCAAGATCGCCCCGGTGACCACCCTCCAGTGGTTCCAGAACGACAAGGCCATCGACGGCGCCACCAACTCCGAGTTGACCTCGTCGATCCTCACGGCCGCGGGTTCCGCCAAGTTCTACGCGGTGCTCACCGATGGCGCCCAGAAGGCGACCAGCCGTGTGGCCACCATCACCGTCTCGGCCGATGCCGTCGCGCCGCAACTCGCCAAGGCCGTCAGCTCGGCCAGCTTCGACACGGTGGTCGTGACCTTCGACGAGGGCATGACCGCGGGTCCGCTGGGCACGGCCGCCAACTACACCATCTCGGGCGGCGTCAGCGTCTCCAAGGTGGACGTGTTGAGCGACCGCGAAGTGCGCCTGACCACCTCCCGCCAGCCGGGCGACCAGGAGTACACCCTCACGGTGAACAACGTCACCGACCTCGCCGGCAACAAGATCGCCGCGGGCGCCAACACCACCAAGTTCCGCTCCTTCGTGTTCCGCAGCGGCCTCGTGGTCTATGAGCGCTGGAACAACGTCACCGGTGCCTGGGCCGACGCCACCAACGTGGTGAACGTCCGCAAGCCCGACGTGTCCGGCGTGGAACCCCGCTTCCAGGCCCCGTCGGGCGTCGCCGACAACTACCTCGGCCGCCTGACCACCTACATCGTCCCGGCCAAGACCGGTGACCACGTGATCTTCATCTCGGCCGACGACCACGCGGAGTTCTTCCTGAGCACCGACGAGAATCCGGCCAACCTGAAGCGCGTGGCCGTGGAGCCGACGTGGAACGATCCGCGTCAGTGGCTCGTCACCGACCGTCGCAATGCCGACGGTCCCGAGAACCGCACCGACACCTTCGCGGAGACCGAGTGGCCCACCGGCAACACCCTGACCCTGACCGCGGGCAAGAAGTACCTCGCCCAGCTCTACTTCCAGGAGGGCGGCGGCGGTGACAACGGCGGCGCCACCATCAAGCTCGCCTCCGAGGCCGATCCGGCCAACGGCAGCGACTCCAGCCTCACCGGCGCTCTGGTCGGCAACTTCATCGACCCGCTGAGCCTGCCTCCGATCGTCAAGACCGCCCCGGCCGGCCAGAACTTCGCCCCGGGTTCCACCCTCACCCTCTCGGTGGAGGTCGATTCCGCCCGCCCGCTGACCAGCGTCCAGTGGTACCGCAACAAGGTCGCGGTCCCGGGTGCGACGAACACCACGCTGGCCATCGCCAACGCGGGCGTTGACGCCATCGGCGACTACTACGTGGTCGTCGCCAACGTGAACGGCTCGGTGAACACCCAGCCCGACGACAACTGCCGCGTCCTGATGAAGGGCGGCTTCGTGGTCGAGGCCGAGGACTACAACCAAGGCGGTGGCAAGACCGTCGCCGCGGCCAACACCCAGCCGGTGGGGGCCAGCCTCTACGCCGGACTCGACGGTCTCCCGGGCATCGACTTCCACCTCGAGAACCAGTCGACCACCGCCGCCGGTTCCAACGGCAACAGCTACCGCAACGGCTACAACGACGCCTCCGGCACCGCGATCGACTTCCCGACCGCTCCCGAGGAGCTCGGCAATCCGGACGTGGCCGGCGACAACGGCAACGACAACCACCGCCGCCGCGGCGACTACACCGCCACGGTGAACTACAAGATCGGCTGGAACAGCGCCGGTGAGTGGTACAACTACACCCGCAACTTCGCCCCGGGCAAATACAGCGCCGTGCTCGCCGCCTCCCGCGACGTGAGCGACGCCAACCGCATCCAGAACAACCTGGAGCTGGTCACCGCGGGCGTGACCACCACGAGCCAGACCACCACCGTCCTCGGCTCCATCAAGGCCAACGGCACGGGCGGCTGGAGCTCCCTGGACATCCTCCCCTACCGCAACGCCGACGGCAGCGTGGCGACCTTCACCCTCGGTGCGAACAGCACCGTCCGCGTGAAGAACGTCAGCACCGGCGAAGACCACGACCTCGACTACCTGATCTTCTATCCGGTCACCGAGAGCACCGCCGGCATCAGCAACCTGAAGGCGGCCGTGGGTGCCAATGGCAAGGTGAAGATCACCTTCGACGGCACGGGCACCGTGCAGACCTCCACCACCCTCAACGGCACCTATGCCGACTCCACCCTCAAGAGTGGGGATGAGATCACGGCGGACGGATCCTCGCTGTTCATCCGCGCCAAGCGCTGAGCGCTCCGCGACTCGCAGACTCGTTTCATGAACACGGAGGCCGGGCGAAAGCCCGGCCTCTTTTTTGGCGACGTCCCTCGATCACGACGGTCGCTTTTTTGCTCCACACCGAAAACGACTGGACCAAGGCTTTGGCCCGATGTCCCCGGTCCGACCGATCCTGCTGGCGCTCTGGGCCACCCTCGTCGGGGCCGTGGCCCAGGAGAGCGCCGTCGACCTCACCGACCGCCTGGCAGGGCTCCAATTGGCCCGACGGCATTGCGTGACCTGCCACCTGTTCCCGGACCCGGCCGCCGCCGATCTGAAGACCTGGCGCGAGGAGATCCTGCCCCGGATGAAATACCGCCTGGGCTTCAGCAGCCCGGAACTGGAACGCAGCACCAACATCGCGATTCTCCGCCAGCATCACCGCATCCCCCTCCAACCGGTCCTGACCGAGGCCGAGTGGATGACCCTCTCGCGGTTCTACTTCGCCGAGGCACCCAAGACCCCCCGGCCTCAACCCGAACACGAAGCGATCGCGCTCGGGGGGACCCCGTTCCGGGTCGTGATCCCGGATCTCCGCCTGGCGCAGCAATCGATCAGCGCCGTGGCGATCGATGCCCAGCGGAGGGAGATCTGGATCGGGGAGGACAACACCCGATCCCTCCACCGCCTGTCGGCTTCGGGGGCCCTGCTCGAGACCCTGTCGCTCTCCAACACCCCGGTCCGGATCCGACTCGAGTCCGGAGCGCTCCAAGTCACCGGCATCGGCCTGCTGCCGCCGAACGACCTGGCAGCCGGTGCCCTCCTGCGCGTGGACCGGAACCGGAAGGGCGCGCCCGCCATTCCCACGGAGACGCTCCTGCAATCGCTGCGCCGTCCGGTCGATGCGGTCTCGGCCGACTTCGATGGCGATGGCCGACCCGAGTGGATCGTGGCCGAGTTCGGCAACCATCTCGGGGCGCTGAGCCATCACCAACCCCAGGGAAGCGCTTGGAAGCGCCGGGAACTCTTCCCGCTGCCCGGTGCGGTCTCGCTGCAGACCACGGACTTCGACCGGGACGGCCGCCCCGATGTGCTGGCCCTGATCGCCCAGGAGACCGAGTCGCTCCTGCTGTTCCGCAACGATGGCCGGGGTGGATTCGAGCGCCGGACCCTGCTCCAAAAGCCCCCGCAGTGGGGCTTCAGCCATGTCACCACGGCCGACTTCAATGGCGACGGATGGCCGGACGTGCTGGTGTGCAACGGCGACAATGGCGAATTCAACAGCCCGCCCAAGGCCTACCATGGGGTGCGCCTGTATCTGGCCGACCGACAGGGCGCACTGACCGAGCACTGGTCGTACCCGCTCCATGGGGCTTACGGAGCCCGGGCCGGCGACTTCGATGGCGACGGCGACCTGGACATCGCCGCGATCTCGTACTTTCCCGATTACGCCAACAATCCCCGGGAAGGTTTCGTGTATTTCCAGAACCTCGGAAACGGGAGCTTCCGCCCCTCGACCATCCGCGAGTGCATCGCCGGCCGATGGATGGCCCTCGATGCGGGCGACCTCGACGGAGACGGCGATCTCGATCTGGTGCTGGGTTCCTACACGCACGGGCCCACCGAAGTGCCGGAGTTCCTCATGAAGACCTGGGACTCCTCCCGGATCCCCGTCCTCATCCTGCTCAACACCACCCGGCCCTAGCTCGGCCTCGGCCACGGCCACGGACATCAGGCTGCGGCCCGTGGGTCGGATCTCGCGGACCATGACTCGGGATCGGAACGGCCAACGATGCGGATGCCCGGCAGGGATCGGGTTTCAGAATTCACCACCGGCCGAAGCCCGGTCCAGAGCCGCGACGATCGAGTCGACGTCGTACACACAACCGCCCCAAGTCCCCCCGCTGGCCTTGACCAGCGCGGCCCAGAGGCGGGTATCGGCCGGGAGCTTCTCATGCGGAGCCAGCCCGGGATGAGGCGGTCGGGAGGCCAATTCGGCCCGGGCGCGTCCGGCATCCCAAAGCCCGTCGGCATCGCCCACCAGGTCGAGCGTTCCCTCGAGGTTGCGGCAGTCGATGCGGATGCGGATGCGGTCGCCGTCGCGCACCCGGCCGATGGGCCCGCCGGCCAAGGCCTCGGGACCCACATGACCGATGCAAGCCCCGGTGGAGACACCGCTGAAGCGGGCATCGGTGATCAGCGCGACCTGTTTTCCAAAGGGCAGGTGCTTGAGGGCCGAGGTGAGCTGATACGTCTCTTCCATACCGGTGCCCATGGGGCCCACGCCGGCCAGCACCATCACGTCACCGGCCCGGATGCGGCCCGCCTTGATCGCCGCGATAGCATCCCGCTCGCGGGTGAAGACCCGGGCGGGGCCTTCGAGCAGGAACACGCCCTCGGCCGAAAGCACCGACGGGTCGATGGCCGTACTCTTGATGACCGCACCCTCCGGAGCCAAGTTGCCCCGCGGAAATGTCACCGTGCTGGTGAGGCCGCGCTCCCGGGCCAGAGCCGGCGGCAGGATGACCGAATCGGCATCCACGCCGTCCAAGTCGAACAACCGCTGCCGCAGCATGGAACGACGCTCGGAGCGCGCCCACGCCTCGAGCGTGTCTCCGAGTCGATCGCCCGTCGCCGTGAGGGCGTCGAGCTCGAGCAACCCGAGGTCCCGCAGATGCAGCATCACCTCGGGCACGCCGCCCGCAAGGAACGCCCGCACCGTGGGATGGTGGGTCGGCCCATTGGGCATCACGCTGACCAGTCGGGGCGTGCGGCGGTTGATGGCGATCCAATCGTCCACCGTGGGCCGACGCAGACCGGCCGCATGGGCGATGGCCGGGATGTGCAACAGCAGGTTGGTCGATCCGCCGAAAGCCGCATGCACGGTCATGGCGTTGCGCAACGCGGCGTCGGTCAGGACCGCCCGCGTGGTCAGGCCCGCCGCTTCGCGAGCCATCAGCGCACGAGCGGAGTCGCGGGCCAACTGCATCCAGATCGGCTCGCCACTCGGGGCCAGCGCCGAATGCGGCAGGGCCAGGCCCAGCGCCTCGGCCACCACCTGCGACGTGGCCGCCGTCCCGAGGAACTGGCACCCGCCCCCCGGCGTCCCGCAGGCGCGGCACCCCAGGTCGGCCGCTTCGTCCAACGTGACCAGGCCATGCGAGAATCGGGCTCCGAGGGTTTGGACCGTGCCGGCATCTTCGCCACGCTCCGGCGGCAACGTGACTCCGCCGGGGACGAGCACCGTCGGCAGGTCCGATTGTGCGGCCAGGGCCATCATCATGGCGGGCAAGCCCTTGTCGCAGGTGGCCACACCGAGCACTCCCACCCGCTGGGGCAGGGATCGGATCAACCGCCGGAAGACGATGGCCGCGTCATTGCGATACGGCAGACTGTCGAACATGCCCACCGTGCCTTGGGTGCGGCCATCGCAGGGATCGGAAACACACGCGGCGAAAGGCAGCGCCTTGCCCTCGCGGAAGGTTTCGGCGGCCGCCCACGAGAGGAGACCAATCTCCCAATGCCCCGTGTGATAACCCAGCGCGATGGGGCGCCCATCCTCGGCCCGGATGCCGCCCTGGGTGCTGAGGATGAGGAACTGCTTGCGGCCCAGTTCGGACGGGTTCCATCCCATGCCCGCATTCTGAGTCATGCCGAAGAGGTCCCCGCTGGGGGCCTCGCGCAGCATCGCCTCGGTCAGCGGGAGTTTGCCGGCCGGACCCGGCCCTCGGGTCCGCAGGCGCGCCAGGGCCTCCGGAAAGGGCCCGAAGAGTTCAGCAGCGGTCATGGTCGGACCAACAGCACCCCGATTGGGCCCACCGGGCAAGCCCTGAAGAACCGGCGCCCCACTTTCGGACCCGCTCCGCCGAGCGGAGTCACCGGGGCCGGCACCGGGCCGGGCACCGGTCTCGGTCCTTCAGATGGCGAAGTCGTTGTACTCGGGTTTCACGGCTTCGAGGGGCGGGTTCAGCATGCCGGCGGCGACGGTCGCATTGGAACCCTGCTCCACCAGAATGAAGGCTCCGGTCAAGCGGTTGGTGCCGTAACCGTCGAAGACGACGGGCTTGGCCGTCTTGATGCGGATCTCGCCGATGTCGTTCATCGCCAGCTCGGCCGGTTCCGGCTCCGATTCGAAGGTCTGGATGTTGATGCGGGTCTCCAGCGAGGAGACCACGGCCTGCACCGTCTGCGTGGCGTGCTTGAGGAAGTACTTGCGACCCTTCTGCAGCGGGCGCGGATTCATCCAGCACACCTTGGCCAGCAGGTCCTGCGACATGCCCGGCAACGAATCGAGACCCACGATCATGTCACCCCGGCTGACATCCAGATCATGCGCCAATTGCAGGGTCACGCTCTGGGGGCAGAAGGCCTCTTCGAGAGTGCCGTCGAGGGTCCAGATCTTCTGGATGGTGCTCTTGAGGCCGCTGGGCAGCACCATGACCCGCTGACCCACCCGGACGATGCCGCTGGCGATCTGGCCGCTGAGACCGCGGAAATCATGGAGCTGGGGATCGGTGGGGTTGTTGGGACGATTGACCCACTGCACGGGGAACCGGAGGCCCTGAAGGTTCCAGTCGCTGGCGATGTGCACGCTTTCCAGGTGGCCGAGCAGCGTCGGCCCGGAATACCACGGGGTGTGCGGGGAGGGATCCACCACGTTGTCGCCATTGAGGGCGCTCAAGGGGATGAACTTCACATCCTTGATGTCGAGGCGTGGCAGGAAGCTCTCGAAGGTGTCGCGGATCTCGTTGAAGCGGGCTTCGGACCAACCCACCAGATCCATCTTGTTGACCGCGATCACCAGGTGCGGGATCCGCAGCAGCGAGGCCAGGTAGGTGTGACGGCGGGATTGTTCGATGACTCCCTGGCGGGCATCGACCAGCACGATCGACAGATTCGCCGTCGAGGCGCCCGTGACCATGTTGCGGGTGTACTGCACATGGCCCGGGGTGTCGGCCACGATGAACTTGCGCCGCGGCGTGGCGAAGTAGCGGTAGGCGACATCGATGGTGATGCCCTGCTCGCGCTCGGCCCGGAGTCCGTCGGTCAGGTTGGCGAGGTTGATCTGGCCGCCACCAGTGATGTCGGCGGAACGCTCCAGCGCCTCCAGCTGATCCTCCATGATCGACTTGGAGTCGTAGAGCAGCCGGCCGATGAGCGTGGACTTTCCATCGTCCACCGAGCCGCAGGTGTTGAAGCGCAACAATTCGATCGGATGAGTCGGGACAGACATGACCAGAGAGCCGATTGAAAGGGATCGGGGTCAAAGGCGCACGTCAGAAAAGAGGCCTGCGCGGGAACGGGGCATTCCCGAGGGGCCGCGGGTGGGGGCCTGCGCTCGCAGGAAGGCTCGAACGAGGCTCGGCCTTTGCGCTGCGCGCGAGGGCTGGGGTGATCGCCTTCAGTGCTCGCTCCGACCCCCACCCGCTGCTGCCTGGATCAGGCAAGGTGCCCAAGGGCCGGTCGAAGGAGCGGTCAACGGGTCTGGTTGCGCAGGATGAGCACCGAGGGGCCTTTCTCGCGCCAGAGGCCCTTGAGCTTGTCGGGCACCGGGGTGGGCATCTCGATGAGGGAGCCCAGCACCAGATCGTCGTCGCCGTCGCCATCCAGGTCGCCGGCATCCAGTGAAATCCAACGGCCGGTGACCGCCTGGCGCAAGGTCCGGGGCTTGAAGTTCAACGCTCGGGAGCCTTGGTCGCCGAGGTTCTCGAAATAGAGAAATCCCGCTTGGGGCGCGGTCTCGTAGTCGGCGAAGAACGAGGCGGCGGCGATGTCGAGATCGCCGTCACCATCGAAATCCCGGGCGACCGCGCGATAGGCGCCGTGCATCGGAGCCGTCCAGGCCGATTCCCAGGTCAGGCCGCCGCGGTTCAGGTAGATCCGAACCCCGTGGTACGCCTTGTGGGGGGAGGTGTTGAAGTCGGCGTTGTCGCCGTTGGTGATCAGGACATCCAGCAGGCCGTCGCGGTTGAAGTCGGCCAGTTCAAAACCCGAATGGCCCCAACTCGGCGGGCGCTGATAGACGAGTTGCCGTCGAAACTTCCCGCCCCCTTCGTTGACGAAGAGCAGCAACGACTCGCGGGCCTGCGCCTGAAGCACCATCAAGTCGGGCAGACCATCGGCATTGAAGTCCCGGATTTCGCACCGGAGGCATCCCGGCTCCGGCAGGATCACCCGCTCGGTGAAGCCTCCATCGGCGCGTCCTTCCAACCACGACAGGCGCCCCAGATAATTGCCGAAGGCGCAGAGCACCAGATCCTCCCGACCATCCCCATTGAGGTCGCCGGCGGCCACATGGGATACCCGCGGCAGCCCCGACAGGATGGGCTCCGGCCGCAGCGGCGTGGCGGCGCGGTTCAACCGGATCAATTGACCCACCGGTTCTTCGCGAGGGAAGAAGTGTCCAATGGCCCCGATGTACCACTGGCGCCCGCTTTCCGCGAGACTCACAGCGATGTTGCCCAGCGGCACGCTGCCCAGCAGGCGACCCGACCCGTCCAGAAAATCCAGGCTCTGCGATGTGGCATCGGAGGCGAGGATCATCCCCTGCCCGGCGTCGATCCGGACCAGGGGAGTCCGTGGCGGCGCAGAGCGATGGGGGGCCATCTCCGGACGGAACAGCGGCAATCCGACCTCGATGGACTGCGGGTCGCCCGAAGACACCCGCTCGGGAGCGGCCTGGGTGTAATAGTCCGCGATCTGGTCGAACACGGCCGGGGGGATCAGCGGCTTCTTCGGAAAGTAGTCGGCGGCCACGAGCCGCGGCAGGTCGCGGAAATAGCCATTGGTCGGGGCCGCGGCCACCCCGGTGACATACCGCATCTTCGGCAGGAGTTCCTCGCTCCAGGTGCGCCGATCCAAATCCGAGGGATTCGGCAAGGCGTGGCAAAGCACACAGTAGATGGCCGCGGCTTTCCGTCCCGGAAGGTTCTCATGCGCCACCGCTGCCGACGTCGCGGGTGATCGGGGAACCGCCAGGGATTCAGGCGTGGCATCGGCTCTCCCCACCCAGGAAGAACCCATGACGACGGCCAGCAACCAGACCACCCCGGTGCCGCTGAAAAGGGAACGCCGACTCGGACTCAAGAGCCCGAGGCTAGGCGAATCGGGCCCGATGGAAAGAGCGGGTTGAGGGCCCTGCCCAAGTCGGATCAGACCGACGGAGACGGGCCGCGCGTCAATGTGCGGCCTTGGGGGCGGACGGTGCCGCCTTGTGCGAAAGACCCGCCACGGCGTGGTCGGCGATCTTCATCAGACCTTGGGGGAAGATGCCGAGAACCAGCATTCCAGCCACGCAGGCCAGCAGAACCACCCGGGTGGGCAGGGCCACGGGGATGGTCGAGAGATTCGCGGATTGCCCACCCCAGTAGATCGCTCGGATCACCCCGAAGTAGTAGTAGAGCGAGATCACCACGCCCACGACCGCCACGGCGATCAAGGCATAGAGTTCGGGATGGCCCGGGGCGGCCTCGAGCACACTCTTGAAGAGCAGCACCTTGCCGAAGAAACCGGCCAGGGGCGGGATGCCGGCCAGGGAAACGAGGGCCATCGTCAAGACGGCGGCCAACAGCGGCGAGCGCTGACCCAGACCCGACAGGGCGCTGATGTCGTCGCTCTCCACGTGATTGGCGATGGCGCTGATCACCGTGAAGGCCGCCAACACCGTGAAGGCGTACCCGGCGAGGTAGTACAGGATCGCCGTCGAGCCGGCGGCCGAACCGGCCACGATGCCCAGCAACAGGTATCCCGCATTGGCGACAGACGAATACCCCATCAACCGTTTTAGGTTGCGCTGGGGAATCGCGCACAGACTCCCGTACAGGATCGTGGCTCCCGACATCACCACGAAGAGCCGGTGCCATTCGGCGGCGATCTGGGGCACCGCACCGACCAGGAGCCGGATCAGGAGGACGAAACCGGCCGCCTTGGAACCGACGGCCAGGAAGGCGGTCGCAGGAGCCGGAGACCCCTGGTAGACATCGGGCGCCCACATCTGGAAGGGCACCGCGGCGATCTTGAAACCCAGACCCACGAGCACCAGCAGCAATCCGACGAGGAACAGCGCCGACTGACCCAATTCCTTCTGCTTGGCCGCGATCACCGCCAAATTGGTCGCATTGGCGGTCCCGAAGATGAGCGCGATGCCGAAGACCATGAAGGCCGAGGAGACACCGCCCAGGATGAGGTACTTCACGCCCGCCTCGAGCGAGACCGAGCGGGTCCGCTGGAAGCTGTTCAGCACGATGAAGGTCACCGTGATCAATTCCAGGCTGACGAAGAACAGCACCAGGTCGCTGGCCGAGGCGGCGAAGAGCATGCCGACCAGGGCGAAGAGGGTCAGCGCGAAGAACTCCGAGAGACCGGCTCCGAATTTCGGGGCGAAATCCACGGTCATGAGCACCACCGCCAGTGCGGCGAACAGGAAGAACCCCTTGAAGTAGCGGGCCAGGTCATCCACCACGAACATGCCGGTGAAGGCCGAGCCCGACTGCGGCGCCAGCGATCCGACGGCGAAGGCCAGCAGGCAGCCCAACGCGGCGGCCAACCCGAGGCCCAGGGCCTTGCGGGTCGCGGGCGCGACCCACAGATCGGCCACCAGCACGGTCAGACCCAGCAGGACGGCCAGGATTTCCAACGTAATCAGCGAATAATTCATGGCTGCAAAGGCTTGGTCTGCGCTCAGTGAGCGGAATGGGCCGGGGCGGCGTGCGAGGCCGGGTTGCCCGCCGGAACCGCCGGACTCTCGGCGGCCTGCGACGGCGTGAGGTGGGCTGCCACGACCCCCTTGGCGGCCGGTTCAATGCGGGAGGTCAGGATGCCCGGAGCGACTCCGAAGAGCACCAGGGCGCTCAAGAGCACCACGAAGGGCAGACGACGCCACCAACCCGCATCGAGAACCCGCGAGAACTCGGGCTTCTCGGGCCCCTGGAGGACCGCACGCAGCGCCCGAAGCATGGCGACCGCACCGATGATCAACCCGCTCCAGGCCGCGATGATCACCAGCCAGGGCAACGCTTTCCACGATCCGAAGAGAACGGTGGCTTCACCGGCGAAGTTGGCGAAACCCGGCAGTCCGCAACTCGCCATGAATCCCATGACCATCGCGGTGCCATAGAAGGGCATCCGGCGCATGAGCCCGCCCATGCGGGTCATGTCGAGGGTGCCGGTCTGGGACTCGAGATAGCCGCTCAAGGCGAAGCTCAGTCCGGCCAGGAGTGCGTGGGCCACCATCACCAGCACCGTGCCGGTGACCCCGATCACCGTGAGGCTGGCGATGCCCAGAAAGGCGAAACCCATGTGGGCCAGACTGGAGTTGCCGATGAGCAGGTTCAGATCTTTCTGACGGAGAGCCACCCAGGCGCAGTGCAACAGATTTCCGACGGCCAGCACGGCCACCACCGGCAACCACCGATGGGCACCGTCGGGCATGAGGGGCACGGCCACCCGCAGGATCGCATACAGGCCGGCCTTCTTGAGGATGCCCGCATGCATCATGGCCGTGGCCGTCGGAGCGGCGGCGTAGCCCACCGGAGCCCAGGAGTGGAAGGGGAACAGACCCACCAGCGTCGCGAAGCCGAACACCACCAACGGGAAGATCCAGGTCTGGGCGCTGGCCGACAGCGGATGGGTCGCCAGGTGGGCCTTCAGCACGGTGACATCCAGGCTGTTGGCACCGGCGGCCACATAGAACGCGATCAGGCCGACCAGAGCGGTGAGCGCTCCGAGGGTCAGGTACAAGGTGATCTTGAAGGCGGCCCAGTTGCGGTCTTCACCGCGACCCCAGACGCCGATCATGATGAAGGTCGGAACCAGCGCCAATTCGTTGAAGAAATAGAAGAAGATCAGGTCGAGCGAGGCGAAGGCTCCCATCGCACCGGCGATCATCAACAGGAGCAGCACGTAGAAGAGCTTCACATGCCGCTCGATGTTCCAGGACACCAGCACGGCGGCCAGACCCACCAGGCCCGTCACCAGGATCAAACCGATGTTCAGGCCGTCGGCTCCGACGTGATAGGCCAGATTGAGGGGTCCCACGGTCACCCACGGCACGAGCGACTCGAATTGCAGGCCCGCTTGACCGGCCTCGAAGCGGGAGAACAGCGAAACGGCCGTCCAGGCCGTCGCGGCGGAGCCCAGAATGGCCACCAAGCGCAGCACGACCCGGAAATTGCCCGGGATCAGCAACAGCAGCACGGCCGTGAAGACCGGGGTGAGGATGACGGAGTTCAGGGAGTCCATGGCGGTTACTTCAGGGCAAGGAGAACGATGAGGAGGACGCCGGCCGTGAACAGGAAGGCGTAAGTCTGGATGCTACCGGTCTGGACCAGGCGGAGGGCCCGGCCGGCGATCTCCACCACACCGGAGAGGCCGCGGACGGCCAGCCCGGCAATCAGCCAGCGATCGATGGCGTCAGCCACCTGGGACAAGAGGTTGTGGATCGGAACCACGATGCCGTCGTAGATCTCGTCGATGTAGAACCGGTTGCGCATGGCCTGCGAGAGCAGGCCCAGTTTGGGCGACAGGGGATCCTGGGTCGGGGATTTTCCGTACAACGAATAGGCCAGCGAGAATCCGAAGAGGGCCGCACCCAGACCGAAGAAGGCGGCGATGGGGTTGTGGTTGAACGGTCCGAACAAGATGTCGCCCCCGTGGGCCGCGTGGCCCGGCTTGAAATGGCCGCTGAGGAACTCACCGAGCGGCAGCCAGGCGATGAAGGCACTGGGCACGGCCAATACGAGCAGCGGCACGGTCATGCTCGCCGGCGACTCATGGGCGTGATCGGCCCCCTCGCCGCGGGGTTTACCGAAGAAGGCCACGAGCACCAAGCGGCTCATGTAGAAGGTGGTCAGCACGGTCACCAGCACTCCCACCCCGAAGAAGATGGGGTTGGCTTCGAGGGCCACGGCCAGGATCTCGTCCTTGGAGTAGAATCCGCTGAAGGGCGGCAGACCGGCCAAGGCGGCGGTGCCCAGGGCGAAGGTCCAAAAGGTCTTGGGCATTTTGGTGCGCAGGCCACCCATCTTCCAGATGTCCTGCTCGTGGTGGCAGGCGTGGATGACCGACCCAGCGCCGAGGAAGAGCATCGCCTTGAAACCGGCGTGGGTGACCAGGTGGTACATCGAGGCCGAGGCATCCCCGGTCTTGGCCCCCAATCCCACGGCCATGACCATCAGGCCCAACTGGGACAAGGTGGAATAGGCGAGGATGCGCTTGATGTCGTCTTGCTGCACGGCGATCACGGCCGCGAACAGGGCGGTGAACCCACCGATGCACGTGATGATCGTGGCCGCCGAGAGCCCGTCGAGGAATCCCAGCGCCGCCGGCCAACCCGGGGTCGCGGTGTACAGGAAGAACAGACGGCACAGCATGTACACACCGGCCGCGACCATGGTGGCCGCATGGATCAGGGCCGACACGGGCGTCGGACCTTCCATGGCGTCGGGCAACCAGACATGCAGCGGGAACTGGGCGCTCTTGCCCATCGCACCCATGAAGATCAGCAACCCGGCCAGACCGGCCCAGGGACCGAGCAACGCCGGATTGGCGATGAACTGGGCCTTCAACGCGGCGATGTCGAGAGTACCGGCCACACTCCAGATGGCCAGGATGCCCAGCATGAATCCGAAGTCGCCGATGCGGTTGGTGAGGAAGGCCTTTTTCGAGGCGTCACCGGCCGAGGGTTTCTCGTACCAGAACCCGATCAGCAAGTAGGACGACACACCCACCAACTCCCAGAACACGAAGAGCATGAGCAGGTTGTTCGCCAGCACGATGCCCAGCATCGAGAAGACGAAGAGGCTCAGCGTGGAGAAAAACCGGGTGTAGGAGCGGTCTTCATGCATGTAGCCCGTGGAGTAGATCATCACCAGCGAGGCCACCCCGGTCACCACCAGGAGCATGAGCGTGGACAGGGCGTCGAGGTGCAGGCCGATCTGGGCATCGAGCCCGGCCACCGAGAGCCAGTGGAAGGGCGTGGCATCGGCCGACTGGCCGCCGAAGAGGCAGAAGAGGGTGAAACTCAGCAGGAAGGCGACGACCACCCCGCTGATGTTGAAGACCGCCGAGAGCGTGCGGTTCTTGGGGATGAGGACGGCCGTCCCGAAGGCCATCACCAGCGGCAGGACGAGGATCGCCCAGGCCAGATCCTGGATCTTGGAGCCGGATTCAACGGCATGCTGTGCTACGGCGGCGTGTTCCATGGCGGTCGATCAGAGTTTCAGGGAAGTCAGGTCTTCCACATGCGCCGTCTGGCGCTTGCGGTACAGCGCCACGAGGAGCGCGAGGCCCACAGCCACCTCGGCTGCGGCGACGGTGATGATGAAGAACACCATCACCTGGCCATTGAGGTTGTTGTGGTAGCGGGAGAAGGCCACCAGGGCGAGGTTGGCCGCGTTGAGCATCAGTTCGAGACCCATGAAGATCACGAAGAGGTTGCGGCGTGCGACCACGCCCAGCAGGCCCAGGCTGAAGAGCAGCGCGCTGACGATCAGGTAGTGGTGGAGTCCGGGAGTCACGGGAGAATCGGGTTCGGGTGGGTCGTCGCGCTCGGGCGGGTCGGGGTCTGGGATCCGGGGTGCTTCAACGGAGGTCCTTCTTGGTGATCAGGATCGCCCCGACGGTGGCGACGAGCAGCAGGACCGAGAGGATCTCGAAGGGCAGCAGGTGGGACTCGAAGAGCAGGCGTCCCAGGGCCTTGGTTTCGCCCTCGGCCAACCGGCCCGCGCCGGTCGCGACCGGGACGGTCTTGACGATCGACGCCACCAGGGTGCCCGCGATGGCCAGGGCCGACAGTCCGCCCAGACCCACGGCGATCTTGTTGAAATGCCGCCGTTCATCCTCCTTGAGGTCGAGGAGCATGATCACGAAGAGGAACACCACCATGACCGCGCCCGCATAGACGAGCACCTGGACCGCGGCGAGGAAGAAGGCGTGCAGCAGCACGAAGAGCCCGGCCATCGACATGATGGTCAGCACCAGGAACATCGCGCTGGTGACCGGATTGCGGCTCAGGGGATTGAGCACCGTGAGGAACCCGAAGAGCAGGGTGAGTCCGGCCAGCGCGTAGAAGAGAAGATCGGTGAACTGGGGCATGTCGGGAAAGGGTGGGTCTCCGGCGGATTCGGGTCTGGGAGCGTTGGAATCTCGGGGCTGGGGCTTCTCTAGTGGGCGTCGACCGGGAAGGACTCCTGCGCCTGGGCCTCCTCCAGCTTGTGCTTCCATTTCTGGATGCCGGCATGGGTGCCCCCGAGCTTCAGGAGCTTCTCCTTGTTGAAGATCATCGATTCGCGGTTCTCGGCCGTGATCGAGTAGTCCTTCTGCAGGAAGATGGCCTCCTCGGGGCAGACCTCCTGGCACATGCCGCAGAAGATGCACCGCAGCATGTTGATCTCGAACTCACGCGGCATCTTCTCGGCGTTCTTTCGGTCGGCCGGTTGACCCTCCGCGCCCGGAGGGGTGATGCGGATGGCTTTGGGCGGACAGACGAACTCGCACAACTGGCAGCTCACGCACTTGGTGGCGCCGTCCTGGTCTTTCACCAGGTAGGGGGCCCCGCGATAGCCTTCGGGCACCACCCAGCGCTCCTCGGGATACTGCATGGTCACGGACTTGCCCTTGAAGACGGTGTCCGCGAAGTGCTTGGCCGTCACCTTGAGGCCGCCGAGGATGGTCGGCAGATAGGTGCGCTCGTAGAAGGTCAGCGGGGCGCGATCGACAACTTTGGTGCTCATGGGGTCGTGGGGCGGATCAGTTGTTGAACAAGGCGACCACGAGCGCGGTCACCACGATGTTGGCGAGGGCCAGGGGGATGAATCGGCGCCACCCGAGATCCATCAGTTGGTCGTACCGGAAGCGCGGGAGCATCCAGCGCACCCAGATGAAGACGATCATGAAGAAGGCCATCTTGGCGAAGAACACCCCGATGTGGACGAGGCCGAGCAGCAGTGAATTGGCCGGCAGGCTCAAGGCGTCGACGAAGGGCAACGTCCAGCCGCCGAGGAAGAGCGTCACCATCATGGCCGACGAGGCGATCATGTTGGCGTACTCGCCCAGGAAGAAGAGGGCGAACTTCATCGAGCTGTACTCGGTGTGATAACCCCCCACGAGCTCGGACTCGGACTCCGGCAGATCGAAGGGCAGACGGTTGGTCTCGGCGAAGGCCGCGATCAGGAAGATGACAAAGGCCAGCGGCTGTTTGAGGATCATCCAACCGTGTTCGGCCTGGTAGCGGATGATGTCGCTCAGGTTGAGGCTCTCGGTGAGCAGGAAGATCGGGATCACGCTCATGCCCATGGCGATCTCATACGAGATCATCTGGGCGCTCGAGCGGATGCTGCCGAGAAAGGGATACTTGGAATTGGAGCCGTAGCCGGCCAGCACGATGCCGTACACGCCCAACGACACGATGCCGAAGGTGTACAGGATGCCGACATTCAGATCGGCGATGACCATCTTCTCGCTGCCGAGGTTGGAGCCGAAGGGGATGACCGCGACGGTGAGCAGCGCCGGGATCACCGTGATGGCCGGAGCCAGCCAGAAGTACACCTTGCGGACGTAGCTGGGGGTGAAGTCTTCCTTCAGCAGGAACTTCAGACCGTCGGCCGCCGGCTGGAAAATGCCCAGCTTCACGAGGAACGGGCCGATGACCGGCAGGTAGTCGACGAAGAACGGAGCCGTGCGGTTCGGGCCGACCCGGTCCTGGATCCACGCCGACACCTTGCGCTCGACGAGCACCGCGTAGGCGACGGCCGTCATCACCACCCCGAAGACGACGCCGATCTTCAGCGCACTGAAGAGGATCATCTGCGCGGTCGGACTGAGATAATTGATGGCATCCATGGTCTGTCAGATCTGAACCGCGACTCCGGTATCGCCCACCCGGGCCCATTCGAGCCCGGCGAAGGCCGGCACCTCGGCGGCCATCTGGTTGAAGAGCCCCTCGATGGTCCGGTATCCGTTCTGGCCGGTCAGCGAGTGCACCAGCCCGTGCAGGAATTCCCATTCGGCGCGGGCGTCACCCGGCGCCTCGACCGCCTTGTGGAACTTCTGCAGGCGCCCCTTGACGTTCACGAACGTGCCCCGCTTCTCGGCATGGGCCGCACCCGGCAGCAGCAGGGTGGCCGCGGCCGTGGTGGCATTGGGCAGGATGTCGCTGACGATGAGCGCATCGAGCTTGGCCAGCAGGTCGGCACCGATGCCGGCCCGGGTGACGTCTTCACCGAAGACCACCAGCGTCTTGATGCGGCCCTGGGCGATGCCGTCGGCGATCTTCAGGAGATTGAATCCGAACTCGGTGAAGGCCATGCCGGTCAGACGCACGCCGTTGCTGTTGGGATTGCGGTCTTCGCTCACCAGCAGGCGGTCGGGCTCACCATCGCGGGCGACCGCATCGGTCAGGGCCCCGGTGTGGTTGGCCAGCTTCTTGAGCAGGAAGAGCTCTTCATTGGTCTGACGCCCCGACACCACGAAGGCCACGCTGCCTTGGGGAGCCTGGGTCAGGATGAGGGCGGCCGACTCGAGGGCGGCGTTCCACGAAACGCGCTCGCGGGTCCCGCCCGCCGAGAGGCGCAGCACTTCCTTCAGGCGATCGGCACGCCCCACCCAGCGGTAGTTCAGGCGTCCGCTGTCGCACATCCACGGTCCGTTCACCGCGTCGTTCTCGCGCGGCTCGTAGCGGTGGATGGCGCCCTCGCGTGAACCGATGGTGATGTTGCAGCCCGTGCCACAACTGGTGCAGAGGCTCTTGGTCTCCTTGAGGAACCAGACCCGCATCTTGAAACGGAAATCCTTGGAGGTCAGGGCACCCACCGGGCACAGATCCACGGTGTTGAGCGTGTAGTTGTTGTCGAAGTGACCCGGCTTGAACGCGCTGATCGTGTTGTAGGAACCGCGGTTCACGATGCCCAGGGCGTCGTCGCCGGCGATGTCGCGCGTGAAGCGGATGCACCGGGTGCACAGGATGCAACGCTCATCATCGAGCACGATGCGCGGCCCCAGATCGACCGCCTTGGGTTTGTGGACCTTGGCCTCGACGAACTGGCTTCCGGCCTTGCCGTGCTGGACCGAGTATTCCTGGAGCTTGCACTCGCCGGCCTGATCGCAGATCGGGCAGTCGAGCGGGTGGTTGATCAGCAACGATTCGAGGACCGACTCGCGCATCTGCTGCGTGGCCTTCGAATTGGCGTAGATCTCCATGCCCGGCGAGATGGGCGTCGCGCAGGCGATGGCACCCCGGGGGGTTCCCGGCTCGTAGGGCAGCACCGACTTGGCGATCTTCGGCGTGCCGTCTTCGTTGAGCACCGGCTTGCGGTCGGGGCCGATCATCGGCGTGCCGAACTCCACCAGGCACATGCGGCAGTTGCCCGCGACAGGCAGCTTGTCGTGGTAGCAGTAGTGCGGGATGTCCACGCCGGCGATCTTGGCCGCCTGGAGCATGGTCGTCGGCGCGGGCTTGCCCTGCCAGTCGGGCATGGTCTTGGGCACCTGCACGGTCTTGCCGTTGACCGTCACGGTCATGGTCTCGACCGGCGGGGCCGCCGGAGCGGGAGCCGGGGCCGGGGTGGTGGAGGGAGCAGCGGGGGCGGACATCGGAGATCAGTGGGTTTGAGGGCTGCCTGCCGTCATACGGGGGTCGGACGACCGGGGCGACGAGGTTCCCTGCGACTTGGCATGGGCCGCCTCGTCGGCCGCACCCTGGGCTTCAAACTCGTCCCGGAACTTCTTCACAAAGCTCAAGACCGGCCACGAGGCCGCTTCACCGAAGGCGCAGATGGTGCGTCCCTGGATGTTCTGGGCGATGTGGGTGAGGTAATCGGCATCGGCCTTGCGGCCTTCGCCGTGACACAGGCGATGGGTGGCCTTGGCCAGCCACAGGGCGCCCTCGCGGCACGGCGTGCATTGGCCGCAACTCTCGTGGGCGTAGAACTCGGACAGGTTGCCCAGCGTCTCGACCATGCTGCGCGAGTCGTCGAGCACGATGATCGCGCTGGAGCCCGACATGGTGCCGGCCTGCTGGAGGGAATCGAAATCGTAGGGCAGGTCGAGCAACGGCACGTCGACCTTGGTCATCTGGCCATCGGCTCCCTTGCGGTTGAGTTTGAAGACCTCACCGGCCTTCAGGACCTTCGAGGAGGAGCCGCCCGGGATGATGGCCTTGAGCGAGCGCCCCGGCTTGAGTCCGCCACCGAAGTGCTTGTCGAAGATCAGTTCGCCCAGCGTGACGCGGCCGACCTGGATCTCGTAGTAACCCGGCTTCTGGACATCGCCGCTGAGGCTGACGATGCGGGTGCCGGTGTTGTTGGGCGTGCCCAGCTTGGCGTACTCGGCGGGACCCATGAGCACGATGTGCTTCACATGGCAGAGGGTCTCCACGTTGTTCACGATGGTCGGGCACATGTAGAGGCCCAGCACCGCGGGGAAATACGGGGGCTTGATGCGCGGGTAGGCCCGCTTGCCCTCGAGCGACTCGATGAGGCCGGTCTCCTCGCCGCAGATGTACGCGCCGGCACCGCGATGCACATGGATCTCGAGATCGTAGCCGGTGCCCAGGATGTTCTTGCCCAGGAACCCGGCCGCACGTGCCTCCTTGAGGGCCTGATTCAACAGCTTGGCCGCATGAGGCATCTCGCCGCGGATGTAGATGTAGGCCAGCTTCACGTCGTTGGCCCAGCACGAGATGATCATGCCCTCGATGAGCTGGTGCGGATCCTTGTGCAGGATCTGACGGTCTTTGAAGGTGCCCGGCTCGGATTCGTCGGCGTTGCAGATCAGGTAGATCGGCTTGCCGCTCCGGCGGTCCACGAAGCTCCACTTCAGGCCCGCGGAGAATCCGGCACCGCCGCGCCCGCGGAGGCCCGAGGCCTTCACGTCTTCGCGCAACGCTTCCTGGGGGGACAGCTTCTTGCCGTCGGCCAGATCACGGGCCGGCATGGCCAGCGCCCGCTTGAGCGCCTCGTAGCCGCCATGGCGCTGATAACACCCGATGTCGGGCGTGTAGCCCGGCTCGTCGAGGTTCTTGAGAATCAATTTGAAAGGTTCCGACATGGCTTTGCTTGACTCAGAAAGAGTTCCCGGTAAGGTCGCGGCTTCGGTTCCGGCTGCCCGATGGTGTAATGGTAGCACAACAGTCTCTGAATCTGTTTGTCATGGTTCGAATCCATGTCGGGCAACCACTCGCTGGAACCGTTTCTTCAGGCTTTTCGATAGGCTCAAAGGGCTCAAAGGGCTCGATAAACCTTTCGAACTTTTCGGCTTTTCCAAGCTGTCCAGCCTTTTCAGGCCTTCCGACCCGGGCTTTCAAACCCGAGGTCACCGACACCACAACCCCGTCAACGGCGACACACGCCGCCGAACCCGTGAAGGTCGGGCGAGCCACCGCAATGCGGCTGGAGCCTTTGGACTGGGTGCAGGACGGGGTCATCGGGTCATCGGGCGGCTTGGCCCTGCTTCACTTGGCCTTGCTTCAGAATAGCGTCGGCCTCGGCGGTTCCCACCTTGTGGTGGAGGTCTTCGTTGACCAGCACCACCGGAGCCGTGCCGCAGCTGGCCAGGCATTCCACGAATTCGACGGTGAACTGGCCGTCGGGAGTGGTCTGCGGTGCGTGGGCGTGGGGATCGAGCCCGAGCTTCGTGCAGAAGCGCTCCCGCAGCTCGGCGCTTCCGGCCAATGAACAGCTCAGGGTGCGGCACACCTTGATGTGCGTCTTGCCCAACGGTTCCTGGCGGAACATGGGATAGAACGTCACCAGCTCGTACACATTGATCGGCTGCAGGTCCAACTTGCGGGCGGTCCACTCCACGGCCTCTTTCGAGATGTACCCGAAGTGCTCCTGCAACGCGTGCAGGAACATCAGCGAGGCACTCCGCTTGACCGGATAGTGCGTGGTGAGCTCATCGAGCTCGGCTTCCAAACTGGCGGGAACAGAAAAGCTCATCGGTGAAGTCCGGTTATCGGTCGCACTCGCCCATCACGAAGTCGAAGGAACCCAGGATGGAAACCACATCGCTCATGAGGTGCCCCGGCAACACCGCCGGCAGGATACCCAGATTCACGAATGATGGGGCGCGGATCTTGAGGCGGTAGGGTGTGCCGCCTCCGCGGCTGTTGATGTAGAAACCGAGTTCGCCCTTGGGGTTCTCGGCGCCGAAATAGACTTCGCCCGCCGGCGCATTCACGCCCTGGGTGACGATCATGAACTGGTGGATCAGCTCTTCCATGCTGGTCAGCACCTTGTTCTTGGGCGGCAGAACCACCTTGCCATCGGCCACGTTGATGGGCTCCTTGCCGGCATTGTCGGGGCCGCCCGGGATGCGGTCGAGGCACTGGCGGATGATGCGCACGCTCTGGCGCATCTCTTCCATGCGAACCAGGTACCGGTCGTAGGAATCGCCCACCGAACCGATCGGGATGTCGAAGTCGAGGTCCTTGTAGACGAGGTACGGATGGGCCTTGCGGACGTCGTAATCGACGCCGCTGCCGCGCAGATTGGGGCCGGTCAGGCCGTAATCGATGGCCAGCTCCTTGGAGATCACACCCACATCGCGGGTGCGGTCGACGAAGATGCGATTGCGCGTGAGCAGCGTCTCGGACTCGTCGAAGTTGACGACCACCTCGTCGAGGAACTTGCGCACCGCCGCCACCCAGCCCGGAGGGCAATCGCGGGTCATGCCGCCGATGCGGGTGTAGCTGGTGGTGAAGCGCGCGCCGGTGAGGGCCTCGCACAGGTTGTAGATCTTCTCGCGCTCGGTGAAGGTGTGCAGGAACACCGTCAGGGCGCCCACATCCATGGCGAAGGCGCCCAGACCGAGGAGGTGGGCCGAGATGCGGGCCAACTCGCAGCAGATCACGCGCAAATACTGGCAGCGCGGGGGCAGCTGGGTGTCGATGCCCATGAGCTTCTCGACGGCCAGCGCATAGGCCACGTTGTTGGCCAGGGGCGCGAGGTAGTCCAACCGGTCCGTGTAGGGCACGAACTGGTTGTAGGTCATGTTCTCGGCGATCTTCTCATCGCCCCGGTGCAGGTAGCCCACATCGGGGATCGCCTTGGTGATCGTCTCGCCGTCCAGCTCGATGACGATGCGCAGCACCCCGTGGGTCGAGGGGTGCGACGGCCCCATGTTGAGGACCAGTTTGTCGCCGTGGAGATCCAGCAGATCGTCGCCCGAGTTCGGGCCTCCGGATTGCACGGCCTGCGCCGCCCGGGCCGCGGCGTCTTTGAATTCGATGGTTTGAGTCGCCATGGTCTATTCTTCCGGGGTTCGGACGCGAGGTTCGCGGGCTGCGGAATCCTTGCCGCCGGGCAGGGTCACGAAAGGGCCGCCCTCCAGCGGGGCGGGTTGGGAGAACGCCGTGTCGGGAAGCACCGTCGGCTTGCCCGCCAGCGGAAAATCCTTGCGGAGGGGAAAGTACGGATAGCCCTCCCACATGAGGATGCGACGCAGGTCCGGATGGCCGGAGAAGGTGATCCCCATCATGTCGTAGGCCTCCCGCTCATGCCAATCGGCCGTGCGCCAGACCTGCGACACGGTCGGCAACGCCGAGCGCTCCTCTCCGACGTGGGTCTTGAGGCGCAGGTGCCGGCCGTGACCGATGCCCGAAAGCTCGTACACCACCGTCCAACGCGGATCGTCGCCGTAATTGTCGACGCTGCTCAGATCGAGCAGGAGGTCGAAACCCAGAACCGTCTTGGCATGCTGGCACACCTCGGTGATGCGCTCCGGATCGGCCACGGTCACGGTCACCTCGCCCCGGAATTCGAGAGGCTCGGAGATCAGGTCGCCAAACTTCTCACGAAGCTGGCCGGCGAGTTCAGGGGAAGTCGGCACAGGAGGACTTGAAATCAGGGTTTTTGTTGCAGGACTTCTCCGTGGGCACCCAGTTCCAGGCCCATGCGGCCGTATTTCTCGGGCGCGACATCCCGCTTGAGGTCGCGGGTGATCGGCTCCCGGGCCACCTTGTCCTGCAGACGGATCAGCGCGTCGAGCAGCGCCTCGGGGCGCGGAGGGCATCCGGCGACATACACGTCGACCGGGAGGATGTTGTCGACGCCCTGCAGCACGGCATAACTGCGATACATGCCCCCGGTGGAGGCACAGGCCCCCATCGCGATGACCCACTTGGGCTCGGCCATCTGTTCATAGATACGCCGGACGGCCAGGGCCATCTTGTAGGTCACGGTGCCGGCGACAATCATCACGTCGGACTGACGCGGAGAAAAGCGCATGACCTCGGAACCGAACCGGGAGATGTCAAAGCGGCTGGCACCCACCGCCATCAACTCGATCCCGCAACAGGCCAACCCCATGGGCATGGGCCAGAGGGAGTTCTTGCGGAACCAATTGAGGGCTGCGTCCACCGTGGTATGAACGACCTCACCTTCGATTTTCGAGTTGTACCCGAACTCAGTGGTGGACTTTCCGCCGATCACAGCTGGGGACGTTGCATCCATAAACCAAAAGGGCGGGGAGTGTTCCCCGCGGACGCCGCAAACTATGTTTTCGATCCCAGTTGCAGCAAGCGGCTTTTGTGAATTTTTTCACAAAGTCACTGTGATTGAGCAGAACAGGGCTTCTGATACGGCTTGTTCATAGATCCGACGACGGCGGTGTCGGCTCAAAACCCCAGGAGTCATCCCCCTGCAACACGGGGAGCTTGATTCCCAAAGCCGCCCCGCTCACGGAGACGCCGGGCGGGCCATGCAGACGATATCATCGACCCGACCGTCGAGAATGCGCACCCCCCGTTTGACCCCCTCCACCTCGAAACCACGACTGCGGTAGAGGGCTTGGGCGGCGCTGTTCGAAGCGTAGACCTCGAGTTCCACACGACTGAATCCGGCCGCTGGCGCCGCAGCCAGAGCCCGGTCGAGCAAAGCCTTCCCAAGACCAAGGCCACGCCAGGCAGACACCACCCCCATGCCCAGCCGTCCGTTGTGCTCATAGCCCGGATGCGGGTAGAGCCGGACGATATCGCACCATCCGACCACCTGCCGATCCCACACCGCGACCCATTGCGGCACCCCTGCGGCCTGATTCAACTGCACGAACATCCGGGTTTCTTCTTCCGAGAACGCCTCCACCGCCGCCAACCAACGCCGTTCACGGGCCACTTCACCCACGGCCCGGCACAACGCGGCGGCATGCACCGGATCGGTCGGCACGACGAGCACCTCCGGTGGCAGTGGGATCGGGCGGGTATTCATGGATGAGGGCCAGGCATGAACCCGCAAAGACCGGGGTTTGCGCAAGGGTTTGTGCCAGGGATGACGTCATTCCTCGGGGCTTCAGGACCCTGGGCCGTGCCTTCAGTGCAACCCACGGCCCGCGTCCCATCAAGCCCCGGTCCGAAGGGTGCAGGCCGTCGGGGTTGAAAAATCAGGCGTTGACACCCACGCCGGTGTTTGCTTCCTTCCACGTCCCCCTGTCGGGGGAAAGTTTTTATGTACGCTGTTCTGGAAACCGGCGGTAAGCAGTACCGCGTCGCTGCAGGCGACACCCTCGAGATCGAACTCCTGCCCGCCACTGCGGGTCAGGTCCACACATTCGACCGCGTCCTCCTCATCAACAAGGAAGGCAACGTCACCGTCGGCAATCCGGTCATCGCCGGCGCCACGGTCAAGGCCGATGTCGTGGAGCACATCCGCGGCGACAAGGTGGTGGCCTTCAAGATGCGCCGCCGCAAGGGTTATCACAAGAAGATCGGCCACCGTCAGGAACTGACCGTGGTGAAGGTCACCGAGATCAACGGCTAACGATCAATCGACAACGATCAACGGCTAACACTCTTTTAGGTATATGGCTCACAAGAAAGGTCAAGGCAGTTCACGCAACGGACGCGACAGCGTCAGCAAGCGTCTGGGCGTCAAGGCGTACGGTTCCGAATTCGTGACCGCCGGCAGCATCCTGGTCCGCCAGCGCGGTTCCAAGTTCTCCGCCGGATCCAACGTCGGCACCGGTCGCGACTGGACCCTGTTCGCCCTCACCGACGGCACCGTCCAATTCGACAAGGCGCGCTCCCGCGTGAGCATCCTGCCTGCGGTCGAAGCGGCCGCCTGATCGGATCCCGCCGAGCCGGCGTCGCACCACTCGGCCCGAACCGTTTTCGAACGGTCTTCGGGCCGGAGGCCTCCGGTGGAGATTCCGTTGCGGATCCCCACTGTCAGACCTTCAGCGGTGAGCGACAGGGTCGAACGACTACGGTTAACGACCACGGTGATCGACTGAAATCCCGGATCGAACGATCCGCGGTCTCAAACCGGCAGTCCCTCGGCAATCTCAACACACTCTTGGGCGAGGCTCATCGGGCCTCGCCTTTTTTCTTCATGCTTCCCGGCTCGACAGAGCCTCGCCAACCCCACCCGCTTCCCCTATTCTCAGGTTATGTTCGTCGATGAGGTCAAGGTCTTCGCCCGTGCCGGCCACGGAGGCAAGGGTGCCATCGCCTTCCACCGGGAGGCCTACATCCCCAAAGGCGGCCCCAGCGGCGGCAATGGCGGTCGGGGCGGCGACGTGATTCTGGAGGCCGACCACGACCTCAACAATCTGATCCAGCAATTTTTCGTGTCCAACCTGCTGGCCGAGAATGGCCAGGGCGGGATGGGCAAGGGCATGGATGGCAAGGCCGGCAAAGACCTGATCATCAAAGTGCCCTGCGGAACGATCGTCTGGCGTGTGCATCGCGAGCCGGAGTTGCCCGAAGGGGTCACCGAATCCGAGGAGCCCGAAGATCCGACGCTCATCCCGGCTGCGGGCGCCGACCGTCCGGTCATCCGCAATTCCGGCGGCGTCCAAGCCATGGAACTGGACCTCAGCGCCGAAGAGGTCGAAGACACCCGGAGCGGGTCCCAACGCCGCGATGCTCAAAAGGGCGAGCGGGTGTGCGACCTCACCGAGCACGGACAACGCTTCGTTCTCTGCAAGGGCGGGCGTGGCGGACTCGGCAACCGCAATTTCGCCACCGCGGCACGCCAGACCCCGCGATTCGCGCAACCCGGTGAGCCGGGCGACGAAGGGGATTTCCTCCTCGAACTGCGCATGCTCGCCGAGGTCGGTCTGGTGGGCTATCCGAATGCCGGCAAATCGACCCTGCTGACCTCGATCTCCAAGGCCCGCCCCAAGATCGCCGCCTACCCGTTCACCACGCTGACCCCGCAGGTGGGCATCGTGGAATACCCGGAAGACTACTTCCGGCTCACGGTCTGCGACGTGCCGGGTCTCATCGCCGGAGCGCATCGGAATGTCGGTCTGGGGCACGCCTTCCTGCGCCACATCGCCCGGTGCAGAATCCTCGTCATCCTGCTCGACATGGCCGGGACCGACAACCGGCACCCGTGGGACGACTACCACAGTCTGCTGGAGGAACTCGAACTCTACGATCCCACCCTCTTGGAACGCCCCCGTCTGGTGGTGGCCAACAAGATGGACGAAGAGCCCGCCGAAGCGAACCTCAAGTCCTTCAAGCGCCGCGTGCGCAAGACCCCGGTGCTCCCCATTTCGGCGGCCTTCGACGAAGGCATCCCCGCTTTCCGGAAGACCATCCGGCAGATGGTGGAAGAAGCCGGCGGTGCTGACGAAACTCCCGGATCGGATACCGACTCGGGCGACTGACCCCGGGGGCCCGGGTGTGGCTCCTGTCATGGCTCCTGTTGCGGCTCCTTTTGCGGCTTGGTGACGGGGCGCCCCTGACGTACAAGACCGGCGGCATGCCCCGACTCGTCTTCGACATCGAAACCTCCGCCGTCGGACTCGAACACTTCGACGACGTCCAACAGGAGTACCTGTTCCGGGAGGCCGAGCGTCAGCCGACCGAAGACGACAAGGCCCGCAAACGCGCCGAGATTTCGCAGCAGTTCAGCCTCTGGCCCTTCACCGCGCAGGTGGTGTGCATCGCGATGATCAACGCCGACTCCGGCAAGGGGCAGGTCCTCTACCAGTCCGACGACTTCGACGAAGAGGCGCTGGAATCGGCCGATACCGAGGGTTCCGTGGAGTTCGCTCCCCAGGTCGACGAGGTCGAACTCCTGACCGCTTTCTGGGATGTCGCCAAACGCTATGACAGCATCGTGACCTTCAACGGGCGCGGCTTCGACGTGCCCTTCCTCTACCTGCGCTCGGCGCTGCTCAATGTGCCCATCACGCGCAAGGACTGGCTGGGCTACCGCTACCAGACCGAGCCCCACTGCGACCTGGCCGAACAGTTCACCTTCTACAACGTCAGCGGCCGCGAAGGAGCCGCCCGCAAGTTCAACCTCGATTTCTACTGCAAGGCCTTCGGGATCCCCTCGCCCAAGGCCATGGGCATCTCGGGCATGGATGTCGGCTCACTCCTGGCCGAGGGGCGCCACCGCGACATCGCCGAATACTGCCTGCGCGATGTCGTGGCCACGGTCGAACTGCACAAGGTCTGGGAAGAACGCCTCAAGGGCATCAAGTAGACCGCCCCCGTCCCCACCCGTCCCGGGTTCGACCACCCGGGTGTTTTTGACTTCACCGCGCTCCCCCATACCCTCAAGCCCATGCATATCGTCCGTGCCTCGGATGCCGACCATGATGCGCGCCTGAATCAGGCCGCCGCCGCTTCGTCCCTCTTCGATCCCGTCATCGAGGAACGCACCCGGGCCATCATCGAGGCGGTCCGCACCCGCGGAGACGCCGCCCTGGTCGAATTCACCCAACGCTTCGACGGAGCCACTCTCACGCCCGAGCAGATCCCGGTGACCCAGGCCGAACGGATGCAGGCCTCGCTGAAAGCCGGCCCCGAGTTGCGGACCGCGGTCACCGAATCGGCCAAGAACATCGCGGCGTTCTCGAAGCGGTCGCGCCGCCGGGACTGGTCGGCCAAGAACTCCCACGGAGCCCAGGTCGGCGAGGTGTTCCAACCGTTCCAACGGGTCGGGGTGTACATCCCGGGCGGCACGGCGCCGTTGGTGTCCACCGCGCTGATGACCATCACGCTGGCCAAGGTGGCCGGATGCCCGGAGATCGTGGTCTGCACCCCGTGCGGCAAAGACGGCACGATCAATCCCGCGCTGCTCTTCGCCGCCAATGTCGCCGGGGCCACCGAGATCCACCGCGTCGGCGGCTCCCAGGCGATCGCCGCGATGGTCCACGGCACCGAGACCATCCGGCCGGTCCACAAGGTCTTCGGCCCGGGCAACGCCTACGTCGTGGCGGCCAAACGCCTGCTCTTCGGTCATGTCTCGGTCGATCTGCTGCCCGGGCCCAGCGAGACTCTGGTGCTGGCCGACGACACGGCCGACCCCCGCTTCATCGCGGCCGACCTGCTGGCCCAGGCCGAGCATGGCTCCGGCCACGAGCGGGTCTGGATGGTCACCACCTCGGCCACCCAGCTGAAGGCCGTGGAAAAGGAGATCGCGCGCCAATTGCCCTCGCTCAATCGGCGGGAATTCATCCAGAAGGTGCTCGAGGCCAACACCTGGTTGATCCAGGTGGGCGACCTCGATGCCGCCGTGGCGCTGGTGAACCGACTGGCTCCGGAACACTGCGAGATCATGACCCGCAATCCCCGGGCCCTGGTGCCGCGGATCCATGCCGCCGGAGCCATCTTCCTCGGACAGGGCTCGCCCACAGTCCTGGGCGACTACGTGGCCGGCCCCAGCCACGTGCTGCCCACCGGCGGCGCCGGCCGCAGCTTCGCCGGCCTGACCGTCGACCAATTCCAACGCCGCACCAGCGTCGTCGAATACTCCAAGCCGGCCCTGCGCAAGGCGCTCAAGGGGGTCGAGGCATTCGCCGGGCTCGAGGGCCTCGATGGCCACGGCCGCTCGGCCGCCATCCGGCTCGAATCCTCACCCGGACCCGCGAAGACCGGGAAAAAACACTGACCGAGACCGCCGCCGGTGACCGAGGCCGGCGTACCACGGCCCCGGGCCCGGATCTTGGATCCACGGTCTTGGGTCCACCTTGTTCAGGAGCCTCCAGTATGTTTCCCTCTCCCGCGATGAAACCCTCGTGTTCCTCGACTTCACGCGGCCTCATGCTGGGCCTGGCCCTGCTGGCCGCCGGTTGCGTGACCGAACCGGTCACCGGCCGGAAACAGTTCATGGTGACCGGGGCCAGTCAGGAGATCTCCCTCGGACTGAGCGCCTTCGAGTCGCTCAAGAAGGAGACCCCGATCAGCAAGAACGCCGCCCAGCAGGCGCTGCTGGAAAAGGTGGGCCGCAGGATCGCCGCCGTCGCCGAGATGCCCAACGCCCAGTGGGAATTCGTGCTGTTCGAAAGCCCCCAGGCCAATGCGTTCTGCCTGCCCGGCGGCAAGGTGGGGGTCTACACGGGCATCCTGCCCATCACGAAAGACGAATCGGGGTTGGCCACCGTGATCGGTCACGAGGTGGCCCATGCCTTGGCCCGCCATGGGGGCGAGCGCATGAGCGTGGCCAAGGGCATCGAGCTGGCCAGGATCCTCGGCGGCACGGCCATGTCGCAAAGCGAATACGGCCCGTACTTCCAGCAGCTCTACGCGCCGGTCTCCCAGGTCGGGGTGGCCCTGCCCCACAGCCGGACGCAGGAGAGCTCCGCCGACGAGATCGGGCTCATCCTGATGGCCCGCGCCGGCTATGATCCGAAGCAGGCCGTCGGTTTCTGGGAACGGTTCGCCGCCCACAACCAGACGGCCGGTTCCCAGACGCCCTGGTTCCTGCGGACCCATCCTCTGGACCAGCAGCGGATCGCCAAGATCCAGCAACTGCTCCCCAAGGCGCAGGCCGAGTTCCGTCCCGCCACACCCTGATTTGCATGAAGCCCCCCATGACGCGTTTGACGACCCCGCTGCTGGCCCTCGTGGCCTTGAGCATCACCTCCGGCTGCGGCTCTTCCGGTTCCAAGGCCAAGGCCCGGATGATCGCACCGCAGGGTGACGAGGCCGTGGTCACCTCGACCGGTCTGCCGTACCGACCCACGGCTCCGGTGTACCCGGTCGATCCGCCGGCGGGCTTCCGTCCGGAACCCACCCCGCCGGCTCCGCTGAGCTCCGCGCCGGGGTTCAAGCCAGCCCCCCTGCTGCTGGCTTCGCCCCTGCGCCCGTACCGCGAACCCAAGGCCACCAACGACTGGGTGAGCGCCGCCAAGGGCTGGCGGGGCACCCCGTTCCGCGAAGCGGGATCCGACCGTCAGGGCGCCGACAGCGCGGGCTATGTGGTGCAGCTCCACAAGGAAGTCTCTTCGGCCGCCGTTCCTCCGACCCCGGCCGAGATGTGGACCTCGGGCAAGCCCGTGGGCATCGCCGCCTTCGAACCCGGTGACATCGTGTTCTTCGGCGATTTGAACTCCCTGTCGCCCATCCACGTGGGCGTGTATGTGGGAGACCGCTCGTTCACCCACAGCAGCGTGGGCGTCGGCGTCTCGTTCGCCTCGCTCGACGACACCTACTGGAAGCCCCGCTTCCTGGGGGCCCGCCGACCCGGGCGCTGAGCGCCTGTTTGGCGGAGGCCCGGCGGGAACCCGACCGGGTCATCGGGTCATCGGGGCAGCGCCTCGGGCAGGTCGGCGATGGCATAGACCATGGCCGCCATGGCCGCCGAGCACCGGGCCAGGGCTTCGGGGTCGACCTTGTCCACCGTATCGGCCTCGGTGTGGTGGACCCGGAAATACCGGGCCCGGTCCACGTGCAGGGACATCACCGGAACACCCCGCTCCAGCAGCGGCCCGGTGTCGGCGGCCGATCCCCGGGAATCGGCCGGCCCCATCCCCAGTCGATCGGCCAGATACGCGTGCACCGGAGCCAGCACCGCCCGGGCTCCATCGCTGCCGGTGAATCCGAACCCCCGGGGGGTGAACGTGCCCTCGTCGGCCTCCAACGCCACGACGTGGCGCGCCAACTCGGAAGCATGCGCATCCCGATAACCCTGCGCGCCGCGACCGCCCCACTCCTCATGGGTCCAGAGCACGCAGCGCACGGTGCGCCGCGGCCGGAGGCCGAGCTTGGCCATCCAGCGCAGGGCTTCCCAAGCGGCCACACACCCGCCGCCATCATCCTGCGCCCCTTGTCCGACGTCCCAGGAATCGATGTGTCCGCCGAGGACCACCACCTCGTCGGGGTGTTCGCGGCCCCGGATCTCGCCGATCACATTCCGGTTGGTCACCCCGCCCCGCTCCGACGCCGCCATCTCCAGTCGCAGGGTGACCGGGTGACCCCGACCCACCTCGCGGGCGATGCGGGCCACGTCCTCCGGCGCCAGGGCCGCATGGGGGATGCGAGGCACCCCGTCTTCATAGCGCATGACGCCGGTATGGGGCGTGCGCAACGAGTCATCGGCCACCGAACGGATGAGGCTCGCGACCGCGCCCGCCTTGGCCGCCTCGATCGCACCCTGGGTCCGGAACCGGACCGTCTGGCCGTATTCCGTGAAGGGCGCGTTGAAGACCACGATGCGACCCCGGGCCTCGGAGGCCCGTCGGGTCAATTCGGCGAAGTCGTTCACCACGCAGACCGGGGCGGTGATGCCGCCGGGCGGCGTGGCCACACTGCCGCCCAGGCCCAGCATCGGCAGGCGTTCGCGGCGGGGAGTCAGCATCTCGACCGATTCGGTCCCGCGTTCCCATCGGGGCACGACCACCGGTTCGCCACGGACATTCTCCAGTCCATCGCGACGCATGCGCTCCAGGATCCAGTCGACCGCCGATTCCAACGCCGGGGACCCACTCGGCCGGGCTCCGAAGGTGTCGCACAGTTCGGCCAGGCGATCCCAACCTTCATGGGAGGCCGTCATGGCCGAGACCAGACGATCCATCGCCGCGCGGGTCTCGGGAGGCAGCGAAGCCTGGACCGGCGCCTTCGGCGGGACCAACGAACGCCAGCGCAGATTCCGCAGGGCCGCCGTGGTGCTCCAAGAGGCCACCCCGAGGGGCTTGCTGCGCTCGATCTCGCCCTCGCGCAACGACAGGCGCTTGCCCCGGGTGTCGAGGTCGATGATCTGCTTGCCGTCGAGCCACACCGCCACGTTGGTGCTCACCACGCGCAACTTCAGTCCATACCATCGCCCGCTCTCGAAACGCTCGAGATGCGTGGTGCTGTTGCTGTTGGCCGAGTCGCCATCGATGTTGGAGAGCCCCACCACGCTGCCGCCCCAACCGCCGACGATGAGCGAGAGATGGTTGGTGCCCACCGGAAAGGTCAGGCCGCAGAAGAAATCGATGCCCAACACGCGCTGGGCCTCCAGCGAGAGCTCGTAATCCAGGGTCGGGAAGTCGTTGGTCCAGTTCACTCCGGTCAGGATGCCCTGGTTCAACACCAGCGTGCCGTCGCGGACCTCCACCTCACCGGCACCGGCGAAGGGGGTGTTGGCCCAACCCGCCTGGGTCTTGCCGTCGAAGAGCGGCGTCCAGGATTCCTGGGCCGCCTGCAAGGCGCACGCCAGCCACCCGCCCAACATCAATCCACCCCATGCCAGAACTCGCCCCTTCCCGTGGTTCATGCGCACACCATGCCCCGGGTCGTTGGCCGGCACAAAGCAGAAGGCGAGTCGCGGGCGGCGGCCCCGGATTCTGGACACAGGTTGTCTGGACACCGGTTGTCTTCCCGGCGGAACTCCCGCCTGCTATCCTCGGGGCCTCGTGACCGAAACGGCTGCTCCCATCCCGCCCCGTCTGCCCGAACTGCTGGCCCCCGCCGGCGACTGGGACTGCGCCCGCGCGGCCGTGGAGAACGGGGCCGACGCCATCTACTTCGGGCTCGACCGCTTCAACGCCCGCATGCGGGCCCGCAACTTCACCGAGGCGGATCTGCCGGCGTTGATGGAGTTCCTGCACCGACGCGGGGTCCGGGGCTATGTCACCTTCAACACGCTGGTGTTCACCGACGAACTGACCGATGCCGAAGACTACTTGCGCTCGGTCATCGCCGCCGGGGTCGATGCCGCGATCGTGCAAGACGTGGGCATCTGCCGCCTGATCCGCAAGATCTCCCCCGACTTCCCCATCCACGGTTCCACCCAACTCACGGTCACCAGCCCGGCCGGCGTCGAATTCGCCCGATCGCTCGGCTGCGAGTTGGTGGTGCTGGCTCGTGAGAACTCGATCCGCGAGATCGAGGCCATCCAGTCGGCCCAACGCGATCAGGCCTCGGTCAGCGGATCACCGGCCCCGCTGCCCCTCGAGGTCTTCGTGCACGGGGCGCTGTGCGTGGCCTATTCGGGCCAGTGCCTGACGAGCGAATCCCTCGGCGGGCGCAGCGCCAATCGTGGCGAGTGCGCCCAGGCCTGCCGGATGCCTTACGAACTGGTCTCCGACGGTCAGACCGTGGACCTGGGCGATCGACGCTACCTGCTCTCACCCCAGGACCTGTCGGGACTCGAGGTGCTGCCCGACCTGGTGAAGGCCGGGGTGCGCTCGCTCAAGATCGAGGGGCGCCTCAAGTCGGCCGAATACGTGGCCAGCATCACCCGCGTCTATCGGCGGGCGCTGGACCGCATCGCCGCCGCCGGATCAGGCAACGCATCGGCACCGGCCGAGTCCGGGACCGTCTCTTCCCCCGAGGCCCGCTACGAATTGGAAATGGCCTTCAGCCGCGGGCTCTACACGGGATGGTTCCGGGGCATCGACAACCAGGCGCTGGCCCATGCGCGGTTCGGCAAGAAGCGCGGGGTGTACCTCGGCGAGGTGTCGGCGGTGGGGCCCAACGCGGTCCGCCTGCGCCTGGAAGGACCGCTCAAGCCCGGTGACGGAGTCGGCTTCGACGCCGGGCGCCCCGATCTCCCGGAGGAAGGCGGCCGCATCTACGGTGTGAGGCCTTTGCGGGACGGATTCGTCGAATTGACCTTCGGCGCGGGGGCTGTGGACTTCAATCGGGTGCAGGCCGGACACCGGCTTTGGAAGACCGATGATCCGGAACTGAACCGGGACCTGCGCAAGACCTTCGAGGGCGATGCGCCCCGCCAGACCCGGCCGTTGCGCTTCGAAGTGCACGGCAGCGACGGAGCCCCGATGACCCTGATCGTGCGGGACAGCGAGGGCCATGTGGTGCAGGTCTCGTCGTCGATCGTGCTGGTGGTGGCCCAAAAGCGCCCCATGACCGCCGAATCCCTCCGCGACTCCCTCGGGCGTCTGGGTGGCACGCCGTTCCATCTGGGCGAACTGGAGCTGCGACTGGAGGGGGCCCTGATCCTGCCGGTGAGTGAGCTCAACCGCCTGCGCCGCGAAGCCATCGCCCAGCTGGAGATCCTGCGGGCGGCCCCGCGTCGCTGGACATTGCTGTGCCCGACCTCGGGATCCGGATCGGTGGAATCGGCCGCACGGGCCGACGTCGCCCCCACAGCCACGGCCGCCACCCCTGCGAATGGCTCGGCACCCAAGCCCGAACTGATCGTGCTCGTGCGTTCCTTGGCGCAATTGGACGCGGCCCTGCGCTGCGGTGTCGCCACGGTCTACTGCGACTTCGAGGATCCGAAGAAATACCGCGAAGCGGTGACCACCTTCCACACGGCCCACGGTTGCTCGGTGATCCCGGGATCGCCCAAGCCCGAGATCTGGGTGGCACCGCCGCGGGTCTTCAAACCGGGCGAGGAGTGGATCCTCAAGCAGGTGCTCTCCAGCAACGCCGACGGCTACCTGGTCCGCAACCCGGAGCACTTGCGCTTCTTCGCCGGTCACCGCCGACGCGGGGATTTCTCACTCAACGTCGCCAACCCGTTGTCAGCCGGTTGGTTCATCACGCATCAGAACCTCGAGCGGGTCACCGTCAGCTACGACCTCAATGCCGAGCAGGTGAGCGCCCTGTTGCGCGCCGCTCCCCCCGAGTGGTTCGAACTGACGCTGCACCAGCACATGCCGCTCTTCCACATGGAGCATTGCGTGTTCTGCGCCTTCCTGTCGCAGGGCACCGATTACACCAACTGCGGCCGCCCGTGCGACCAGCATGTTGTGAAGCTCCGGGACCGCACCGGGGCCGAGCACCCGCTCAAGGCCGACAGCGGCTGCCGCAACACGGTGTTCAACGCGCGGGCCCAGACCGGCGCCGAATCCCTGGGCCGATTCCTCGATCTCGGGGCGCGGGTCTTCCGCATCGAATTCGTGGACGAAACGCCCGAGCAGGTGGCCACGGTGATCGGGCGCTATCGGGCCCTGTTGCGGGGCGAGATCACCGGTCAGGCGCTCTGGCAGGAACTCAAGCTCTCCAGCCAGTTGGGGGTCACGCGCGGTCAGTTCGAAACGACCGAGGCGCGGAAGGTGTTCCCCCGCGCCTCGTAGCGACTGTCTGAAGACGGTGTGGGATCGGGTCCGGACGCACCGGCGCCTCGGATCCTGAAGCCCCGGTCAGTTGAGGGGCTTCCAGTTCACGTAGCGGTAGCGGTCCCAGACCCAGCGGAAGTCGGGATTCCTCGAAGTGCCGCCGGCCCAGTAGAAGCTGTCCTTTCCGGCACCGGAATCCTTAGCCGCCTTGATGGTCGCGCCGTCCACCCATTTGTGGCTTTCCGAGTGCCCGTCTTGGAATCCGAAGGTGCTGACCTGGCCGTGGAAGATGGTGAACGGGTCCACCCAGCCCGGCGGCGCCGTGTTGATGACCCAAGTACCCATGTTGTACCCGCGCGAATCGGCCTCCTCGACAAAGACCATGCTCTCGGAGGGATTGGTGACCTCGGATTCCTTTTTGTAGGGAATGGAGGCATCCCATTGCCCGCCGTTCATGCCATTGGCCTTGGAATAGCTGTCGAAGGCCCATCCCTTGCCCGGGGCGAGCTTCATGCGCGAGTCGCCCGGGCAGTGATAGACTTGATAGCCCGGGCAGTACTGTTGGAGCGGCGCGTTGCTCATGCCGTTGTACACCCGTCGAAGGGCCTCGGCCTGAGAGATGCCCACGGCAAGGCCCGGCATGGGACTGCGCCAATAGCCACCACCCACCAGATCCACGATCGCATTGTTGATGCGGACTTGGAGCGGCATGAGATCGGACTGGTTGTCGTTGGAGTACAGAATCCAACCGAGCACGAGCTGCTTCTGATTGCTCACGCAGTTGGCGCCGGTGGCCTTCATGCGGGCACGACCCAAAGCCGGCAAGAGCATCCCGGCCAAAATGGCGATGATCGCGATCACCACCAGGAGTTCGATCAGAGTGAAACCGGCACGAGGGTGCCGTTGGGAAGTCGTCTTCATGGGGATTGTCCAAAGACAATCACCCGCTCCGGTTTCGGCAAGCCAAAAGCGGAACGATCCAGTTGGTAAAAAGTGACGGCGCAAGGGATTCGTTCAGGACATGAGGCCTTGGCGACGAGGGGCCGTGCTGAGGCTTATGACGAGCGAACAACGACGCTCTTGAAAACGACCTCGCCCGCACGACTGACCCAATTGAATCGCTCCGGCTATTGCGTTTATGGACCGATTCCAATCGCCGCACCGCCGCACCGCCGCACCGCAGCCCCCGATGCCCTCGAAGCGAAAAGGCGGCGGCAAGGTGTCCAATCTCAGGCGCCGCGCCAGTCATCGGCATCAACGACCTGACCTGGCCTGGCCGGTAGATAGACCACGGTGAAGTTCCAGGCTCCCGCTCGAATCAGGGGTTCCACAAATACGGAATTGGGTAGACCTCCAAGGCCTGCTCGACACCGCCCGGCCCCAGCACTTTCTCCAGACGTTCACGGATTTCCCGAGCATAGGGGTCGCCGGGAGGCAACCGGTCACCTTGGCGCATGGTCCGAGTTTCAGCCTCAGTGATCACCGTCATCGAGGCCTCCAGCGCCTCGGGTGGCAGCTTCAACTGCTCCACCACCCGGGCCATCTTGCGGTACGCGGGTTGCTCGGTGCGCAAGTAGGCCTTGAAGCGATCGGGACCCAACGCCGACTTCAACCCCACGCCCAAGGAATGGATCCCGGAGACGAGGGCGATGTCGTCCTGACGACTCTCATCGGTGAGGGTCGGCAGTGCCACCGGTCCGCCGGAGCCTTTGGCGGTGAAGATCGCGCGGAACTCCTTCTCGTTCGGCTGAAAATAACGCATCTCGTGGGCCAGCGATCGGGAGCGGATGGAATGGCGCAGCTCGAATTCCGCCAACTCTTCCTTGGGAACCTCCCGGGCCGCGGCTTCAAAGAACTCGCGCTCGGCGGCCTCGATCGCCAACTCCCATTCCCGCGGCCGGGCCGAATCGAACGGGATCGACTGGTGCAACACCTGCAGTCGCTCGTCCAAGGCCGAAAGCAGCCCGCCTGCGGACACCGATTCCTCTTTCCAGCCGATCTCCGCCAGCAAGGCGGTGGTGATTTGCTGGCGCTCCCGTTCGAGGGCTTCGGGAGCCAGATACCCCGGGTCCGACGGCCGGAGCGCCTTGCGGGCGTCGAAGCTGGCATTGATGTCGGCCAGCAGGATATTGCGGATAGTCCCGGGCGGGCACCCGACCTCGCGGAGGTTCCGGAGATAGGTCGGGTAGTTCGTGGAATGGATGCGGGCCCAGTCCAAGCCCACAGCAGCCGGTCCTTGCGACGACACGGCCGCCTCACGGGGAAAGGCGAGCCGGGTAGCCACCAATTGATCGATGGCCGTCAGCGGGCGGGACCTCTCGAGGGCCTGTCGGGTCAGCGGGCCGAGGCGAAAGCCGATCAGGATGAAGACCAGGGCCCAAACGACCCCGCCTGCCGAAAAAGGAATGGAGGAAGTTCTCACGGTTCAGGGGATTCTCTGGGGATGTCTGGGGTTCGTGGCCTTTCAGCGTCGACCGAACAGGCCGCTGGGCATCAGCCAACTGTACCGCTCCACGTACGCTGGGTAGCTCGGCCCGAGGATGGTCTTCAGCCGGGCTTGGATATCGGCGATATAGCGGGTGTCGTAACCGCCCGACATCGAGTAGACGCGCGAGGGATCCCGCGACACCTCGCGTTGCAGCTTGAAGTAGGCGGCGATGGATTCCGGGGGCAGCGAGAACTCCTCAACCAACGACACGATGCCCGAATAACCGGTTTCCCGGGTCAGGCGGTATTCCTCATAACGGATGGGCCCCAAGGCCTCCGACAGCGGAATCGGTCGGGAGTCCGGACCCGGCACCCGGGGATCGAGACCTGCCGATTTTGGTTGATCCACCGCGGCGAAGATCGCCCGGAACTCCGCGTCGGTGGGGGTAAATCGGCGCAATTGCTCCCGAAGTTGCCGCGCGATGGTGGAATGCTTCCGGCGGTATTCCAAAATTCCCTCGGCATCGAGGTGCTTGGAGAGGGCCTCCAGGGTTTCCTTTTCCAGGTCCTCGGTCAGATCCCGGGCCTGGGAACCGTCGCGGCTATCGCGCACGAGATGCCGGGCCAGAATGGCGTGGGTTTCCAAGATGCCCTCGACGCTGTCGGTTGGTTGAAATCGCGCGAGATCCCGGCCCTCGACATGGGCGAAGAGGAAAGCGATCAGCTCGGCTTTCTTGAGCACCACGTCCCGTCGGGCCCGCACCGAGTGGGACCAATAGGGCCCGCTGGCCGCAGCGAGTTGGGGTCGGTAGAGGTCCTCGACGTCGCCCTCGATGATGTCCTTGAGGGTCCGCACTGGGCAGCCGATGCGCTTCAGTTCGGTGAGGTACTTGAGGTAGCCGTCATCGTCGAGCGAGGCCCAGCGGATGGAGGCGGGAGCGCTGGAGGGTGCCGAGGCTCCCGACTGCGACCGAAACGCGTTAATCCGGCCGTCCAATTGCCGAAGTCCCGCCGCCGGCGATCCCGCCTCATCCGAGCGCGACACCGGCCGGTTCAGCCACATCCCCAAGACGCCCCCAATCAAGAGCGAGGCCAGGGCGATCGTTATGGGACGTATTAGGGAGGGTTTCATTTTAGGCTAGTACGGCCGGAGTCCAACGATGATCTGATAGTGGATGATACTTCATCGAATTCGCTGAGTCGCCATGGAAGACCGTGGGGGCCGGTTTGTGTAAAGACTAAGGGCCACCTTGGTTTCCCACGCAGCCAGCGTGACACGGCAGGCGAGGGTGGCCGACTAATGGCGTGCAGGCCAGAGGCGCGCTAGATCCTTTCACACTATTTAGCGAGACACCGTCGGTCGCGGCATCACATAAAAGAAGCGCCGCCTTTGATTTGCTTGTAAACAGCTAGCCTCAAATCAGGATCATCTGATCGGTCGAATTCTCGAACCAATCGACGGAGAGGCAAAGGAAGCTCCATATTCCACTTGAAGCACGCTCTAGCCAATTCGTGTTGTAGCTGTCCCAAGAGGTCGAGATGGGAACTAGCGGCCTCTATGTTTCGGCTACCGCGAATTTCGACTAGAAGTTGATTGAACTTGAGTTTGAGTGCCGCTGCTTCATCAGAGGTAAGTTTCTGACCCACGTGTTCCAACGTCACTATTCCAGCAATGAGATCGTTCATGGTTATTTGATTGGCTGTAGATGCCACACCTCTGGTTCCCCGCTTCCATAAACCAATTTCCAGGCCTATTAGCTAAACAACAGCATTAGCAATGTCAATGCATTTCACGAATCAAAATTCATTGTCAAAGCCGATAATAATCAAAAATCTCCTGTTGTTTGTTTTTTGCATAATCGCCAAATTTTGAGAAATGACTTACGATAGCCATCTTTTGTTCAAGGAGACGGGCAGGAATCTCAGTTGTATCACTTCGCCTTGCCAACGCGATGAGCGTCTGCGCCACCTCGATGGCGTTGGATTCATCAGACTGACCCAACAATACATCAACCGTTGCCCCAATTGCTTCGAACGCCTCCACAGTAGACATACGATTTACAAAGCGTTCCCGAAACTTCACAAAGACCAATTCATCTTCAATCGGATCCTTGCTCCATTCGCCAATCGCATGCAAAAGCTGATCGTTAAAAGTCATGGTTTCACAAATTTGAAGTCGACCATCTGCTTAGTCGAGATATTTTCGACGTAATGAATTTCAACGTCGTTGACGATTTGAGCGCGTTTCACCCAGCCGTCCGCAGCTAACAGATTGTTTTTCGTGTCAGACATCGGCGGCATTCGCGGAGGTGTTGTTCCCATCGGATTAGCCATTACCTGTTCCATAGCCAACTTTTCCTTGAGACTGTTGGGGACTGTCCGCCCAGTGCTTATTTTCTTTGCAACCAATCCTGCAACATCATCCACCTTCCCTGCCATCCTCGCCTTCCCCGCTCCCTTGACCACCCATCCGCCGGTCACATTAGAAGCCAAATGGAAAAGAAAGGCACCTTCTTTTCGGTAGGCGTCTTCGGGGTTGATCAGGCCGAGACGGCTCTCCCAGTAGGTATTGGCCGTGTCGTCCACCTGGCGCTGGATGGCCGCCATGGTCTGATCCCAATGGACGATGGCTTGACCCATATTCTGGGCTAAACCCACGGCCTCCATCGGATCGAAGACCATGCTACCCAACTCGATAATCCCTTGCACCTCTTCAGAGGCGGCCCCTGCGGCTCCTTCTAAGCGAAGCAGCATGGCACCCATCACGTCGTCGGGCCTCCTGGATTCTTCGTTCTTCAGCGAGAAGACCGTCGCCTTGGGAACGAATTGGATCTCCAGTCGGTGGCTTGAGGACAGGTTTTCAAAGGGTCGTCCTACCGCGCCCGGTGAAGGCATACCGATATCTTCCGATTGGAACTCGTACTCGAACAGCTTATCGACGGCACCCGCCTTGTAATACCACAGACTGTACCCTCCCCCGCTGCCATCGCGGCGGTAGTACTTCACCGATCGACGCTCCACCAAGACGTCACGACCATCCTTCGCCGATGGATTGGAGTAACGGGCCACTATGTTGGGGTCGGTGTACAAGGAACAGATCCCCATCCTGGCGAACGTGCTATTCGGTCCGTAGTAGGTCATCCGAATGAACCCCAAGATCCCTCCGTCCACCGGAAGGGAAAGGCCCACACACAAATTCCGGGGATGGAGCGGTCGGGCAGGTTTCAAACAAGGGCCCGCGGTCGGACTCCAGGTCAACTGAGATTCAATGGCCATGGGCACCCGAGGTGTCGGGCTGTTGGAGCAAACTGCCGACGACCCACCCCGAACCACTGGGCTGGGAACTGAGGATTACCGCCGGTCAGGCGACCGCGATGCACCGACTCGGTGCAGCCGATTCAAAGCGCCTGGCGATACAGGCGTTCGAAGTCGGGGGCGGTGATGGGGCGGGGGTTGAAGGTGGCTGTCCACTGCCGCGAGGCCTCCTCGGCCAGGAGCGGGATCCGGGCCGGATCCACGCCGGCGGCCGTGAGCGTTTCGGGGATCTCCGCCAATTGCAGCCAGCCCTGAAACCGGTCGGCCAGCACCGAAGCCGCGGCCTCGGGCGAGATGTCGGGGCCGGTCCATCCGGCGGTGGCCGCGAGGTCGGCATAGATACCTCGGACCTCCGGGTCGGCCGCGTTGAAGCGGATCACCTGCGGGATCATCAGCCCGACGGCCGCGCCATGAACGATGCCGAAATGCGCGGTGAGCGGATTGGCCGCCGAGTGGGCCGCGCCCAACATGGAGTTTTCGATGGCCGTGCCGGCCATCGCCGCCCCCAGCAGCATGCGGCCGCGGGCCTCGAGGTCGTCGGGCGAACGCAGCACGGTTTCCAAGGCCCCGGCGCACAGTCGGAACGCCTCCCGCGAGAACATCGACGACCACACCGTGCGGCGCGTGGTGACGGCCGACTCCACGGCATGGACCAGCGCATCGAGACCGGTCAGGGCGGTGACGCGGCGCGGCTGCGACACCGTCAATTCGGGGTCGAGCAGGGCGATGCGCGCGGCGGCCTTCGGATCCAGACAGGCCATCTTGTGATGGGTGACCTCGTCGGCGATGAGCGCCGCGCTCTGGCATTCGCTGCCGGTGCCGGCCGTGGTGGGGATGGCGATGAGCGGCAGCATGGGCCGGGTGGCCTTGCCGACCCCTTGATAATCGCGCATCTCGCCGCCTTGGGTGAGCAGGAAATTCACGCCCTTGGCCGTGTCGATCGAGCTGCCGCCGCCGAGGCCCACGAACAAATCCACCGAAGCGCCCCGGGCCGCCTCGAGACCCCGGGCCACATCGAGGGTCGTCGGATTTTCGCGCACCGCGTCGAAGACGCTCACTGCGAGACCGGCCGCCTGCAACCGGCTCACGGCCCGGGCCGCATGACCCGCACGCACGATGCCCGCATCGGTGACCAACAGCACCCGATGTCCGCCCAGACCGGCGGCCAGTTCGCCCACCCGATCGAGGCTGCCGGCTCCGAACACCACACGGGTGCGCAAGGTGCTGTCGAAGGAGGGAAGCGTCATGCGTGAGCGGAAGACTCGGTCAGCGGGCGATATCTTCAAGCCGGGCATTCAAGAAATGGATTGAACGCAACGGCACTTCCGCGGTCCCTAAGGGCGTGATGACTTCGCGCGCTTTCGTCTCCGGCACCGCCGGATTGCTGCTCGCCCTCGGCGGTCTGGGCTGCATCTCCCATCAGGAAACCATCCGCCACGATGAGGAGCGCCTGCCGATCTCCTTCGAGACCGATGCGGCGGCCCGGACGTTCTATGAGGCCGTCGAGAAGATCCGCACCTCATCGACCCCGACAGAGAGCAAGACCGAGTTCCACATCCCGGTGATCCTGTCGCACAAGATCACCACCGTGAACGGACCCCATCAGGTCTTCAACGAAGCGGTGCGCCGCGCCGACACCGACCGCGACGGCAAGATCACCGAGAAGGAAGCCCGCATCTTCGCCGACAACGCCCGGTGATCGCCCGCTCCCGGTCGCCCCAACCGCCGCTCGTGGAGATCGGAACCCGGGCCGTGGGGCTGAGGACTCGTGACCTGTACCCCGGGGCTTGGGGATTGCCCGCACCCCGTCGAACGCTCATCCTGAGCGCCATGACGTTTCCCGTCCTGCTGGCGGCCGTGTCGCCCACCAACGGCACGGCTCTGCCGACCGCCGCTCCGGCCGAGGCCGCCGGTGGCGGCTTTGGGATCCTCTTCTGGCTGCTGACCCTCCTGGCGGGTGTGGCGCTGAGCGTCATCATCGAGCGCCTGCTGTACTATCATCGGGTGCAGATCGATTCGGCCCAGTTCCTGGCCGGCGTGCGCAACGTGCTCAAGCGCGACAATGTCATCGAGGCCATTTCCATCTGCGACGCCACGCCCGGGCCCGTCTCGCGTCTGGTCAAGTCGGCCATCCTCAGCCGTGATGCGGGTCGCGAACGCATCCAGGAGGCGATCGAAGAGGTGGGCTGGGTGGAGGTGCCGCGCCTCGAGGCCAACCTGCCCCTGCTGGCCACCTTCGCCCAGATCGCGCCTCTCATCGGCCTGCTCGGCACACTGGTGGGCATCGGCGGCACGTTCCGGCGCCTCCAGACCGGCCCCGGATTCGCCGCACCGGCCGAACTTTTCGCCGGGGTGTGGCAGGCGCTGTACACCGCCGGCCTGGGCATCGCCATCGCCGCCGTGTGCTACGCGGCCTACAACTACCTCGTGGCCCGGGTCAACGCGGTGGTCCTCGACATGGAACGGGCTTCGGCCGAGGCCGTGAAGATGGTCACCCAGACCGCCGAGACGGCCGCCACCAAACCTTCCGGAACCCCATGAAATTCACGCGGACCCTCAAGCCGCTGAAGGGGCAGTTCGAGTTGGCGCCCTACCTGTGCGTGGTGTTCGTGCTGCTCTTCTTCATGCTGTTCGGCGGCTACCTGGTGCTGCCGGTGGGGACGCGTCTGGAGTTGCCCGCGGGCGGCACCCGCATCGGAACCTGGACGGGCGATCCATTCCTCGTGGTGGCGGTCGACGCGGGCGAGCAGTGCTATTTCGAAAACCAGATCGTGCCCGATCTGGGCGTGCTCAAGGCCCGCCTGAGCGCCCGGGCCGGCGCACCGAAAGGGCCCCGCAAGCTCTACCTGCAGGCCGATCGCTCGGTGCGCTACGAGCGGCTTCAAGAACTCGCCGGCCTGGCCCGCGAGGCCGGACTGTCGGAGATCGTGCTCGGTGGCAGTGGCAGTGGCAGCAACGGCTCACCCACCCCGACGACTCCATGACCGCCCCGAACCCCGGATGGAGCTCCCGCCGCTGGATCGGCGTCACGGCCCTGCTGACCTTGCTGCATGCGGGTGGATTCTGGCTGGTGGCCCGCTTCCCCGGAGGACCGAACCTGGGTCGGACCGACGCATTCGCCGTGGTCTGGTCGACCACCTCTCCCGATCCTCTGGAAGGCACCCTGTCGTCACCCACGCGGTTCGCCCTGCCCGAGGCCGGTGGGTTTTCGGGGGATGCCGCGCAGGCCTTGCCGCCGGTGACCTATGGGTGGGGTCGAACCGAACCCAAGCCCTCGTTCCTGCCGGCCGACCCCGCCGGGTCCAACCTCGGCCCGCTGCCGCCGACACCCGTTCCTCCGGCCCGATCGACCGACCTGCGCACCGCTGCGCCCACCTCCGACAGCCTGGCCCGCATCACGCTCGAACACACCCGTGTGGACCTCCTTGGGGCACTGGCCCAGAGGGGCTTGATGCGGCCCCTGAAGGCGACGGTCTGGACCGAGGGCGATTCGCCGCAACCCACCCGGATCGAAGTGGCGGTCAACCCGTGGGGCGAGGTGATCACCGCGCGCGTCACGGTCGGATCGGGGTCCAAGGCCGCCGATCTGGCCGCCCTCGAGGCCGTTTGGAACGCCCGGTTCAACCCGCTTCCGCAGGCCCGACAAGCCGATGCGCTGCAGGCCGATCCGCTGACCTGGGGCCTGGTCAGCATCCATCCGATTCCGGGCGCGCCTCCCCAGGGACCCGCCCACCCGCTCTGATCGACCATGCAGCCGGAAACCGTCATCGCCCTGTGGGTGACCCTGCTCCTGGCGGGGTTGGGATTCCTCGCTCTGGTGGACGAATTCCGCCGGCGGCGCATCGGATCGGATGTGTCGCAGGATCAGGTGTTCCGCTGCGTGCGGTGCAGTTCGGTCTACACCGACGACGCCGAGGTGGAGCGGTCGCGCTGCCCTCAATGCGGCAAGACCAACGAGGCCGTGCGCTTCTGAAACCCGCTCGGGCACCCCGGCCCGGAGCGGCCGGCTTTACCATTCCTTCACAAATCTCCCTCACGCTCCACACACGGTCTTGAAGGACTCCGAGTGGACTTGAAGCCACGCTCGAGTCCGGCATCGGAACAAAAACCGGGAAACCCATGGAAACCCATGGAAACCCATGGAAACCCATTCCGGACCCGGGTGGTCACTTCAGACACGCTCATGAACCCCAGAACCTGGACCTTGTTGACCACCGCCGTGTGGTCGCTGGCGATCGCGCCGACCTCCCTTGCGCAGAATGACGCCGACCGCCCCCCGGGGCCGCCTCCGGACTTCGGCGGCCCTCCTCCATTCGGCCCCGGCGGTCCAGGCGGTCCAGGCGGATTCGGGGGTGGCCCCCGCGGTGGCCCCGGTGGCGGCGGGCCCGGTGGACCGGGTTCGGCTCCGAAGACCTTGCTGGTGAGCCGGTTCGACACGAACGGCGACAAACGCCTCGATGCCACCGAGCGCAAGGCGGCCCGCGATTTCCTCGTGCAGGAGAAGGCTGCCGGTCGGATCCGAGGCCGCGGACCCGGCGGACGCGGCGGACCCTGGGGCGGTGGGGAGACACCGGTCCCGACACCCGGCCCACGGCTGACCCCCGCCGAGGTGCGGAATCATCCGGACACCCCGTTGTACGACGAGGGCACCGTGCGCACCGTCTTCCTGCAGTTCGAGAATGCCGACTGGGAGAAGGAGCTGGCCGACTTCAACAACACCGACGTCGAGGTGCCGGCCACGCTCACGGTCGACGGCAAGACCTACCGCGAAGTGGGTGTCCATTTTCGGGGGGCCTCGTCCTATTTCACGGTGGCCGAAGGCCGCAAACGCTCGCTCAACGTGTCGCTGGATTTCGCCCACAAGGACCAGTCTCTCGGCGGCAACAAGACCCTCAACCTGCTCAATTCGCATGAGGATCCGTCGTTCCTGCGGACCGTGCTCTACAGCCATGTCGCCCGGGAATACCTGCCGGCCCCGAAGGTCAATCTCGTCCGGGTGGTGATCCAAGGCGAGAACTGGGGCATCTACGCCAATGCGCAGCAATTCGACAAACAGTTCACCCGGGAGTTCTTCGGATCCACCCAAGGGCACCGGTGGAAGGTTTCGGGCAGCCCCAATGGGCGCGGCACCCTCGCCTACCTGGGCGACGATCCGGCCCCCTACCAGAAGATCTACTCGCTCAAGGGCAAGGACAGCCAGAAGGCCTGGAAGGATCTGATCCAACTCACCCGCATTCTCAACCAGACCCCGGCCGACCGACTGGAGTCGGCCTTGTCCCCGATCCTGGACATCGACGGAGCCCTGCGATTCCTCGCCGTTGAAAACGCCCTCATCAACAACGACGGCTATTGGATCCGCACCAGCGATTACGCGCTCTATCAGGACCCCAACGGCCGATTCCATGTGGTGCCGCACGACATGAACGAAGCCTTCAACCGCGCGGGCGGTCCCGGCTTCGGCGGCGGGCCCGGTGGACGCCGGGGGCCCGGAGGTCCCGGGGGTCCTGGAGGTCCGACTGGGGGCAACCGGGTGGACGGGGTGAAGCTCGACCCGCTGTTCGCCGCTCACGATGCCAACAAGCCCCTGATCTCCAAATTGCTGGCGGTTCCGACCCTGCGCGAGCGGTATCTGAGCCATGTCCGCACCGTGGCCGAGCTTTCCCTCGACTGGCAGAAGCTGGGACCCCTCGCCGAACGCCTCCACACGCTGATCGCCGACGACGTGAAGGCCGACGGTCGGAAGCTCGACTCCACCGAAGCCTTCGACCGGAGTCTGACCCAGGATACGGCGGGCAATGGGTTCGGTCCGGGAGGCGGAGGGACGATGGGGCTCAAGCATTTCGCCGAACAGCGACGGGCCTATCTGCTCGGAGACCGCCCCCCGACGACGCCGTCACCCTGAACGACCCGTTGCGACCCGGAACGCCTTCAGCGACGCGGGGTGGAATCGCGGTTCCACTCCGTGCCTCGGCCGATGAGCGGTTGGCTTTTTCCACGGGGTCCTCTCCACTCCTGCCATGAGCGAAACGCTCCGGTTCCTGCAATCCTGTCCGTCCGACGAAGACATCGATGTCGTCCGGTTGGTCGACCTGGTGATCGTCGATGCCGTGCGCTCCGGGGCGAGCGACATCCACATCGAGCCCTGGGAATCGAGCATCGCCGTGCGGGTGCGCATCAGCGGCGTGCTCAATGAGCTGATCCATCTGCCCAGCGACCTGCTGCCGAAGATCACCGGCCGTCTGAAGGTCATGGCCAACCTCATGGGCCATGAAACCCAGCTCCCTCAAGAAGGCCGTGCCAACACCTTCCCGGAGGCGGGCAACGTGGTGCTGCGCATCTCGACGTTTCCGACGATCCGCGGTGAGAAGACCGTCATCCGCATCTTCGACCCCTCGAACCGCGCCTTCAATCTGGAGGCCCTGGGTCTCGAGACGGATACCCTGGAGACCCTGAAGGGACTGCTCACCCGGCCCAGTGGTCTCATGCTCATGACCGGGCCTACCGGCTCCGGCAAGACCACGGTGATCTACGCCTCGCTCTGCCACCTCATCGAGCGGGCCGGCCCGAGCATCAGCATCGCCACGGTCGAAGACCCGGTGGAGTTCACGCTGCCCCTGATCGCCCAGTCGCAGTGCAACGCGGCCCGCGACTACACCTACCCGGTGGCCCTGCGCTCGCTCATGCGGCAAGACCCCCAGGTGATCATGATCGGCGAGATCCGCGATGCCGAAACGGCTCAGATCGCCGTCCAAGCGGGCCTGACCGGGCATCTGGTCATCAGCACCATCCACTCCGGCAGCACCACCGGAGTCTTCGCCCGGCTCATCAACATGGGCATCGAACCCTTCCTGCTGGCCTCCTCGATCACGGGTGTGCTGGGGATGCGATTGATCCGACGCAATTGCCCGGTGTGCCTCGAACCCTACCGTCCCGATCCGGCCGTGCTGTCGTGCGTGCCGGCCGAGATGCGGGAGACGGCGCAGTTCCACCGCGGGGGCGGTTGCCCGGCCTGCAACCACACCGGGTTCAACGGACGCTCCACGGTCATGGAGACCCTGAAGGTGGACGAGACCCTGCGCGATGCGGTGCTCCAGAAACTACCCACCCGGCGACTCCAGGAACTCGCCCAGACTCAAGGGATGGAAACCCTCTGGCAGGCCGGCCTGCGACGGGCCCTGCGGGGTGAGACCACGCTGGAGGAGATCCTGCGGGTCGTGGGCATGGAAGGATTCTGAAAGCACCCCGATCCGGGCATCCAGAGGAAGCCTCTCCGGCCGTTCCACGGCGGCGACCCGGGGCGACTTCGGCCCGCCTGCAAAAGCCAACGGGGCACTCCAGGGTCGAATCCCGGAGTGCCCCGATCGGATGAGAACCAACGCTCTTCAGTAGCCGTACTGCGGCACGCTGCCGTTGGCCAGAATGTAGCCGGTGCGTTCGCGGTACCACTGGAAGTCGACGCGGCCCTGGGCGTCGAACGACTTGGTCGCCGGATAGGAGAATTTGACGGCCTGATATTTGGAGGTGCCGCTGAGCCAGCGGCGGATCTCGGCGTGGCCGTCGGCGAAGGAGAATCCGCAGGCGCCGTTATGATACGAGGCCGGTATGTCCTGCCAGGCCGAGGCGTCCGGATTGTTGATGAAGTAGCCGTCGTTGATGGAGTCGGGATGCTCATCGAGCGTGAGCCACGTCTTGGCGGGCGACGGCACCTGCGACTGCTTGAGGAACTGGATGCGGTCGGGGAAGCCCCAGTTGCGTCCGTCTTTGGTGGAGTCGTTGCCGATGCTGAAGCGCCCGAAGAAAGAGTTCATGGCCATGCTCCGGTTGCGACGGGCCCATCCTTTGGCGCGCTGGGCCGGTGCGACGAAAATGTCGGCCGGGCACTTGTACACACCCACCGCCCCGCCGGTGTACTTGCCCAAGACGCCATTCACGACCCAGGCATCATTGGTGACGCTGCGTTCAGCGGTGCCGCTGCCGACACCCCACGTCATGACGTTGTTGACCCAGTTGTCGAACACCCTCTGGTCGATGGCCTGGATGGTTTCAGCCACCCCGTAGTTGTTGGCCACGGCATCGTTGTAATCGGTCGAATACAAATGCCAGGCGAGGGTGAGTTGCTTGCCGTTGTTCACGCAACCGATGCCCTGGGCCTTGGACTTCGCCTTGGCCAAGGCCGGCAGGAGCATGCCTGCCAGGATGGCGATGATGGCGATGACCACCAGCAGTTCGATGAGGGTGAAGCCACGGCGACGCGCCTCACGGCGGCGAAAAGAGTCTGGGGTTTTCATGACGGGCAACCGTCAAGATACCGGATCGGTCCAGACTGACAAGCGCGACGACACGGGCCCAGATGAACTCACGCGGACCCACGGCCAGGCGATGGTTCCCGACCGGGGGGAGCTCTCCGATCTTCAAGGATTCAGGATCCGGAAAAACTGACCACTCGGAGCATTGGTGGTGGCATCCATCAGGATGAGCACGCCTTCCGGATCGCTGATCTCCAGATCGACGGCTTCTTCCCAGATTTGCAGGTCGGCCGATCGCTCCAACCGGAAGGTCTGATCCATCTGACCTCCGAAAAGGAACAAGCTGTCCTCGGGAGCCTTCGGATAGTTGAGGATCTGAACCGGGGCGTCATAGGCCACGGCCCGGGTCCTCAGGATGGCCCCGCCCGTTCCCGCCACGACCCATTGGCCCTGAGCCGCACAGGCCGTGTAGAGATTCCGCGTGGTGAGAGTGGGTGTCTCCACCCAGCTCGACAGGTCTTGAGACAGCGCGACCACACCCCCATCACCCACCAGGCAGAACCATCCCGACTGCCAGGTCACATCGTTCCACCAGGTGGTCGAAGGAGTCGGACGGGCTGTCCAGGCAAGGCCATTGGTGCTGGTCAGCACCGTACCGCCGTCACCCACGGCCACCAGATGGTCGCCCAGCCATCGCACTCGCCACAGCCATCGGGTCGTCCCCGAAGCACGGGTCGTCCAGGTGAGGCCATTGGTGCTGCTCAGCAAGGTCCCGTTCTGACCAGAAACCACGAACCCTCCCGGCCACGCGGCGGCTCCGCTGAGGAAGGCGGTCGATCCGGAAGTCCGACGCGTCCACGAACGGGCATCCGCACTGGTCAGGATGACACCGCCCGATCCGGCCACCACAAACAGGTTGCTGTCGGCACACACGGCCCGGAGGTCGGAGTTCACCCCCGATGACACCGCCTCCCAGGCGATGCCCAGGGTGTTGACCTGATTGGTGATCAGGATCCGGACACTCTGGGTTCCCTGGGTCGCACTGTTGGTGCTGACCAGCGGCACGTAGTCGGTGCGGCTCAGGGCCAACGCTCCGGATGAACCGGCCGCGACGGCCAGGCCCGGACGACCGCCCACCGCATAGTAGTTCACGCCCGACGCGCTGGCCGGGGCCAGACCGCGTTTCCAATTCTTGCCGTCGGGGCTGTCCATGAACTGCGCCGATTCGCCCACCGTCACCCGCAGTGTCTGTGGGGTGGTGTTGGTCGTGAAGGCGGGAACCAGGCCGGTGAACGCCACGCTGACATTGGTTCCGGGAACGCTGAACACCGCCGAATCCCAGATCGCATAAAGACCGGTGGGCTCGGTGTACGACCAATTGAATCCGGCGAAGCTCGAGGACCGGGTTCCGGTCACGATCAAGCCGCCGCGGGTTCCGGCGATCACCTGCTGGCCATCCCACAGCAGGCATTGGTAGGTCAGCAGCGGGGCCGGGTTGGCCCGGAGCGGGTTCACTTCGGAGGACCACACCCAATTGCCGAAGAGGCTGACCCCGAAACGCAACTCGCCGGCACCTCCCACCAGCCGCTCGCTACCCACCGCCAAGACCGCCGTCAGGGCATTGGTGGTGACGATCCGCCCGGAGTCCCACTGGGTCAGCTGCGCGGTACGGCTGATCACATAGTTGCCGGAGTCGCCCACGGCCATGACACCGGTGGAGACCGGAGCCACACGGTAGAGATTGAATCCGGTCTTGCCGGTGTTGCGCACGGTCCAGGTCAACCCGTCGGCGCTGCTGGCCACGAAGGCGGCATCGCCCACGGCGACAAAGAGCCCCGAGGCATAGGTCACACTGGTGAGGTTGTTGGTCTTGCCGGTGGAGGCCGCCCGCCACTCGACGCCATTGGTGCTGACGAGCACGGTGCCCCCGTCGCCCACGGCCACCACCCGGTCGGACGAGGCGGCCACGCTCTCCAACCAGCGGCTCTGACCGGTGACCGCCGCTTCGAAGACCTCGCCATCGGACCAGAGGATGGTCCCGCCCTCACCCACCACGATCGCCCGGTCGCCCAGGTAGGTGGCCCCGCGCAACGACGCGGTGGTTCCGGTCCGGGCACGACGCCACTCGGGCAGTGCCTGAGCCACCCAGACCGAGCCGCGGTCTCCGACGGCGAGGTACAGGCGGTTGGTTCGCCATGCCAGATCGGTGATGGCATTGCCGAAGGGAGTCGGGTTGGACCACCGCCACGTGAGATTGGTGCCTTGGGCGGACACCGGGCCGCACACGGCCAGACCCACCCAGAGGAGCAACAGCCCCCAGATCCACCGGCACCGCATCGACCCCGGGTGGGCCATCGGGGACCCCGGGGCGCGGCGAGGCCCGCAGGTTCGGCTCGGGTAATTCACGGGGTTTTTATAGGTCTTGGCTCCACAGGGCGCAATTCGGACAGCCGTTGATCGATATCCTCGGCCGCCCGCGCCGCCTCGGGGGGCAGGTGCACGGCGAAGGTCGAGCCTCCGGGGCCGGTGGCCTCGAGGACCACATCTCCCCCCATGCTCAGCGCCAGTTGCCGAGTGATGGCCAATCCCAGCCCGCTGCCTCCCGGCTTGGTGGACACCGTGGGCTCGAACAGGTGCTCCCGAACCGACGGAGCGATCCCCGAACCGGTGTCGCTGACCCGGACGACCAACCCCTCCCCCGGAGCCTCCGACGCGGCGACGACCACTTCGGAGCGATCCGGTGCCGCTTCGAGCGCGTTGCCGACGAGATTCTCGACCACCAGGAGCAGGATGTTGGCCTCCCGATGGGACAACCGACGGGTGGATCCGCACCGGAGGACCGCCTGGACCCCGCGGGCGCGGGCTCGCGGATCCACCCGCTGGAGCACCCGGGGCAGGAGTTCGCCGATCTCCATCTCGAACTCGGAAACCCCGCCGGAATCGCGCAGCACCCGGACCACGCCGTCGATGAGGGCCCGCATCCGGCGCAGGGTGGCCATCGCCTCGGACCGATCTTCGGCGCTCACCGGTCGATCCCCGATGGCGGCCAGGAACGCCTGGAGGCCGGCCAAGGGGTTGCGCAACCCGTGGACCAGGTGCGAGGCCACCGCCCCCATGGCCCCGGTCTTGGTGGCCACCATCAACTCCCGGTTGGCGCGGGCCAGACGTTCACCCCGCTCGAGGAGGTCGCGGTTGGTGCGGGCCAATCGCCCGAAGGCCACGACCAGAGCGAGGCTCAGAGCCGTCCCCGACAGGAGCACGGTGAGGAAACCTTGGCGCCACAGGCTGCGATCCAACCGGGTGTACTCCTCCAGCAGGGCGCCCCCCTCGACTTCGACACCCAGAATGCCCACCAGCGACGGCGCGGGCCCGTCGGGCAGAGGGATGTACATCCGCAGGACGGCCGAGCCGCCGGCGGCGGGCCGGACCTCGGGTTGCGCCCCGTGTTGAACCTCTTGCAGCACCTCGCCCCAGATCAACCGCTCCACCTGGGCGGGCCCGGGCGGGGGCACGATCGAGTCGCCATAGATCCGCGAGGGCAGCGCGCCGCGGGCATCGAAGACGGTGATCCGCTGGACGTGGGCCAACTGCGGCAGGGTGGCCACCTCGACGGCGGCCAGCAGCGGATCATCGACACCCTCGGCTCGCAGGGCGGCGAAACGACCTTGGAACAGCGCGGCCACCCCGCGGGATTCGCGCTCCGACAACCCGGCGCGCAAATCGCGACGCAACTGCAGGCGGGTACCCAGCACGGTCGCCACCAGGACCGCCACCGCCGCCCCCACCGCGAGCAGGGTGGGGCCGTGCATCCAGACCGGTTTGCGATGGGGCTTCAAAACTCCCATTCCAATCCCCCCGTCGCCGTGTGGGATGCGTACGTGTACAACAGCACGTTCGAATTCTGCCGCTCGAACAGATACTCGGCAAACACCGTGGCGTGACGCCCCAGCTTGCGGTACAGCCGGGCGTTGGTCTCCACATCCTGGGTGTGGCGGTATTTGAAGAGGTCTTCCGGGGCCGGGGAGATGAACTGCCGCTGGTAATCCCACTGGCTCCAGCGCGCTCCGCACTGGGTTCCCCACCGCGATCCCTCCCACCGCAGCGTTCCGGCCACTCCCCAGCGGTTGAAGTCATAGAACCCCACCGCCTGATCGCGATTGACCATCTGGAAGAGACGCACCGTGGAACGGAGTCTGGGTTGGGCCGACCACTGATGCTTCCAGGCCAGATCGGCATTGAGTTGGGTGAATCGGGCGATGGTGTCCGGTTCCGGCACCCCCAACAGGTTGGCCGCCGGTCGGGAATCATAGGGCCGGCTCTCATACCGCACCGTGGCTTCGAACGCCGAATTCTCGGCGTAGTCCCAGGCGAGCACCGAACGCGGTCCGGTCTGCCAGAAGCCATCGAGCGGCGGGTTGAAGTTCTGCCGCTGCCACTGGTGGCCGATCTCCCAACGGAAGCCCCGACCCCGCGTCCAACGCACAGACGGGTGCGCGGTGAGTGAATGGACCTTGGTCCGCACCGAACCCAAACCATCGGCCAACGTCGAGGCATCGAACACCTGATTGGCGTAGAGGTATTGACCGACCAGTCCGGGACTCCATCCCGACGGGCTTTGGTATCGGTACTCGCCATAGGTCGAAAGCCAGGCATCGCCATCGACGGGCTGACCGGTGAGGCCGGAGTCGACCGTCTTCAGGTAACGACGCTCTTCGCCGCCGACAAAGAGGGTCCAGCGGTGGGCGTCGAGGGGCATGCGGAGCAGGAACGCCTCGAATCCATACCCGGCGAAAGGAGTGTCTTGGGCATTGGTGCCGGAGAGCAGCGCATTGTCACGCCAACCGCCCGAACTGCGCAGGGTCACCGTGGTCGTCCACACCGGAATTTCCAATTCGAGGTCCGGATCGCGCGGATGGAGCGGCCCGAGCACCGGTTGACCGGCCCGGAGCCCGACTCCGAAGAGCCACACCGTCAGTCCCCACCATTCCCAGGCCCGCAGGATCGACCACAACCCGGAGAGGCCGCTCCGGCTGGGAATGGATGTCAGGATCGGCATGCGGCGGTGAACCCGGTCGATGAACCCGAGGGTGTCGGACACAACAAGGGCAGGCGAGCCGCAACCCGCGATTCGCCTGCCCCGCCTTGAACTTCAAACCCGATGGAATCGACTCCGAGGAGTGCGATACCGATCAGCCGCGAGGACGGCCGGGGCCCTTGCCGCCGCCGGTGCCACCGCCGTCGGTGGGCTTGTTCTCGCGGACAGCGACACCCAGATCCTTCAGCTGGTCGCGGATCTCCGTGCGCAACTGCTGGGAGTCGGTGAGGAACTTGTCGCGGTTGGCCTTGAGCTGCTCGCGGATGGTGTTGCGCTGCTCCTCGGTGGCCGTGCTCAGCGTCTTGGCCAGTTCGCGCTGGGCATCGATGAAGGTCTTGGACTGCTCCCGATACTTGCCGATCTGGTCCTGTAGGGCCTGCGGCAGGGTGGGCAGGACCTTGTCGGGCACCCCGATCCGGGGCACTTCAACACCGGGGCCACGGCCACGCTGGGGCTTCTCCGGACGGGCCGGCTTTTCGGTGGGAGGAGTGGTGGGGGGTGTCGGCGGGGCGCTTTGGGCGACCGAGCTCAGCGCGGTGATGGCGGCGAGCATCGAGGCCAGCAGGAGGGACTTCTTGGAGTTCATTTTCTTGGAGTTGATTTGGATGTGGTTTGTTTCGGACAGGCGAGGCTTCGACACTCCACTCGGAGACTTGAACCTCGCGGTTTCTGGAATCCTTCCTGCACAGACCGTGCCAAGGCCCTGGAGCGCCTTGGAGGCTCGCCCACCCCCGTTACATGGCGCTTCCATCCCATTGTCGCCTCTGTAACACCCGTCGCACGGCCCCCATTGGGAACTATTCCCCACCCCGCAGGAACCCGGTTGGGGATCGACACCCACCCCGCCTCGCCGTCGGCGTTCGAACAGTTCGCGTTTTGGTCCTTCGGCTCCTATGCTGGGCCCCATGGGAGATTCGCCCGCCGCTCCGATTCCGATCCGGAACACTTGGAAGGCCGTTGTCGATCACGCTCGACGCTATCAGGACTTCACGTACGTCTATCCGGTCATCTCGCGCCGGTCGCGGGGGCTGTCCATCGGGGTGAATCTCAACCCGGACAAGCAGTGCAACTTCGACTGCGTGTATTGCGAGGTGGATCGCACCACTCCGGGCAAGGCCCGTGAGGTCCGCCTGGATCAGGTGCGGGACGAACTGCGTTGGCTCATCGACCATGCCTTGAACGGCGGGCTCGGCCGCGAGGCCAAATTCAGCGACGCCCCGCCCGAGGTGAGCCGGATCGTCCGCGACGTGGCCTTCAGCGGCGACGGCGAACCCACCATGGTCTCCAACTTCGACGTGTGCGTGGAGGTGGTGGCCGACGTGCTGCGCGAGAAGGGGCTTTCGGAGACCAAGATCGTGCTCATCACCGATTCGGCCGGCCTCGACAAGGCCTCGGTCCGCCGAGGGCTGTCGCTGATGGAGGCCCATCACGGAGAGGTCTGGGCCAAGCTCGACGCCGGCACCGAGGAATACTACCGGCACATCAACCGCAGTTCGGTGCGCTTCGACCGGATCCTGGGCAACCTGCTGGAAACGGCACGCGTTCGACCCATTGTGATCCAAAGCCTCTTCCTCAAGACCCACGGCCAGCCGATGTCTTCGATCGAACTGGATGCCTACTGCCGGCGCCTCAACCAGATCCGGGACGGCGGGGGCCACGTGCGGGAGGTGCATGCGTACACGCTGGCGCGGCCCACGCCAGAAGCCTGGGCCACACGCCTGAGCGTCGAAGAACTGTCGGCAGTGGCGGAAACCATCCGGACCCAGACCGGACTCCGGGTGGAAGAGTTCCCCTAGGGGGCAAAGAAAAACTCCCGCGGGAATCCCCATCATTCAGGGGTCCAGCGGGAGTGGATGGGCGACCTTCTGGTTCAGCTCACGTACTCACGCGGATCGGCCACTCGACCGGCCAGCGCACTGGCGGCCACGGTGGCCGGTGAGGCCAGGAACACCTGGCTCTCCTTGTGACCCATGCGGCCGGGGAAGTTCCGGTTGGTGGCGCTGATGCACTTGAGCGGCGCATTCATGCGGCCGAAGGTGTCCACCGGTCCACCCAGACAGGCCGAACAACCAGCATTCTCGGTCATTTGCACGCCGGCCGACACGAGGATGTCCCAGATGGTCTGGTTGCCCCAACGGGTGTTCTGCAAGTCATGGACGATCTCCGGAGTGGCGGGCACGCCGAAGGTGTCGATGACCACCTTCTTGCCCCGCAGCACGCGGGCGAATTCCACGAAGTCGCTGGTCTTGCCACCGGTGCAGGAGCCGACATAGGCCCGGTCGAGTTGGATGTTCGACAACTCCTTGGCCGACTTGCGTTGGCCGGGGTCGGGGTGGCAGGCCACCGTGGGCTCGAGCCGGGAGAGGTCGATGACGATCTCGCGGGTGAACTTCTGGTCGCGATCGACTTCGACCGGCTCGTAGGTGGCCCGGGTGCCATTCAGACGAGTGCGGGCATCGACGTACTCGGCCGTGCGCGCGTCGAAGGGGAAGATGCCGTTCTTGCCGCCGGCCTCGATGGCCATGTTGGCGATGGTCATGCGGTCATCCATCGACAGGGTCGCGATACCGGACCCGTGGAATTGCATGGCCTGATAAGTGGCTCCGTCGAAGCCGATCTCACCGATGGCGTGCAGGATGATGTCCTTGGCCATGACGCCCGGCTGCATCTTGCCTTCGAGGCGGAAACCGATGGTCGACGGCACCTTGATGAGCAGCTTGCCCGTCCCCATGACGAAGCCCGCGTCGGTGTTGCCGATGCCGGTGGCGAACTGGTTGAAGGCGCCGGCCATGCACGTGTGCGAGTCGGTGCCGAAGAGCACCTCGCCAGGGCGGGTGTGACCCTTCTGGGGCAGGGCGGCGTGGCAGACGCCGGCGTACTGGGAACCGTACTGGCGCTTCAGCAAGCCCTTGGTGGCGTCGAACTTCCAGGCGCCGTTGGGATCGTCGATGACGTCGTAGAAATAGGGGATGTCCTGCTCCCGCACGAAGTCGCGCAAGATGTCGACGTTGCGGTTCGACTTGGAGTCGGACGTGAAGATGTAGTGGTCGGGGATGATGACGATCCGATTGCGATCCCACACCTTGGCCGTCTGACCGAACTCGCGCTTGAAGACACCGATGGTCCCCGGACCACACACGTCGTGGGTCATGAGGACATCCGCATTCACCCAGATATTGTCACCGGCGGACACCTGGGATTTGCCCGCGGCTCGGGCCAACAGCTTTTCGGTCAACGTCATAGAATCGTTGTCGACGATAGCCAACGGACTGAGCCGACCGCAACCGCGAGTTCTTGGGGCGATTTCGCGTGTCGGCAACAGCTCCAGCAAGGCCCATGCGGGGGAGGGCGTGAATCCTTGAGCGGAACATCGCAGGGGAGGCTCCGCGGGACCAGGCCTCCGGTCGCTGAGGAGGCTCTGGGAGTGGAGCGTTCGCGCTGCGCGCTGGGAGAGGCTGGCTGTTCGCCTCCAAGGCTCCCTCCAGCCCGGTCCCGCTGCCGCTCAGGGTCGGCCGGATCGGTCTGGTCAACGGATGGGATGCCCAGGAATACAAGAATCGGGCAAGACCGAGGCGGTTTCAGGACTCGAGCAACCTCAGGATCTGGTCGAGTTTGCGGTTCAACGCGACAGAAGGCGAACCGGCTCCGGACTGGATCTCTTCAGAAACTCTGGGGACTTCGACGATACGGTCGGCCGGGTGGTAGTCGGAGAGACTTCGGGCATTGCGGACCGTGGACGCATCGGCCGTGGCTGGAGCCATCAATACGACCGGCGCCCGATTCCGCAGCGACGGCGGCAAGCTTCCGAGCGTGGCGCGGACATCGTGGATCACTCCGAGCCGGTTGGAGGCCACAATCAACGGGAAGGCCCTCAGACGGAGAATCAAATCCCGGTTGTCGCCGTCGGCGGTGAGGGGGCTCAAGAGCCCCCCGGCTCCTTCGACCAGAGTGAGCCCGCTCCGCGTGGAATGCCGGCGGACGTGTTCGGCCACCTGCATCAAGCTCACGGTCCGCCTCTCCAGTCGGGCTGCCAAGGCCGGGCTCAAGGGAGCCTCGAAATGCCAGGGATTGATTTCATCCAATGTCTGGGCCCCGCCCGAGGCCGCCGCCAAGGCCTTCGCGTCATCGCGACCGCCGCTGCACAGCGGCTTGAAGGCCCGGACTGGCCGCCCGGTTTGGACACAACGCCGCACCAGAAGGGCCGACAACACGGTCTTGCCGACGCCGGTCCCCGTGCCGGTCACCACCAGAATCTGCCGTCGCGCTGCCATGGGCTGCCACTGTGTCGGGCCCGCGCTCGAGCGACCAGCCCATTCGCCCCTTGTGCGGCCTTCCGCCGATTTGTCACGGTCAACCCCGTCCGGGGAGCGACTCCGGCACCGAACACCATGAACTCCAGCGCACCCGGCACCCAGGCCACACCGTTGCTGTCGAACCCGCGGCCGACGCCCTTGGCCCGTCGGATCATCCCCTGCCTGGATGTCCACGATGGTCAGGTGACCCGCGGAGTCCAATTCGGCCGGGCCGAGGAGGGCGGACTGCGCAATGTCGGCGACCCCGTGGCGATGGCCCTCCGCTACGATGCTCAGGGCGCCGACGAGATGGTGTTCTTCGACATCACGGCCAGCGCCCACGGACGTGCCTCGATGATCGGAGTCATCGAACGGGCGGCCGACCAGTGCTTCATGCCGCTGACCGTCGGAGGCGGCATCCGGACGGTCGACGACATGGGACTCATGCTCCGGGCCGGCGCCGACAAGATCAGCATCAACTCCAGCGCCATCTCGAATCCGGACCTGATCCGACAGGGAGCCGAGAAGTACGGCAGCCAATGCATCGTGGTTTCCATCGATGCCAAGAAGATCGGGCCCGACCGCTGGGGCGTCTTCGCCGCCGGGGGGCGCAAGGAGACGGGCCTCGATGCCCTCGAGTGGGCCCGGCGGGCCTGCGAACTGGGGGCCGGTGAGATCGTGCTCAATTCGATCGACGCCGACGGGACCAAGCAGGGGTTCGACCTCGTGATCACCCGTCGCATCAGCGAATCGGTGGGCGTCCCGGTGGTCGCCAGTGGCGGGGCCGGCAACTTGCAGCACCTGGCCGACGTGCTGAAGGAAGGCCGGGCCGACGCCGTCCTGGCCGCCAGCATCTTCCACTTCGGCACCCATACCGTCCGCGAAGCGAAGGAATTCCTCGCCACCCAAGGCATCACGGTCCGGCTTTGATGGATCCCCATCGCCCCGGTCGGGTCCAGGCTGGGGGAGGGTCGGTAAAAATAGTCGGCGAAAGGAATTGCCCTGAACCTGAGAATAAGGAGGATGGGTGCTGTCTGTCAGAGATCTAGTGCTTCCAAGGCGTGGTGAATCCTCAGGTGAACTTGGTTCGGTGATGATTTGAAACCCGGCAGTCGGGAACAACCTCGAGAACGCAAGCGGTACTCCGAACAGCAAGTCATCAATGAGCAACAAACTGTTTGTCGGAAACCTTTCCTACAATACCACCGAGAACGAACTCCAGGACGCCTTCGCCGCTTACGGCACCGTTCTGGAAGCCAACCTGATGGTCGACCGCGTGAGCGGCCGTCCCCGCGGTTTCGGCTTCATCACCTTCAGCACCCCCGACGAGGCCCAGAAGGCTGTCGAGGCCATGAACGGCGCCCAGGTCGGCGGCCGTCCCCTGACGGTCAACATCGCCCGTCCCCGTGAAGACCGTCCGTCCGGTGGTGGCGGCGGCTACGGTGGTGGTGGCGGCGGCCGCGGTGGCCGTGGCGGTGGCGGCGGCGGCTACGGTGGTGGCGGCCGCGATCGGTACTGATCCGGATCGGTATTGAACCGTTCCCACGTCATTCTTCTTTCACGGGCGAAGGCTGGAGTCTTCCGGTCTTCGCCCTTTTTCTCGTTCCTGTTCCCGTTTTTCGGATGAGCTGCCCGCAGCTCGTCCAATCCAGTCCCTGTTCCCGTCCCGATAGAGTCCTGTCCTCATGAAAGAAAACGCCATCGAAGTTGAAGGCCGCATTTCCAGCGTCCTGGCTGGCACCATGTTCCGCGTCGAACTGAACAATCAGCACCTGGTCTTGGCCACCGTCTGCGGCAAGATGCGCAAGCGCTGGGTCCGGCTCACCGTGGGTGACCGGGTCAAGATGGAGATGTCTCCGTACGACCTGAACAAAGCGCGCATCACCTGGCGGATCGGCTGAGCCACCGCCCATTCCGCGTTCCTCCGTATCTATCTGCTCGATTTTTCCCCTTCCCTCACGGATTCCTTGCCAACAATGGATTTCAGACAACTGGGCCTAGACCCGCGTGTGCTCCGCGCCGTGGACGATGCCGGCTACACCGAACCAACACCGATCCAGGCCGCGGCGATCCCCGTCATCCTCTCCGGCAAGGATCTCATCGGCATCGCGCAGACCGGAACCGGCAAGACCGCCGCCTTCACCCTGCCGCTGCTCACACGTCTGACGACCGGTCACTCCAGCCCCGGCCACATCCGGGCGCTGATCCTGGCCCCGACCCGTGAACTGGTGGTCCAGATCCACGAGAATGTCCGGGCGTATGCCCAGTATCTGTCCCTCAGTGTGGCCACGGTCTTCGGGGGCGTGGGCGAGAAGCCCCAGATCGAGGCGCTCCGACGGGGAGCCGACATCATCATCGCCACGCCGGGCCGATTGCTGGACCTCATGGGCCGGCGCTACGGCAACTTCTCCGGCATCCAGCACCTGGTGCTCGACGAAGCCGACCGCATGCTCGACATGGGCTTCCTGCCGGCCATCCGGGATGTGGTGCGACAACTGCCCAAGCGACGGCAGACGCTCCTCTTCTCGGCGACCCTGTCGCGCGAGATCGAGGCCGTGACCCGCGAATTCCTGCAGTCGCCGCAATCGGTCGAGATCGGAAAGCGTTCCAATCCGGCCGAGACGGTCTCCCAGTCGGTCTACGAGGTGCCCCGCCACCTCAAACCCGCCTTGCTGCAGCAGCTGCTGCGTGATCCCGCCCTCGAAATGGTGCTGGTGTTCACCCGCATGAAGCACGGAGCCGATCGGATCGCCCGGCGGCTCGAGCAGAGTGGCATCCGCACCGCGACGCTGCACTCCAACCGGTCTCAGAACCAACGTCTGCGGGCCCTGTCCGAGTTCAAGGGCGGAGCGGTGCGCGTTCTCGTGGCGACCGACATCGCGGCCCGGGGCATCGATGTGGACGGCATCTCGCACGTGGTGAACTTCGATTTTCCGCCGGCTCCCGAAGACTACGTCCATCGGATCGGCCGCACCGGGCGGGCCAATGCCGTGGGTGACGCGATCAGTCTGGTCAGTCCCGACGAATCCAACGACCTGCGCGCACTGGAGCGATTCATCCACCGGACACTGCCCCGCAAGCGCTTGGATGGGTTCGACTATTCGGCCCCGGCTCCGGCGGCATCCCCGGAGACACGGCGCGGACCCGGCCCTTCGGGTGGACGAGGCGGCTCCCCGGGCCGCGGACCCCGGCCCCCCGGCGGTGGCGGTGGCAGCGGCGGTTCGGGCGCAGGCCCCTCCCGCGGCGGCAACTTCAGGCCGCGGCGATTCCGTTGACCGGGTTTGGGACGCCGTCCTGAGCCCGGTGCAATAGCACCAACCCTTCCTACCTGCGGACGGTGTCGACTGGATGGCCGACGCCATGCCCCACCCTACCCGGCTCTCCCCACTCGGCGACCCCGCGGTGGATGGGGCCTACTCACACCGGGTTTGTCGATCTGCGCCCTCCCCGGGCGCACCATGAAAAAAGGAGGCCGGGCTTTCGCCCGGCCTCCGTGTCATAAACGAGTCTCTGACTGGCTCAGCGCTTGGCGCGGATGAACAGCGCAGCGCCATCCACCGTGATCTCATCCCCGCTCTTGATGGCGGAGTCGGCATAGGTGCCGTTGAGGGTGGTGGAGGTCTGCAGCGTGCCCGTTCCGTCGAAGGTGATCTTCACCTTGCCGTTGGCACCGACAGCCGCCTTCAGGTTGCTGACGGCCGAGATGACAGGAGCCACGTTGAAGTCCCAGTAGGCGATCAGGCCCTTGGAGGCCGGGAGGGCCGTCGGGAGGGTTCCCTTGGACAGGGCGACCACGTCGGCCTCGACCAGCTCCTTACCGAAGACCGAGAAGTCATCGATGATGGCTCGGCTCAGCTCAGCGCCGTTGGCACCGGAGCCCATGTAGAAGGCGTCGATGTCGACCGGCAGCTTGGCCGTGTTTTCGCCCGACAAGAACAGCTGACCGTCGATCCAGATGTTCTTCGAAGCACCCTTCTTGGTGAACACGAACAGGTGGTAGGCGTTGGTCCACCAGGACGCGTTGCCGGAGTATCCGGGGAAGGTCTGGATGTCGGCCGAGATGCGCTGGGTGGCGCCGTCGCAGCAACCCACGGTATCGAAGTAGATGTTCTGGTTGCTCCACGGCGTGTGGCTGTGGAAACCGCGGTTGTTCGGGCTGCCCGGGGAGTTCATCGTGAACGCAGAGCTGTCGGAGATGTCGAGACGCTTCTGCCAGAACGCGATCGTGAGCTCATCGTTGGCCGTGGCGGCGTTGACCTTGGCCAAGAAGTCGCGATTGAAGCTGACCACCGGACCACCCTTCATCGTGAGGTTGATGGCCTTGTCGCCCGCCTTGCCGGTGGCGCCAGCGGCATCGTCCGTGAAGACCGCCGAACCCATGAGCAGGCCGGGGTAGCCACCCACCTTGTCCGCGGTCGTGCCGCTGTAGGCACCCGTCGTGAAGGTGTAGTCGTAGGTCGCAGCCTTGCCACCGGCATCGAGGTAACCCAGCGAGACGGTGTGGACCGACAGGCTCGCGGCCAGAGCCGGCGGGGTGTACTTGATGGTGACGATGTTGCCGTCCTTGGTGACGGTCGGGGTCACGGTCTGGCCGTCGTACTTCAGGCTCACGTTCTGGGCAGTCCAGGCCGTCTTGCCGTCGCGGTGCACGATGGTGATCGAGGCCGCGGGGCTCACGCCCTTGGCGTTCGCGGCCGGGCTGATCTGGGTGTAGGCACCAGCCGGATCCGCCGGGAGATCCACGGCGGAGCTCAGGAACTTGCCCGCGATCGGGGTCAGCTTGTTGGCAGCCGTGGTGTCGCCTTCTTTGCGCCAGGCGATCTGGCCGTAGTCACCGCCGCCGCCCTCCTTGTAGACCATGCGGACGAAGTACTTCTTGCCGGCGGTCAGAGCAACGGGCTCCGAAGTGCGCGGGCTGTCGGGCTCGGTGAAGAAGTTGCAGCATCCGGTCTCCTCGGCGATCTGGGCCAGATTGGCCTCCTTGTCGTCGGAGCTGATGAAGAACTGCGAGGCGTCATCCGAGTAGATGAAGAAGCGGTAGCTGCCGCTTTCGGACGGGGTCAGGAAACCTTCCATCGACGCACCGTAGTTGTCCTTCGAGTCGTTCGGCAGGGCATCGCGGCTGTTGAACGCGAACACGGCGGCCGTCATGTCCGGAGAAGCCGGCCAGCGGGGATCCTGGTAGAGGTTGTCCACCGGGGTGCCGTTGATGCCACCCCAGAACGAGAACTTCAGCACGCCATCCTTGACGTTCAGGAAGGAGTAGAAGCTGGCCGTGCTGTTGGCGGCGACCGCGTTCTTGGAGGTGTCGACCACGTTGTTGACGGTGACCGTGTAGGCCACGGCGCCCGGGGTCTGGGCGGCGGTGGTCAGAGTCACCACGTTCTTCTTCACGGCCGCGGCGGAGACCGCGAGGTTCGGGCTGAAGGAGTAGTTGGCCAAGGTGGTGGCCGAGGCGGCGTCGACGGCCTCCGAGAAGGTCAGCGTGACCGTCTTGAAGTCACCGGCGGTGCTCGCCGAGACGAGCACCGGCTTGGTCACGTCGATCGGGTTGGTGCCGGCCTGGAACTCCTGAAGGTTGGTCGCACCGTCCTTGTCGAAGTCGAGGGCGGCATCGGCGGCGCTGTTCGGGTTGAAGCCGTAGTCCTGTTCCCAGGTGTCGGGCATGCCGTCCTTGTCGGTGTCCACCGGGGGGGTGCCGATCGGGCCGCCTTTGACGATGGCCTGAATGTCCTTCTGCGACAAGGCTCCCTTGAAAATGGCGAAGTCGTCGATGATGCCGTCGGGTGCGTTCTTGTCGCTGGCCGCTCCGATGAAGAGCTGGGTGAAGTCGGTGGGCAGCGGAGACACGCCTTCGGTCTGCTCGGCGAGCAGCTCACCGTCGACGTAGATCTGCTTGGTCTCCTTGTTCTTGACGAAGGCGTAGTGGTGCCAAGTGGTCCAGTCGAAGCCCTCAGCAGCGGCCTGATCGAGGCGCTGGGACGGAGCCGAGCAGCAGCCGTTGCTGTCGAGATAGATGCGGCCGTTGGACCAGGGCAAATGGGCCTGGATGCCGCGGCCTTGGCTCGCGGCGACGAACCAGAAGGAAGAGCTGTTGACGTTGGAGAAGTTCTTCTGCCAGAGCACGATCGACACGGCGTCGTCGGCCGCGGCGAGATTCATCGGGTTGGCGTCACCCTCGGCTTCCACCAGGATGTGGCCCCGGGCGCTGTTGGCCTGGGACACGTCGAAACCACGACCGCCACCCGGGCGACCGCCGCCCGCCTCGGTGATCTTGGCGGCATCGTTGATGGTGCCCACGTACTTGCCGTTGGTGGACTTGATGGAAACGCCGTCGGCTTCGACGCGCTCGAAATCCCAGTACGCGAGGACCGGGGGGGTGGATTGGGCTTGCGCCGCAACCGTGCCCAGGGTGAGGGCGGCCAGACCGGCGAGGAGCCGGTACGAGGCCTTATTGGGGTTTTGATTCATAACTCGGGAGTTGATGAGGTTGACGCTCCCCAATTCAGGCCTATCTATGCATCCTGAGCATTCTGGTGCGGACACCATTCGGCCTGACGAGGCCTTCAGCTCGTGGTGCTTGAGCGGTCTTAACGGGGGTAACTGGGGCAGTGCATACGAAACGCCACGGAGCCACAAGCGAAAACGTGATCGGACGGATCACAAAGTTATTCACACCCTACCGGAGCGCCACCCCGGGATCGGGCGGAGTGTCACTGCCGTTGCCGAAGTCCGGTTTCAGACACCACCACCGACCGAGCACTCGGGGGCCAGGGTCGGCGCTGGGTAAGCCCCCCGGGCCAGCGGACCTCCAGGGCCGTCGGCGTTTCCGGGGCCGCCAGCACGGTATCGGGGGAGTCCTGAGACCTGAATCCCGATCCGGCGTGGATCTCGCGAGCCGGGCCGAGGCGCTCACCCATCACCAGCCGGATCACGGCCCCGACACCCTCCGGATTGCCCGGTGACCCCTCCAGAGCCACTCGAACCCCCGGCTTGCCGGCGCGATTGCGCAAGATCCGGGTCTTGCCCGCATGCTGGCCCACCGCCAAATCAGGGCGGCCATCGCCGTCCAGATCGGCCACGGCACTGCCGCGCTGTTCACCGGGCAGACTGAAGCCGGCCTCGCGGGGCGAAAGGCTCCGGAACCCGCCCCGACCGTCGCCCAACAGCACCAATCCCGTTCCGGCGTCTTGGCGGGCGGTTTCCACATCCATGCCAAAAAAGTTCTGAGCCAGGAAAAGATCTTCATGGCCGTCTCCATCGAAATCGACGATCGAGATCCCGAACGCCGGCGCCCATTGGGCCTCGACCGGCAGTGGGCGACCCTCGAAGCGCCCTCCGCGATTCAAGAACACCATGGAGTCGAAGGTGTCGGCGCTGAGAGACTGGGCACGGGCCGCCAACGGACCCAGCAGGGAGTCGAGGCTCAGCGCGGCGAACTCGCGGTGGGACTGGACCCGCTCGGCCAGGGCGGGAATCGCCTGGGACAGCGCCGACCACGAACGCCATGGGCGGTCTCGATCGCCCGACGGATCGGTCGAGGCCAACAGGGTGAGAATGCGTGCGGGTTCGTGGAACTCCCCATACACCAGCCGGACCGGTGCGGAGATTCGACCCGGCGAGTCGACCCTCCAGTTGCGCCCGCCATTGGAGGCCACCAGGTCCAGTCGGCCGTCTCCGTCGAAATCTCCGGCGCCGACCCCGTTCCACAGCCCACGCCACGCACCCAGTCCGGACTCGGCGGTGGCCTCGACCCAACGGCCGCCCTCATTGCGGAAAAGCCGCAGCGTATCCCAGTCGCCCGCCAACACGAGGTCCGGATCCCCGTCAGCGTCCACGTCGGTGAAGACCGCCCCACTGGTTCGAGTGGATTTCGTTATCGTTATTGGTTTACCCCAGCCCGAAATCTGCCCCGGAAGAAGGACGGTCTCGGAGGTCTCGGGGTACCGACCCGCCCGACTGCGCGCGCCGACCAGGAGGTCCAAGCGTCCGTCGCCGTCCACATCGGCCAAGGCCATCGCCCCGGTGGTCGCCTCGTCGGCCGGGGCGTTGGTGGCCACGACCGCCTGCCCCGACTGGAGGCTCCAACTGTGGAACCGCGGTGCCTGGGCCAGAGCCGCCTTCACGTTGGAGAGCCCGGTGAGAATCCGCGGTGGCGTGACGCCTTGACGCTGCACCAGCACTTGAAGGGCGCCGGGTCGGTCTGCGGCTCCCATGGCCACCGCCAGGGCACCGGTCTCCGGAACAAAACCGGCGGGCCCGTCATTGCGCAGCACTCGAAAACGGCCGTCTTCGTCGGCACTGATGAGCAGGTCGGGATCGCCATCGGCATCCCAGTCGGCCCAGGTCAGACCCGGAGCCTCCGTACCCAGACGGCGCGGCAACAGGGGTTGTCGCTCCCACTCCGTGGCATCGGGTTCCCGCGGGACCGGATCGGGATCGGTGACCAGACCCTCGAACAGCGGTTGCGGAAGCGTGGGCACCGGCGACGGGTCGAGGGTGTCCCGCTCCTCGATCTCCACAAGCTGATTGGGCTCGAGCCCGCCGACCACCGTGCGGCGTCCGTTGCGCCAGGTGACTTCGACCTGCAGATGGCGCGCCTGCCCCGCGGCAAACACCCGGACGGCCTGGTCACCCGACAGGTAGCGACCGCCGGAGATCATTTCCTGCGTCTGGCTCACCGGCCCGCCGGTGACCTTGAGCCGGGCTCCGATGCCCGCGGTGTTGCCGCGGGCCCCCTTGAGGCGGACGGCCAGACGCGGGGCCGGACTGCCATTGCACAACACCCGGGCGGGGCCGTTGAGCACATTGACCACGACGTCCAGATCTCCGTCGTTATCGAGGTCGCCGAAGGCCATGCCGTGGGCGAACCCGCGCTGATCGAAACCCCAGCGCGCGCCCGTGTCTTCGAAGGTCAGGTCGCGGCGATTGCGAAAGGCCATCGACGGGGTGTTGCGGGGCGGGAGCAGCGCCAGGGCCCGCTGGCGGGTTTCCGGGGTCTTCCAGAGGCCTTCCCGGATGATGCGGCTCTGGGCGTCGATGTCCTGCACATCGTGGAGATTGCCGGTGGTCAGCAGCAGGTCTTCCCAGCCGTCGAGATCCACATCGAGGAAGGCCGCAGACCAGGTCCAATCGGTGGCCGCCACGCCCGCGAACTGGGCTATCTCGGCCCAGGTGCCGTCGCCCCGGCCGAGTTGAAGGGCGTTGCGGGTCACCTCGGGGCGGAACTGCGGGCGTTCAACCGGCCAGCGCACCACCCCGTCGAGCGTGTCGGGTCGTTGACGCGCCCGATCGTCGCCCCGGGGGCTGAGCATCTCGGCGACGAAGAAATCGTCGTGGCCGTCACGGTTGATGTCGGCCGCGTCCATGGACATCGACGACAGGGGCTGGTTGCGCAGGGCGAAGTCGGGGGCCGCCTGGAATCGCTTGCCACGGTTGAGCCACAGCCGGTCGGGCCAGTGGACGAAATCATTGCACACGTACAAGTCCGGCTGATGGTCGCCGTCGAGGTCGCGGAACATCACCGCCAAACCCCAGTCCCGGGGGGCATCGCTCAGGGCCTGTCCGCGCTCGTCCAGAAACAATCCGACATTCCAAGGAGCCACCACCACGTTCGTCCCACCCCGGTTGATGTAGAACGCGTCGGGTTCTCCCCGTTCCAGGACCTCGAGGTTGCCGTTGAGGGCGGGGACTCCGAGGTAGCGATCCTTCGGTTCGATCACCGTGCTGCCGTCGGGCTGGCGACGCTGGACGAACCGGCCGCCTTTGGGCGGATCGTGGAAGGTGTCGGTGCGGTAGTGGGTGACATACACGTCGAGATCCCCGTCGCCATCGACATCGGCCAAGGCCATCGACGTGGCCCCCGTGTTGCGCAGGAACCCCATCTCGGACTCGGTGAAACTCCCCCGGCCGTCGTTGCGGAAGGCGCGGGTTCCCCCTCCGAGGCTGTTGACGAGGAGGTCGAGGTCACCGTCGCCGTCGAGGTCGGCGAAGTTGCAACCCGTGGAGTACTGATCCGGACACGCCACCCCGGCCCGGGCGGTGATGTCCTCGAAGTGCCAATCCCCGAGATTCCGGTAGAGGACATTGTCGCCCTCGAGCCGGCAGAAATACACGTCGACGCGCCCATCGCCATCGACATCGCCCAAGGCGACACCTGAACCCAGCTCCAGAAGACGGTTCCGCGCGACCGCGGCGTCGGAGAGGTGATTGGTGAAACCCAAGCCGGTGAGCGCCGGCGGCTTGAGGGCGAATCCCGGTCCCGGAACAGGCCCCGCTCCGGGGCCGGGACTCACCGCCGCCCGTCGGAATCCGGTTTCCGATTGCCACTGCAAGGACGGGATCGGGTCGCCGACGACATGGCTCAGCAGCAAAGCAAACACCACGCAGGCGGTTCGACTCGACACGCTCACACCACGCAACTGGGCAACGCTGTTCAAGGGACGGGGGATTGTTCGCACTTTATGACCCGAACCCGGCCCAATCCAGCAGGAATATGGCCATGGTGGATCCCAGAACCCGAGCAGACCGGCAGGCGAACCGGCCCGATGCTCGACAAGCCGGCCGTGCAGAGCCAGCGTGCCGACTCTTCCCATGAATCGCAGACACTTCCTGAAGCACGGCACACTCGGCCTCGGAGCCCTGGCCTCGGGATGCTCACTCGGGCCGTCGGGACCAGCGGGGGCGGCGGGCAGCCATGGGCCGGAGCGCCTGTTCTTCACCTCGGCCGGCAAGACCTGCGTCATCGACGCCACAGGCCGCGGCTTTCGCGCCTTGGACGTCTCGGCACCCGGGCAAGTGACCTGGCAACCGGCCGGTTTCTTGGAAGACGGTCGGGTTCTTCTGCTGAGCCTGGAGGCGCGCCGGGACGGTCCCGGCCGTCCCTTCGACGAGTACTACCACCAGACGCCGACCCATGTGTGGGCCTACGATCTGGACCGGAACGCCCTCGAAGAACTGGCCACGCGGGATCGTCTGGCGCCGTTCTATGCGCCTCAACTGGTGCTTCAAGGCGAACGCATCCTCATGCAAGTGATCCGCACGCGGCCCGGGCAAACCTTCAACATGCGCTTGGATGGTTCGGAGGCCCGCGAGTTCACCGGCCCGGACGAAGGATTGCCCTACGGTTACAGCCTCAGCCCCGACGGACAGCGGGTGGCCTTCCATCTGGCCAGTCGCGAAGGCTACCAGATCTGGACGTGCGACACCCGCGGAGGCAACCGGGTGAAGGTCGCCGGCAAGGCAGGTCATTTGTATTTCGGACCCAGTTGGTCTCCCGATGGTCAGTGGTTGGTCTTTCAAGACTGCCACGCCTCCGGAGATCCGGGGCACGACTGGTCCGATGTCTGCGTCTGCCGGGCCGACGGCACCGACTTCCGGATGCTGACCGAGGGACAGTCGATGTGGTTCGCGGCCACCTACGGCTCGGCACAGCATCGCGGCGGCGGGTCGAACGTGCCGGTCTGGACGCAGCGGGGCCACATCCTCGCCCCCCTGCGGATCCCGGGTTCGAGGGTGCCGTGGGAATACCAGGCCCAGCGGCCAGATACCGATCACTTCAACCGCGAGTTCAAACCCGACCAGGCCCGCGGCGGCACCGCCATCGCCGAGATCGATCCCCGCAACGGCTCGATCGCCTGGCTCACGCCGCAAACCGAGGGCATTTGGGATTTTCGTGCCACGGAGTCTCCGGCAGGACATCAGGTGGCCTTTTGCCGGGCCGAGACCGGAAGCGTGCCGCACCTGCGCATCGTGGATCGCCGGGAACTCCGTTCTTCGAAGATCCACGACGGCCTGGGCACCGGCGGATTGGACCATCCGCGATGGCTGCCCCGCAGGACGCCCGGGCCGGGCCGGTGACCGGCTTCGCAGGCCCAGTCGCCCCCAGACAGCGGGCACCGGGCATTGCCCCGATTTTGGCCCACGCGATCCCGCGTGATCCTCGGAGCCTGTCCCCAGACACCCGACACAACGCCCCGAACCGCACCAGCCATCCCTCGGCGGCTGCGAAGCGAGCGCCTACTTTGAACCTGTCACTCTATTGGGCGATGCTGCGGCCTTGAGCCCACACCGATCCCGGCCGGCCGCAGTCCCTGACCCTCCCAGGAAAAGGAGCCTGTCCCTCTGGAGCCTCCCCTCTGGAGCCTCCTCGGGTCTGTCCCGGATGCATCGACCCCGCTTTGAACCTGTCACGGAATTGGGAACTCAAATGGCAGCAGGCTTCCGGGTTGACAGCGTTTTCTAGCCATTGCAAACTGTTTGCAACACATCACTTGACCCACCAAAACTCATGAAGCTCCATTGGATCACCACCGGAATCACCCTGGCTTTGTCGGCTCAATCGCAGACTTTCATCCAATCCGGCCACGTCGATATCGGTATCGGCTATGAAGACAAGGCTTTCGACCTGCATGTGCATCAGGAGGAGCCCTTGGAACAAGAGTTCGCGCCGGGCGAGGCGGTGTTCGCCATCGGATCCGCCGCGGCCGGAGTTTCTCCGGGCGGCGCTTTCACCAGTTTTCTGGGGGCTTCGGGCACACCGGTTTGGGTGCTTCCCTCGACGGAGAATTCTCAATTGCCCTTCCTCGGGTTTGGCACCGAAGAACTCACCGCCAGCGAGTGGTCGGGGAACATCAGCCTGAGCCTCAAGGCCATCAGCGGCCCCGGAACCTTCTCGGTCTGGGGCGTCAGCGGGTTCGGGGCTCCCGAGCTCAAGATGTCGTCGGTCAATGGCATCAGTGCCGATGATCGACTCCTGTTGGTCCCCGGCAGCCACGGTCACTTCAACGTCGGCTTCTCGGCCCCCGGCGACTATCTGGTGACCCTCGAGGCCTCGGGCAACCACCTCATCGACGGCCTGCGCACCAGTGATCCGGCCACCTACCGCTTCCAGGTGGTGCCCGAACCCTCCACCTGGGCCTTGGCCTTGAGCGGCATCGCCGCGGGCGCGCTTTGGCTCCGCCAACGGGGCCAGCAACGTCCGCAGTGAGTTTCCCCGAAGCGGATTTCCCCGAGAACCACGATGCGCGTGAAAACTCACTATTCGGGAAGGCGGACTGGGGTTTTGTGTCTGGTTTCCGGACTTCTGATGACGGCTGCACGGCTGGCTCTGGGAGACGATGCTCGCGGTTCGTACCTGCTGACCAACGAGCATGTCGACCTGAAGGTGATCCTGGCTCCCGAAGGCACCAATCTGTTGCAGTTGGTGTTCCGAGATCATCTCCAATCGGTCGATCGACCGACGCGCGAGACGGTGGTTCGAGTGCCCGAGACCGCGCGCTTGACCATTCCCGAGGGCTTCGAAGCCGTGGGACCGGCAGGGTCCGACCTCTGGGTCCTGCCAGCAGGTCAAGATCCCCGGTTGCTCTATCTGGGTTTCAGCACCGAAGGTCTGAATCTGCCGCCCCAATCCCTGGAACTCTTCGCTCGACGCGTCGATGGCCCTGCGCAGTTCGCCCTCTGGCAATTCGATGGTACCGGAGGGCTGTCGGTGACCTTCCAAAGTCGCGACGGGCTCGATGAGACCGATCGGCTCAGGCTGCCCACTGGAGCGCATCAACACCACAATGTGGGGCTTTCCAAGCCGGGTTTGACCACCGTTTGGCTCCAGGTTCGAGCCACGGTCGGAGGCACGAATGCATGGAGTCCCGAGACGCCGGTTCTCTTCGCCGTCGATCCGCTGCCGAAAGAACCGGTTCGTCTCGGGATCGGCCCGGGGCCGTCGGAAGAGCGGTGGCGGCTGTCCATTTCAGGAACTCCGGGGCAGGCAGTCACTCTGGAAGAGTCCATCGATCTGATCCACTGGACCCAACGCCCGGCTCTCACCAACGGATTTCAACCGATCCAAATCCCGGTGGCCTCCACCCAGGATTCACCCGCGCGGTTCTTTCGGGTCCACTCCCCATGAACGACCCGCGCACACCTGACCCGGCGATGCCAGAAGGATTCCGGCTCAACCCCATCGGATCTCCAATGGCCCGTGGCGCGGGCGCATGGAGCCCGGTCCGGTGGAGTGCTCCTCTCGTCTGATTCGTCATCTCCTCCCCGATCATGCGGACTCACCGGATTCCATCGCGGCCCTGTTTTGCAAACGTTTTGCATTATAAAAACTCCGAGGGGATGACCTGCGCAGGGGCTTCGACGAGTCGGCGTGAGCGGCAACGGATCCTCCAGCTCCTCGAGCTCCAAATGAAACGATGGGGAGCCGATGTGATGCACCCGGAGGGCAATCTGCTCGTCCGTTTCGGGATGATCCGATTCCGGGTCCCCGGACAACCGGGAAGCAGCCGCTACCGATGCCGATGGGCGGACCATTGGATCGAATTGCACTCCACCTGCGCCGGAATCTACAGCGAGACGGGGGCCGGCATCGTGTTCCTGCGGCCGGTCGGCAAGGTCTACCTGTTCACCGGCGAGGAACCCCCACCCCCCGGCGGTGCTGCCACCTCCCACGGGGTCGTCCCACGGTCGCCCGATGAACGGGCCCGGTTCTCGAAGTCCTGTGCCCTGCTGCTGGCATGGGTCGAAGCCTACGAACGATGGGCGTCCGACCACCGAACCCCGCGCTCCAGGTTTGGACTGCAAGCAACAGCCAATCCCGTCCCCACCCCCCGATGATCACCGGACCCGACGATTCCAATCGCATCGACCGGATCTGCGCCGGACTGTCCATCGCCGCCATCGTGCACTGCGTCCAGGCCCCCTGGCTTGCTCCATGGGTGCCATGGCTGGCCGGGGAAACCGCGCATGGGATCGTGGCGTGGACCCTCGCCCTGCTCAGCATCCTCGCCGTCCTGAAAGGATGGTCGGTGCACCGGGCATCACGAGTGTTCGCCTGGGCCCTGCCCGGGTGGTTCTGCCTGATCACCGCCCGAAGCGGATCGGCCTCCGGATCGGGTGAGATCGCAGAGATCTTCCTGACGGCCACGGCAGGAATCGTTCTCTGGGTGACCCATCACCTCAACCGATCCCTGGCCTACTGGCATCACCGATCCTGAACCCAGCGCCTTCCATGATTCCTCTTCGATCGTCACCGCTTCCAGTGACCGTGCTTTCCGGCTTCCTCGGAGCCGGAAAGACCACGCTGCTCAACCACCTGCTCCACAACCGCGAGCACCGCCGAGTCGCCCTCATCGTCAACGACATGAGCGAGGTGAACATCGACGCCGCGCTCGTCAAAGGCGGCGGTGCGGCCCTCAACCGCGCCGAGGAGAAGCTCGTCGAAATGTCCAACGGCTGCATTTGCTGCACGCTGCGCGAGGATCTGCTGAAGGAGGTTTCGAAACTCGCACGGGAGGGTCGCTTCGACTGCCTCGTCATCGAAAGCACCGGCATCTCCGAACCGCTCCCGGTCGCCGAGACGTTCACCTTCACCGACGAGGAGGGCCATCGCCTGAACGACCTCGCGCGGCTCGACACCATGGTGACCGTGGTGGACGCCTACAACTTCCTCCGCGACTACTCGAGCGAAGACAGCCTCGCCGACCGCCGGCAGGC
>JAIXXC010000209.1 GCA_027490985.1 Verrucomicrobiales bacterium
ACGAAAAAGGGCGCCCGTTGCCGGACGCCCTGAAACTCGGACAGAGGCTCGAACCGATTACTTGGAGCCGAGGATCGCGTCCTTCGCGGCCTTGGCCACGCGGAACTTCACGACCTTCTTGGCCGGGATCTTGATCTCGGCACCGGTCGCCGGATTGCGGCCGACGCGAGCCTTGCGGTTGACCAGAACCAGCTTGCCGACACCGGGGAAAGTGAAGGTGTTCTTGGCGTTCTTGTAAGCGAGCTCAGCCAAGGTCTCGAGCACGGTCAGGGCCTGCTTCTTGGTGATTTCGGCCTTCTCGGCGAGAACGGCGGTGATCTGCGACTTGGTGAGGGCTTTTGCGGCTTTGGCCATATTTTTGGAATTTGGAGTTGGGATGTGTGATTTCCGAAGTGACTTCGAACCGGATTTAGCAACGCGACGAAGAGCGTCGCAAGAGAAAAACCCAATGAAAGCGCGGTTTTCCCGCTCCTCTGCGCACCGGGCATCGCTCGGATGGGGCGATCGGCCGGATCCCGACGCGGTGTCCTTGACTTGCGGGAGTCGCCCAACACCATCGTGTTCTCCGAGGTCGACCGTGGGAGCGCGACGTCCGCGCCACCGTCGACCCGGAAGCCGCATCCAGATCGACTCCGATGACTCCTCGCCCCAAGACCAGAACGGTGACCCTGGGTCTCCTGCAACACGCCTGCGGGTCCGATCCCGACGAAAACCTGCGCGTCTGCCTCGAGGCCGGCGCGCGCGCCGCACGGGATGGCGCGAACATCCTCTGCACCCAGGAACTGGTCCGCTCCCAGTACTTCTGCCAATCGGAGGAACACCGGTATTTCGACCTGGCCGAACCCATCCCTGGCCCCAGCACCCGGGCCTTTCAGGCGCTGGCCCGAGAGCACGGAGTCGTGGTGGTGGCCTCGCTGTTCGAGAAACGGGCTGAAGGGCTCTACCACAACACCGCCGTCATCATCGACGCGGATGGCTCGCTGCTGGGCATCTACCGCAAGATGCACATCCCCGACGACCCGCTCTTCTACGAGAAGTTCTACTTCACCCCGGGCGACACCGGCTTCCGCACCTGGGACACGCGCTTCGGGCGCATCGGAGTGCTGATCTGCTGGGACCAATGGTATCCGGAGGCCGCACGTCTCACCGCGATGAGCGGGGCCGAGATCCTCTTCTACCCCACCGCCATCGGTTGGCATCCGTCCGAGAAGGCCGAATATGGCGTCAATCAGCACGGGGCCTGGGAGACCATCCAGCGTTCCCACGCCGTGGCCAACGGATGCTACGTCGCCGCCGTGAATCGCATCGGCCTGGAGCGCCCGATCGGCGGCGACGGACTGGAGTTCTGGGGTCAGAGCTTCGTCGCCGGCACCAGTGGTCAACTCCTGGGCAAGGCCTCCGTGGATCGGCCCGAAAACCTGCTGGTCTCGGTCGACCTGTCCAAGGTCGACGTCACCCGGACCCACTGGCCCTTCCTGCGCGACCGACGGATCGATGCCTATGGCGACCTCACCCGACGCTACCGCGATTGATCCGGCGCGCGCGGGCGCCTTGGACGGCCGTTGTCTCGTCATCATCGGAGGCACTCGGGGCCTGGGGTGGTCGGCCGCGCAGGCCTGCCTTCGCCAGGGGGCCCGCGTGATCGTGGTCGGGCGAGATCCTCTGGCCGCATCATCCCCGATCGAGCCTACCGAAAGCACCCTCGAGGTGATCCTGGCCGATGCGCGGGATCCCGAGACGGCCGAGCGGGCCATCGACTGTTGCGTCCGCCGATTCGGTGGTTTTCACGGTCTCTATCACGTGGCCGGAGGCAGCGGCCGAGCCTGGGGTGACGGACCGTTGCATGAAATCCCCCTGGGCGGTTGGCAGCAAACCCTCGACCTGAACCTGACCTCCGCGTTCCTGTCCAACGGCGCGGCCATCCGATGGTTCCTTCGGGCAAAACAACCCGGCTGCATCCTGAACTGCGGTTCAGTGCTGGCTCAGAGCCCTTCACCCGACCTGTTTGGCACCGTGGCCTATGCGACGGCGAAATCGGCCTTGGAAGGCATGACTCAGGCGGCGGCGGCGGCCTATGCCCCGCACGACATCCGCGTCAATCTGCTGGCCCCGGGACTCACCGCGACCCCGATGTCCCTGAGAGCGCAGTCCAACCCCGCGATCCAGGACTTCATCACCCGCAAGCAACCACTGGATGGAGGACGCATGGGGCGTCCCGAGGATCTGGATGCGGCGGTGGTGTGGTTGCTCTCCGAAGGCAGTCGCTTTGTGACGGGCCAGGTGATCGCGGTCGACGGCGGATGGTCGGTTTCGGCCGCAACCGCGCATCCGACCGGCCACTTCCCTACCCTTAAAGCCCCATGAACCCCTCACACCTCGGCAACTCCGTCCATCTGGGAATCGATCTGGGAGGATCCAGCATCAAGGCCGTGGCGGTGACGGCCGAGGGCGAACTTCTGGACCACCGATCGATCCCCTTCGAGGACCGGGACCGGCAATGGGCTCACCGGATCCGGGATCTGGTCTGCGAATTCCGCCACGCCCGGGGTTGGCCGGTTTCACTGGGGTTATCGGCTCCGGGGCTTGCGTCCCGCGAGGGACGGTCCATCGCCCACATGCCGGGACGCCTGATCGGATTGGAAGGCTTGGACTGGGCACGATTCCTGGAGTCGCCGCACCCCATTCCGGTGCTCAACGACGCCCATGCCGCCCTGCTGGGTGAGGTTTGGATGGGCGCGGCCCGAGGCTTGCGCGATGTCTTCATGCTCACTCTCGGCACCGGCGTGGGAGGCGCGGCCATGGTCGACGGCCATCTGCTCCGCGGTCATCTCGGGCGCGCCGGGCATCTCGGGCATATCACGCTGGATCTGCGGGCGCCCCTGGATGATGTCGGCACCCCGGGCTCCTTGGAAATGGCCATCGGCAACAAGACCGTATCGGCCCGGAGCCAAGGGCGATACACCTCCACCGAAGCCTTGGTTCGGGACGCGCGCGGCGGCGATCGGCACGCGCGGGAGTTGTGGCAGGCCTCGGTCGCGAGTCTGGCGGTGGGAATCAACTCGCTGATCAATGTGCTGGATCCCGAGGCCGTCATTCTCGGAGGCGGTATCGCCAAGGCGGGGCCGGATCTCTGGGAACCACTCCGACAGGCTCTGGAGCCCCTCGAGTGGCGCCCCTTGGGATCCCGAGTGCCACTGATTCCGGCGGTGTTGGGTGACCTGGCCGGCGCCTATGGGGCGGCTCGCCACGCGATGACCCATTGAGATCCGGTCAGGATGGGGAGTGGTTGAGAGCAGCCTTGCGTCACCTCATGGCACGGATGATTCAAGGCAGATGGATTCCGGCGCTCCAACACCAGGAGCCGCTGAGAGACCTCTCAGGGCAGCTTGAAATCCCTCGTAAACCGCGCTTGCGCTCGCGCCGTCGACGAGTGAGCCCTGCCGGGTGCACACAAACAAAAAAGCCACCCCGGTTTCCCGAGGTGGCCTTGAATAATCAAACCAAAATTACTTGCGACGGCGCCAGAGCAGCGCAGCGGCACCGAGAGCGCCCAAAGCGATCGTGGTCGGCTCGGGAACAACCGTGCCACCAGCAACCAAGTTGAACGACTTCATGCCTTCGATACCGCCGGGCAGAGCCAGGGGATCGGTCGGGATGGTGTAGGTGAAGGTATCGGACACACCGGTTCCAGCGACCTTGGCGAGGGCCTGAGCGGCACCCACACCCGAGAGGGCGGAGTCCCAAACGGCAACCCGCAGCGTCACGGTGCTACCCGGAGCGAAACCGTCCAGCGTCGCGATGGCGCCAGGGCCACCCGCGGCAGCCGGATTCCAGGTGCCAGGGAAGGTGGTGGTGGACGCACGGAACGGAGACGGAGCGAAGGACTTGGTCAGAGCGCTGGCGGAAGCACCATACCAGACCTGAGCCACGAAGCTCGTGCCGGTGAGGGGCTTGCCCGACGCGTCATTGACCAGGGCCAGGCCGCGGTTGTTCAGGTTGATGGAACCCTGACCGAAAGCCGACACGGCCAGAGCCGAAGCGGCAACGAGGTAAGCGAACTTGTTCATGGTGTTATCTGTTGGGACTGATTAGTTGACAGAGAAGTTGCGGGTGTAGGTGCGAGCAGCGCCCTGCAGGAAGAAGCCTTCGCCCACCTTCACGGTCGGGGCGGAGGGTTCCCAAGCGCCGTCGACGTACGACTTGGCCGAGAAGCCGGAGCCGGTCCACTGATAGACGGTGTCACCCTCAGCGGCGGTCAAACCACCAGCAGCGGCATCAGCGAGGCCACCAGCCAGAGGAACGGGAACAGCCAGGAGGTTGTAACCAGCGGCCAGAGCCTTGCTGTTGCTCAGGCTGACCTCACCGATCAAGGTGATGGTGGTGGCGGCCGGAACGTTGATGAAGAAACCTTCGCCCGGAGCGAGGGTCATGGCCGGAGCGTCCCAAGCGCCATCGATGAAGGCGTTGGCGACATACTTGCCACCGGTGAACTTGTAGACGGCGGTGCCTTCAGGAGCGTTCAGCACGGTGCCGATGGCGTTGTTGCCGTTGTTCAGCTGATTGCCGATCAGGTTGTAACCCTTGGCGAGGCTCAGGCGAACGTAGCCGACGATGTTCTGGCTGGTCACCTGGGCGGACCCGGAGACAGCACCGACAGCCGCGACGACGGCGGCCAAGAGGAGCGATTTGGTGTTCATTGTGGTTTGATTTATTCCGTGTGTGAGGAAGTTCTGTCAGGGCCTCAAGTGAGCGTCAACGGATTTTTCAAAAAAAATCAGCCCTGCCGTTCGGCGGCCGTGACGGTGTTGGCCAGGAGCATCGCGATGGTCATCGGACCCACGCCTCCGGGGTTCGGCGTGATCCAAAGGCATTTGGGCTGGACCTCGGCGAAAGCCACATCGCCGACGAGCCGCGTTCCGGTCTTGCTGGCCGGGTCGCTGATGCGGTTGACACCGACATCGATGACGACCGCGCCGTCACGCACCATGTCGGCCCGCAGGAATTCCGGGACTCCCATCGCGGCGACGATGATGTCGGCCCGGCGGCAATGCGCGGCGATGTCGCGGCTGGCGCTGTGGCACACGGTGACGGTGCAATTGGCCTTGGCCGACTTCTGGATCAGGATCGCAGCCATCGGCTTGCCCACGATGTTGCCGCGCCCCAGAACCACCACCTCGGCCCCCTGAAGGGGAACCCGACTGCGGACCAGCAACTCATGCACACCGGCCGGGGTGCACGGGAGGAACCCTCCGGAATCCCCCAGCATGAGCCGCCCCACGTTCACGGGATGAAACCCGTCGACATCCTTCTCCGGGAGCACGGCGGCATAGATCACCGCCGCATCGATGTGCCTGGGCAGAGGAGCCTGAACCAGGATGCCGTGGCATCGCCGATCGGCATTGAGTCGGGCGATGAGCGCCAACAACTCCGACTCGGTGGTGGCCTCGGGGAGCACGATCGTGCGCGAATCGATCCCGAGCTCGCGGGACTTCTTCTCCTTCATGCCCACGTAGACCTGGGATGCGGGATCTTCTCCGACCCGGATGAAGGCCAGCCCCGGCTGGACGCCCCGATGCTGGAGCTGGGAAACGCGCACCTGGGTTTCCTGATGGATGTCGGCCGCGATGGCTCGCCCGTCGATGAGATTGTTCATGGGAATCGATCCTTCCGCTCGAAGACGATCTCAGAGGCTCGAAGCTTCTTCCACGGACTGCACCCGGAGAATGACCTGGGTCCGGTAGCGGGGATCCACGTATTCCTCGGCGACCACGCGCACCGTCTTGCCCCGGAAACCGGCGATCGGAGTCTTGGAATCCTTGGTATCCACCAGGAACCCGAGCATTCCCTCGCCCCGCTGCGGACTGCGCAACTGATAGTGGGAAGGCGATTGGGGTTCGAGGCTTCGGACGACTTTGCCGACCCGGGTGACGATGCGCACCTTCTCGGAATACTGGATCGCCGACTGGGCTCCACCGCCCACCGACTCGCTTGAAGCCCGCTCGAGCGCGACAGCCGGGGCTGGCGCAACGGGCGCGGCAGGCACCGGATCGGACGGGGCGACCGGACCCGGAGCCGGCGGAGGCGTCGCAACCGGGAGAGCAGCCACCACCGGCTTGGCCGGGGCGGGCGAAGGCGGGGTTGGAGTCGGGGTCTGGGCCGGGGCGGGCGTGACCGCCGCCACCGGATCGCCGTCGGCCGGGAGGATTCCCCCCGTCTTGACCGCCGCCACCTTGGCCGGCCCGGAGGCGTCGGCTTCGATGAACTGAGCCCCCACGTAGCCCGAAAGGCCGGCCGGCGGCTCCACTTGCAGCCAGCCATCCGATTCCCGGATCTCGGTCAGGTTGGCTCCTTTTTTGAGCACCCCCAGTTCGCCGTAATTGCGACCCGGCCCCACGCGCAACCGGGCTTCGGGCGCCTTGACCTGATGGGAGGCGCGATCGACCAACGGGGCGTAGACCCAGACGGCCACCTTCGAAGGCAGAGCGATCCGAACGAATCCGTCTTTGGCGCTGCCTTGGGTTTCGACGGTTTCACCCCGCTTCATCCAGGCCAAGACCTCGGCCTCCAAGGAAGGCTGGGCGCGGACATTGACCCGGTCACCCCGGATCACCACGGTGTCCGCCAGGGCGGGCAATCCGTAGACAAGAGCGGCAAGCAGGGCGGTACAGGAAGGGGAAAGTGGAAACCAACGAGCCGGAACGGACGAACAATTCATGCGTTCGAAAGCAATGACCGGATTTCCGTCGGCGTCAATGCGCGCCACTTGCCCAGCGGCAATTCTCCCAACTTGATGGGGCCGATCTGGGTCCGGCGCAACTCGGCGACGGTGTACCCGAGCACTTCGAAGAGGCGGCGGATCTCCCGATTCTTGCCCTGGGACAACTCCAACTCGACCACGCTGTGGGAATTGTTGGCGTCGACCAACCGGGCCCGTTCGGCCTTCAGCAACTCGCCCTCATGTTCGACCCCCTGGGTGAAGCGGAGCAGTTGCGAGGACTCCAAACGCCCCTCGACGACGGCCACGTACTTCTTGCGCACTCCATAACGGGGATGGGTGAGTTTCAGGGAGAACTCCCCGTCATTGGTCAGGAAGATCAATCCCTGACTGTCGCGGTCCAATCGCCCGACGGTGAACAGGTTGGACCATTCGGCCGGCAGGAGCTGGCCCACGACACGGCGGGCTTCCGGATCGGTCCGGGTGCAGAGGAAGCCCGGCGGCTTGTTCAGCGCGATGTACAGCTTCTTGCGGGCCCGGACCGGGCGGCCCTCGACCGCGACCGTGTCGTGGATCGGGTCGACCTTGGTGCCCAACTCGGTGACGACACGCCCGTTGATCGCCACCGCCCCCCGGACGATGAGCTTTTCGGAGGCACGCCGCGAGGCGACCCCGGCATCGGCGAGGAATTTCTGAAGACGAAGGGTAGGCATGGGATGGGGGCTGGGGGAAAAATCGCAGCGCCGATTGCGGGTTCATTGAGTCACCCACAATCGGCGCCAGCTACAAGGGCGGCGTCAACAGACGCGTTGAGCGTTGGTATCACCCGCGAAATCGGCCTCAGACGGGACCCCTGATCGGATCGCTCATCGGGTCGGGCCACTCCGGACGGGCAAACCCCGGGATCACTCCGGCGGACGGGTCTTGCGCAGACCGGTCACGCGATCGCCTTCTTTCCACTGGGAGCGGCCCTTGAGAACGGCGACGCGCTCGAAGCGCTTGAGGACATTACGTTTGGCCCCGGTGGTCCCGGAGGCGCGGAGGCTGTTGTGCTGCGACATAAAATCGGATGGTTCGTCGGCGTTGGAGGAAGACCCCGAATGGCTTCACCGCAACCGAAGAGCCCGTGGTTGTAGCGGGAGGCACGGGAGTTGCAAACCGGATTTTTCAGAGAATTCATCGTCGCCAGACCCGGCCGCCTCCGGGAAATCCCACTTTGGGGCTGCATTCCAGGCCGTCCCGGAGGGAGGATTCTCGTCATGCCGCTGGTGGCCCGATCGACCTTCCGCCCCCCGACCGGGCTGGGAAACGCCCACCTGCAAACGGTGCTTCCGGCCCTCACCCGGCGCCTGCCTCCCCTGCCCTGGTCGCGCGAACGGTTGGAATTGGAGGATGGCGACTTCCTCGATCTGGACTGGTTGAACCCCGGTCGCGGTCGACTGCTGGTCATCTCGCACGGGTTGGAAGGCCATTCTCGCCGTCCGTATGTGGCCGGCTTGGCCCGGGCGGCGGTCCGGCGCGATTGGTCGGTATTGGCCTGGAACTTCCGGGGCTGTTCCGGGGAGTTGAACCGATTGCCCCGTTTCTACCACAGCGGCGCCTCCGAAGACCTCGCCGCGGTCGTGGAGCACGCCGCCCGAGCGGGCCGGTTCCAGGCCATCGCCGTCGCCGGATTCAGCCTCGGAGGCAACCTGACGCTCAAATACCTCGGCGAACCGGCTTCCTGGCCGCTCTCGGTGGTGGCCGGGGTCGCCCTGTCCACCCCCTGCGATCTGGCGGGGGCTTCGGCCGCCATGGAGGCGATGCAGGTGCGCCCCTACATGGCGCGGTTCCAGCGGGACATCCTCCACAAATGGGCCCTGAAGCGGGCGCTGTTTCCCGGGCTGATCCCGGAGATCGATCCCGGCCGGCAACGGACCTTCCGCCAGATCGACGACACGTTCACCGCACCCCTCCACGGCTTCGCCGATGCCCGGGAGTATTGGCGAACCTGCTCGGCCAACGCTTTCTTGCCGAAGATCCGCGTGCCGGCTTTGATCCTCAACGCCGCCGACGATCCATTCCTGGCTCCGGGCTGTTTCCCCCGGGAGTTCGCCGCCGGCAGCGACCGGGTGTTCCTGGAGGTTCCAGACCGGGGAGGCCACGTCGGTTTCATGGACCGCTGGAGTTCCCATGCCGACCTGTGGTCGGAGGTGCGCACCCTGGAGTTCCTGGAACCGTTCTGCGCGGTCTGAGCATTCCACCCCGGCAACAACCGCCCCCGCGGATCAACGGCACCGGCGGCCACCGGTCCGATCACCGACCGGCCCAGGACCCGATGCCCTGGCCGGCCCACGAACAGGGCTTGCCAATCCCCGCCAAAGGTCCATCTAGGCCGGGTGTCTCACCGAACTCTCCTGGCGGCGTGCCTGGGGGCGATCAGCCTGCTGATGGCCCGTGCCGAAGACTGGCCCCGGCTTCTGGGGCCCCGCCTCGATGCCACCAGCGCCGAGACGGGCCTCTTGAACCGCATCCCCGCCGACGGTCCGCCGGTGCGCTGGGACAAGCCCATCGGGACCGGATATGCCGCCCCGTCGATCGCCCACGGCCGGGTGTACCTCTTCCACCGACAGGGCAACGAGGAGCTCACCGAGGCCTGGGATGCCCGGACAGGGGCCCCGATCTGGAAGCACAGCCAGCCCAGCGCCTATCGCGACCCCTACGGTTACAACAACGGTCCCCGCTGCGCTCCGCTCATCGAGGGCCAGCGCGTCTACACCTTCGGGGCCGAAGGACTCCTCAGCTGCCTCGATGCCCGGAGCGGAAAACAACTGTGGCAACGCAACACGGCCCAGGAGTTCGAGATCCCGAGCGCCTTCTTCGGCGTCGGCAGCACCCCGTTGATGGAAGGCGGCAAGCTGCTGGTGATGGTGGGAGGCCAACCGGACGCCACCGTCATCGCGCTGGATCCGACGACCGGCAAGACGCTCTGGGAATCGGTGGGCGAGAAGAACTGGACCGGTCAACCCATGCTGGGGTGGCCCGGCGAGCGGACGGTCCAATGGCGTCGTTGGGAGAAGACGGCCAGCTACGCCTCCCTGATCGCCTCCGACATCCACGGCCGCCGGGTGGTCCATGCCCTGACCCGTCAAGGCTTGGCGGTCCTGGATCCGAACGACGGCCGGGTGCTCTTCAGCCGGTGGTTCCGGGCCCGGGTGGACGACTCGGTCAACGCCATGACCCCCTTGGTCTTCGGCAACGATGTGCTCATCTCCAGCGCCTACTACCGATCGGGCTCGGTCTTGCTGCGCGGTGCGCCCGGGGCCACGAACTTCACCGAGATCTGGTCCGGCCTCGGGCTGGAAATGCACTGGAGTCAACCCCTGCGCGTCGGGGCCCATCTCTACGGTTTCAGCGGCCGCAATGAGCCCGATGCCGTCCTCCGCTGCGTCGAATACGAAACCGGAAAGGTGGCCTGGGAACGAAGCGAACGCTGGCCGCCCCACAGCGCTCCACAGCCGACGGTCTTCGGGCGAGGCTCGTTCATCCGAGTCGAAGGGCGACTCCTCGCGCTGGGCGAGGGCGGGTTGCTGGGACTCTTCCAACCGAACCCCGACCGATGCGAGGAACTCGGTCGATGGCAGGTACCCTCGCTGCATCATCCCTGCTGGACCGGCCCGGTGCTTTCAGGGGGGCTGCTGTACCTGCGAAGCGAGGATCGCCTGGTCTGCCTCGATCTCAGGGCCAGCCCTTCAGCCAACACCTCAGCCGGCCCCGGAGTTCCTAACGCCCCCGCTCTCCGGACCCCGGCCCAACCTTGAGCCCTCACCTCTGGCCATCTCCTTCCCTTCCCCATGGACCCTTGGAACTCCCCTGAACTCCGGCGACGGCTCGACCTCGCCCTCGAGAGCCATCGCCACTGGACGGGCCGCGACCTGGTGCCCGATCTGGCCGCGCCGGGCACCGAGGCCCGTTACGAAAGCCTCTGGTCGATGCCGCGGGTCCTGGTCTCGCACGGAACTCAGGACGACCCGATCTTCTGGTACGGCAACCGGGCCGCTCTCAAGCTCTGGGAATTCGATTGGGAAACCTTCACCCGAACCCCCTCACGCTTCACCGCCGAGGCCCCGCTGCGCGAGGAACGCGCCCGACTGCTCGACCGGGTCACGCGCCACGGATTCATCGATGATTACGCCGGGATCCGGATTTCCCGGACCGGAAAGCGCTTCCGCATCCGGCAGGCCGTGGTGTGGACTCTGCGCAACGAGCACGATGAGCACGGCGGGACCGCCGGCCAGGCGGCCTCGTTCACCGATTGGGAATTCCTGACATGAAGACCGCAGCCATCCTCGGCGCCTCCGCCGACCCCGCCAAATTCGGGCACAAAGCCGTGCTGGCCTACGCCCGCCAAGGCTATGCCGTCTGGCCGGTGAACCCCAAGGAGCCGCACATCGCCGGCCACGCCGCCTATCGGGACATCGGCTCGCTGCCGGGGCGCCCCGAGGTGGTGAGCGCCTATCTGCCACCGGCGGTGCTTCTGGGGCAATTGGCCGCCATCGCCGCCCGGGGCTGCGATGAATTCTGGCTCAATCCGGGCACCGACACTCCGGAGGTGGTGGCCGAAGCCGAACGCCTGGGGCTGCCCGTCATCCGGGCCTGCAGCATCGTCGGACTGGGCCTGTCCCCGTCGCAGCTCGGCACGTGATCCCGCCGCATCCCGGGCTGGACTGCGGAGGCATTTGGGGTTCACTCAGGGCCATGGCTTCCCTGACCCGCACACTCATGACTGCCGCAGCCCTGGCCTCACTGCCCCTCCCCGCCGCCCCGCATCTGCTCTATGTGGGCACCTACACGGGACCCAAGAGCGAGGGCATCTACGCCTTCCGCTACGACGACGCCACCGGAGCGGCCCAGCCTCTGGGGCTGGCGGCCAAGTCGGTGAACCCCAGCTTTCTGGCGATCCATCCCAACGGGCGCTTCTTGTATGCGGTCAACGAAACCGACCAGTGGCAGGGCAAACCCGGCGGGTCGGTCACGGCCTTCGCCATCGACCCCGCATCGGGCCAGCTTCGGGAACTGAATCAGCAGTCCACGATGGGAGGCAGCCCCTGCCACCTGTCGGTCGACGCCTCCGGCCATCAGGTCCTGGTGGCCAATTACGGGGGCGGCAGCGTGTTGTCGCTGCCCATCCAGCCCGATGGCGGCCTCGGCAAGCACACCTTCCTTTCGCAGCACACCGGCGGCAGCGTGAATCCGGCGCGCCAGAAGGAACCCCACGCCCATTCGGTGACGCTGTCGCCGGACAATCGGTTCGCCTTCGTGGCCGACCTCGGCACCGACCGCATCCACACCTATCTCTTCGATTCCGCCAAGGGTCTCACGGCCGCCAAACCCCACCTCGACGCCCGACTGAGTCCCGGCAGCGGTCCCCGGCACTTCGCCTTCAGCCCCGACGGCCACCATGCCTATGTGATCAATGAGATGACCTGCACGGTGACCGGCTTCCGATATGAACCGGCCACCGGCCGACTTTCGGAGGTGGGCAGCGTGTCGACAGTCCCGGCCGGGACCGACATGAACGGGGTCTCGACCGCGGAGGTCCGGGTGCATCCCTCCGGTCGATGGGTCTTCGGGTCCAACCGGGGCCACGACTCGATCGCCGTGTTCGCGCGCGACACCACCTCCGGAGTGCTGACTCCGGTCGAGGTCCGTAAAACCGGCGGGCAGACGCCCCGGAATTTCAACCTCGACCCGTCCGGCCACTTCCTGCTCGCCGCCGGCCAGAACTCCCACGACATCCGCTCCTTCCGGATCGACCCGAAGACCGGAAAACTCACCCCCACCGAGCATCGCTGGGAAGTGGGCTCGCCGGTCTGCCTGCGATTCGTGCCACTCAAGTAAGGCCGCTCCGGCTCACACCCAGGCGGCCCAGCGCGGATCGGCCGCCAGTTTGCGGACCAGGTCCTTGATCTTCTGGGACTCGGACTTGGCGGCCACCAGCGTGGCGTCGTCGGTGAGCACCAGGATGCTGTCCTTCACCCCCACCAGGGTGATGGGCGTGCGGCCTCGCGTGCGGCCGTCGAAGACGATGTTGCGCGCCGCATCCACATGCACCATCTCCCCGATGGCCGCGTTGCCCTCGGCATCCTGCTTGAGGTGACGGGCCAGCGCGGGCCAGGCCCCGAGATCGTCCCAATCGAACCGCCCATCGGCCACGATCACGTTCTGGGCCTTCTCCATGAGGGCGAAATCGACGCTGATCTTGCGGATTTCCGGATACTCCTGAGCCAAGACCGTCTCGAGACGTCGCGGCCCCTTGGCCGCCGCGGCGAACCAACGCTGACAAGCCTGATGCATCTCGGGCTGATGGACCGACAGGGCGTTGGTGAGCGTCACGAACGACCAGACGAACATCCCGGCGTTCCATCGGTAGTGGCCCGAGGCCACATACTCCTGGGCCTTTTCGAGAGACGGCTTCTCGACGAAGCGCTCGACCTTGAAGAACGGCGTCTTGAGGGCCTTGCCCGAGGCGGGGGCCGGCAGGACGTCCCCCGAATGGATGTAGCCGTATCCGGTCTCCGGGCCCGTGGGTTGGATGCCGATGGTGACGATGACCTGACCGCGCGAAGCGATGTCGAACGCGTCGGAGAGCACCCGCCGAAACCCCTTCTCGTCGTGGATGACGTGATCGGCCGGCAGCACCGCCATCACGGCCGTGGTGGATCGGGCGCCCACGACGGCCGCTCCCAGCGTGACCGCCGCACAGGTGTCACGCCCCACCGGTTCACCGATGACATTCTCCCGGGGCAGCTCGGGCAACTGCCGACGCACTTCGGCCGCCTGGACCGCATTGGTGATGATGAGGATCTGATCGACCGGAACGAGGGCGCGCACCCGATCGACCGCCTGCTGCAAGAAGGAGCGCTCACCCAACAGCCGGATCAGTTGCTTGGGGGTCTTCTCTCGGCTCACCGGCCAGAAGCGCTCGCCGCGCCCGCCGGCCATGATGATCACGAAGCGATCGGATGCCCCACCGCGGGTGACGGGCGCGGCCGAAGAGGGTTTTTTTGAAACCGTCTTGAGACCCTTCGGGGCAGGTTTGCCCGAGAGCGACGGCGTCGCCCCGGACGGCAGGGTTTTGGCAGAGCGGCCTTGGGATGCGGCGATCTTGATGGAGGCCTTGACCGGGCTTTTCGGAGCCTGGGTATTGGGGAGCTTTGCCGGGATGGCCTGGGCCTTGGAAGTCTTGGCCTGAGTTCGGGAGGCCGGCTGGGCCGCACGGGCGGGAGTCGGGGAGGACGATCGCTTCATGGATTCGAGGTTGACCCATGCAACACCAGAAGCGCCGCCGATTCCACCGGATTCATCGGAAGGTCCGATCTCCCGGAGTGGTTCACAGCGGCCGAATGCTCCCGGACCACTCCAACTCGAAGCCGTCCTGGCGGAGCCGTTGCTGGAACTCGGCCGTCAGGTCCGCCTTGGCGTGGACTTCGGCCGGGGTCCGCTTCCGGTCCACGCAGAATGCGGCCAAGGCACCCGCCGCCTCGCCGATGTTCCACTCCACCGGATGCAAGCGATAGCACCCGTTGGCGATGTGGGTGACTCCGAGGCATTTGCCCGCGGCGATGAGGTTCTCCACCCGCTGGGGCAGGAGCGCCCCCAGGGGGATCTGGAACGGCAGGCTGGACACGTCCACATAGTTGCGACCCCGGGTCGAGGGGTGCAGGTCGATGCGATAGGCTCCGACACCCACCGAATCGCGGAACGGGGTGGCACGCACGGTCTGGGCGGTCGCCCCGGTCTCGGCCCTGCGGACCTCGGTGGACACATGCCGCTCGGTGACCGTGAACCGGGCCCGGATGCGCCGACTTTCGCGGATGTAGGGAGCCAGGGCGAACCCGTCGGCAGTACCCAGAGTCCCGGCGCTGGGCTTGAGACCCGGCCACCCGGTGCCGCCATCGGGCCGGGGGGCTTCGGTCTGAAGCCAGTACAGCAGGCTCCGACTCAAGGCCTTGGCCTCGACCAACCGCTGGCGACGCTGCTCCTCACCCACGCCGGGCCCCACCAGCGGCGCCAGCCAGTGATCGTTCTGGGGCCAATTCACCAGGCAGACCGACGGGTGGGATTTCGGATCCCGGAAT
>JAIXXC010000315.1 GCA_027490985.1 Verrucomicrobiales bacterium
CAACACCGGGCCAACAGCGGGCCAATTTGGGCCGTCAGAGAGGCGCTCCCGAAGCCCACCAGGTTCGGAAGGCTCGGCGCAGCCCCTGCCGGTACAGGGCTCGGGCTTCGTCGTCGGTGAGGGCCCGGTCATAGACGCGCACCTCGTCGATGTCGCCCTTGAAGAAGTAGTACTGGTCCCAGCCGATGCGGATCGGGGAATCGCCCGGGGCCATCACGCCGGCTGCGGAAATCGATTCGATCGGCCGCCCATCCACCCACTGGGTGAGCGTCTGCCCATTCCAGATCTGGATCAGATGGATCCAACGACCGACAGCCGCCTGGAACGGCCGCTCCAAGGCACGGTACTGGTTGGTGCTGCCGGCGGGCCTCGTCCAAATGCCTCCCCGGATCGCGCCCTCATCCCAGCCCAAGGCCCATTGGCGCCCCGGTGAATCGCGGTCGCCCACGGCGAGGTCTTTGAGGATGAGTTTGCCGTGGTGCTTGAGCTCCGAAGCCTTCACCCACACGACCAAAGAATAGGCGTTGGTCTCGGACTCCGGGAACTCCGGGATGCTGATCCCCGACTCGCCATTGAAATGAGCCGCCCGGGGCCCTGTCTTGGAGGCATCGGCCACCCAGGAGACCCCGAACGGAATGCCATGATGACCGCGACCGCTGTGGTCTTGGCTGTCGCCATCGAGCGGATAATAGGCCACCAACCCCGCCGTGGGTTCCCGCTCGGGGGCGTCTGAAACCAGGGCCATCAGCGACGGGATGAGCGGCAGTCGGGGCAGCCAACCGCTGCGCAACAGGGCCAACCAGAGCGCGGCCAGCGTGAGCACCGAAGTCAGGGCCACCTTAAGGGACCGTCGGCCCTGCGGCTGCAACACCCGCTCCGCCCGGGACAATTGGGTCGCATTCGCCGAGACCACGGCCTCCAAGACCGACCGCACGGTGCTCAGGTGGCGAAGGCGATTCATCCCCACCGGATGACACAACCGCTCGATCAGCCGATTGAGCACCCGGTCTTCGCGGCTCCAGGTGCCCGCCGCAGTCAACCTCGGCGGCAACGACGGGTACTCCAGCCGCGTGTTTCCACTCCAGAGTTCGTAGATCAGCTTTCCAAGTGCGTAGAGGTCGCGCTCGGCGCCTTCGCTGCTGCCCGGAGGGCAATACCCTTCGGTCGAGGCCGTGATGGCCACCGCGTCGTGGGTCGCTCCGACCGTGTCGTAATCGGCCAACACCCATCGGCCCTGCAACTGGAGGAGATTGGCGGGTTTGACATCGCCATGCACCAAGCCGCGCTGATGCAGGAACTCCAAGGCCCCCACGACCGACAACGCCGTCTTGGCCGCCATCACGGTCGTTCCCGCAGCCACCGGGCCCGGGGTCAGCGGCGAGTAATGCTCGAACTCCGACGGCGGGGCATCTTGCGCATCGGCCAAGGGCAATTCTTCCCAAGCCACGCCATTCACCGGCTCCATTCCGTAGTCGAGTACGGGCATCAACCCCGCCTCGACCGACAGGCCCTTGAGCGATTCACGGACCTGCTGGAATCGCACCAGCGTGTCGGGGTCGCGTTGGCGGGTGATCTTGAAGATCCTCCAGCGACCCTGGGTGTCTTCGATGAGGTGGACCTCACGGAAATCCCGGGCCGACAGGCACCGCTGCCGGCGCCACGTTCCCAGACGCTCGCGCAGGGATTGCGGGAGCGGACTTTCTTCGGCTTCTGATACGATGGAACTCATCCCAAACGAGTCGGAAGAGATTGGTGTGATGCAGGAAAATCTGCACCTATTCTTATCCGGAACGGTCATTCTTTTAGGGCGGTTTTTCGCGGCATTTCTGATTGTCGGACGCGCAGACCTCCATGGAAGCTGACCTCATGGGCTCAGAGGAAATCCGCTTTCGCCCCCGCTCCACGCCGCCGACTCCGACCGGCACCCTCACTGAATTGCGGATCGACGGGATGGACTGCGCGAATTGCGCCCGCTCGGTCACCGAGGCCCTTCAAGGTGTTCCCGGGGTTTCCCGAGCTTCGGTGGACCTGCGAGGCGCCACAGCCCGGGTCTTCTGGCAACCCGGACACGTGCCTGAACCGCTGCGGCTGACCACTGCCGTGGCACAGGCCGGTTACCGGGTTCAGGAGCCCGAGAACTCCGAATCTCCCACCGGTGGCGGGCCCACCCCTCGGACGGCAGCAAGCAACCCGTGGGCGACGGCCGTATGGCTCGGGGTGCCGGCCATGCTGTTGCTCTTGGCCGGAGACTGGCTCGGTGGCTGGGGCATGCATCGGCTGTTCCAGACGGTCGCCCTGGGGGTGGCCACGGTCGTCCAAGGGACTGTCGGGGGGCGGTTCTATCGCGGTGCGTGGCGGCAGGCGCGGGTGGGCCGCTCCAACATGGACACGCTGGTTTCACTGGGTTCCTCGAGCGCCTACCTCTGGAGCCTGTGGCTGTTTTTCACCCGAGACCACGCGCACCTCTTCTTCGCCGAATCGGTCAGCATCCTGACGCTGGTCAGCGTGGGCCACGCCCTTGAGGCCCGGATGAGCGCCAAGGCCGGAGACGCCCTGCGGGCCCTGCTCGAATTGGCTCCCGTCACGGCTCGGCGCCTGGATGCGGGCGGACGGGAAGCGGAGACTCCCGTGTCGCAACTGCGCCTGGGAGACCGGTTGCGCATCAAGCCCGGAGACCGGATCCCGGTCGATGCGGTGGTGTTGGAGGGGGAATCCTCGGCCGACGAATCGCTGCTGACGGGCGAACCCATGCCGGTGGGCAAAGCCTTGGGCTCCGTGTTGCTGGCCGGTTCGTCCAATGGGGATGGCAGCCTCATCGTCCGGGTGAACGCCACCGGGCAACACACCACCCTGGCCCGCATCGCCGCCGTGGTCGAACGGGCGCAGTCGAGCCGGGCCTCCATCCAACGTCTGGCCGACCGGGTGAGTTCGATCTTCGTGCCGGTGGTGGTGGCCATCGCCGCTCTGGCCGCTGCGGCGTGGGCCTGGGCTCCCGAATCGGTGCGTCACTGGCAATCCGTGCTGAGCCCGCTGCTGTGGCACCCGCAGGCCTCGATCTCTCCGATGAGCGATGCCGTGGCGGCCTTCTGCTCGGTGCTCATCGTGGCCTGTCCCTGCGCCATGGGGCTGGCCACACCGGTCGCCCTCATGGCGGGCATCAATGCCGCCGCGCGCCGGGGTATCCTCATCCGGGATGCCGTGGCGCTGGAAAAGACCGGGCGCATCTCCGCCCTGGCATTCGACAAGACCGGCACCCTCACGGTGGGCCGCCCGTCGGTGACTCGATGGGACGATCGGCGTCCGTCCGAATCCCGCTCCGTTCCCGTGCTCACACTCGCCCACGCGCTGGCCGAACGATCCCAACACCCCGTCTCGCGGGCCGTGGTCGCGGCCGGCCAAGCCCTTCGGGATTCGGGAGCAGGCCCGGCCCCGCCGGCGGGGGCCACTTCGGTCGTTTCGGCCGTTTCCCCTGCCCTGCCGTCCCTGACGTCGTGGCGGGAACTGCGCGGTCAGGGCCTCGAAGCCATCGCCGCGGGCTCCGATACGACACGCCCCTTGCGGTTGGGTTCCATCGGCTGGATTCGCTCTCTGGGAGTGCCTCTGGACCTGGAATCCGAGGCCGCGATCCGGCAGGCCTTCGATGCGGGCCAAAGCGCCCTGCTGCTCGTTGAAGGCACCGTTCTGCTCGGAATCCTGCATGTCGGCGATGTCGTGCGCCCGGACTCGGCGGAAGTGCTGCAACGCCTGCACGATCAGGGCACCGAGACCTGGTTGCTCTCGGGCGACACCGCCCCCGCCTGTCAGGCCGTGGCGAAAGCGGTGGGCATCCCGCCGGAGCGGGTCCGTGCCGAATGCCGCCCGGAAGACAAGGTGCGCATTCTCGGCGAAATCCGAGCCCGGGGGCGTCGGGTGGCCTTCGTGGGCGACGGCATCAACGACTCCCCGGCTCTGGCAGCGGCCGATCTGGGGATCGCCGTGGCCCAGGCCTCCGACGTGGCCCGCGAAGCCGCCGACATCGTCCTGCTGCGACCGGATCTGGCCGCGGTGGTCGAGGCCCTGGATCTCGCCGGTCGGGCGCTCCGGACGATCCACCAGAATCTGTTCTGGGCCTTCTTCTACAACGCCGCGGCCGTGCCGCTGGCCGCCTTGGGATTCCTCAGCCCGGTGGTCTG
>JAIXXC010000317.1 GCA_027490985.1 Verrucomicrobiales bacterium
ATCCGCGATCTTCGGGCCGACCAACCGCTGCCCTGGGGCCAGGACGCGGTGGATCATACGTCGGCGATGCTGCTGAGAATCGTGAACGCCAACTTCCGCGTGGGCACCCCGCAGGCGGCCCGACGTCTGGCCTCGATGGCCCAGGATGCAGGGCTGCCCGAACGCATCCGAACCGAGGCGTTGCTGGCCTTGGGCCATTGGGCGAACCCGCCGGCCCGGGATCGACTCATCGGCATCCATCGCCCGCTCCCGGCCCGACCGGCCGCCCCCGCGATCGCAGCGCTGGGAGCCCTCGCCGAGTCGCTGCTCAACCAAGACGGGGCCGAAAAGGTGCAGATCGCCACCACCGAGGCGCTCACCCGATTGGGCCGAACGCAGTCGATCCCGGCCCTCGAAGCGCTGGTGCGACGCACCGGAGCGCCCGCTGGCGCCCGGGCCGCCGCGCTGAACGCCGCATTCCGACTGGCCCCCCAACCGCGCTCCCTGCAGGCGTTGCTGACCTTCGCCGCCGCCGACTCGGCCGAGACCCTGCGCCTGGCCGCATCGAGACTCGCCACCGAACTCAACCCCGACGACGCCGTCGGCAAACTGGCCAAGGCCGTCGAGAGCCGATCGTTGGCCGAACAGCAATCGGCCTTCGCCTCGCTGGGTGAGCTGAAGTCCGACGCGGCCGATGCGTTGCTCGCCGAATGGCTCGACCGCCTGATGAAACGCGAGGTGGCCAATGAGGTGATGCTCGACCTCGTGGAGGCCGCCCGGAAGCACTCCGCCGGCGCCGTGCAAACCCGCCTGGCCGCCTATCAGGAGTGGAAGCTGCCCAAAGACGCCTTGTCGCCCTACCGCGAGGCTCTTTTCGGGGGCAACGCCGCCCGCGGTCGCACGCTCTTCTATGAGCACGCGGCCGTGGCCTGCACACGCTGCCACCAGATCGGCGTCGACTCGGGCGGCAATGCCGGGCCGAAGCTCGACGGACTCGCCGCACGGGTCACCCGCGAGCACCTGCTCGAGAGCATCGTGTCGCCCAATGCCCAGATCGCCACCGGCTACGAGAGCACCCTCATCACCACCGGCTCTGGGACGGTGTTCGCCGGAGTGGTGCGCCGCGAATCCGACGAGGCGCTCACCCTGCTCACACCCGATGAAGGCGAGGTCACCGTCTCCAAAAAAGACATCCGCAGCCGCACCCGTGGGCCCAGCGGCATGCCGGAGGGCTTCGGCGACACGCTCAACCGCTTCGAACTGCGCGACCTCGTGGAGTTCCTGGGCACATTGAAATAGCACCCGGCGGGCGCGAAGGCCCAGGGCGCCTCAACTTTGACTCGCCAACCCGCGGCCGCTGCGGTCCCGTCGGTCCATGCGCTTCCCCACCCTGGCCCGACGGGCCGCCTTGGTGCTGGCACTCGGACTCTGCTCCAGTCAGGCCGCCGACCGTACCGCCCGCACGCTGCCCGAGCAGTGGCGACAAGAGCGCCGGATCATCGACCTGCACCAGCACGTCGACGGCACCGAAGAACACCTGACCCGCTGGCTGAAGATCATGGATCGAGTGGGCGTGGGCGTCGGCGTGAACCTCAGCGGTGGCACGGTCACGGCCAAGCCCGGGGAATCGTCGGCCTTCGAGCGCACCCGCGCATTGACCGAACGCCTCGCTCCGGGCCGCGCGGTGCTGTACTTCAACCTCGATTACACCGGCTGGGATCAACCCGACTTCGCCGAACGGGCCGTCGCGCAGGTGGATCGGGCCCACGCACTGGGCGCTGCCGGCCTCAAGGAATACAAGCGGCTGGGGCTCTTCCTGCGCGACTCCCAGGGGCGATTGATCGGCATCGACGACCCTCGGCTAGACGGGGTGTGGCGGCGTTGCGGCGAACTCGGGATGCCGGTGAGCATCCATGTCGCCGACCCCAAGGCGTTCTGGTTGCCCTACAGCGCCCAGAACGAGCGCTGGAAGGAACTCAAGGACCACCGGAGCTGGTGGTTCGGCGATCCGAAGCAATACCCCTCGCGCGAGGAGTTGCTGGGGGCGCTCGACCGGGTGATCACCCGACACCCGAAGACGACCTTCGTGTGTGTCCATTTCGCCAACAACGCCGAGGACCTGGCATGGGTCGACCGGAAACTCACCGAACACCCCAACATGCACGCCGATCTGGCGGCGCGGATCCCGGAACTCGGACGGCACGACCCCGAGACGCTGCGCCGCCTCTTCGTCCGGCACCAGGACCGGATCCTCTTCGCCACCGATTTCCAGGTGTACGGAAAGCTCATCCTCGGCTCTTCGGGCGACGGGGAAAACCCCACCGACGACGATGCGGCGACCTTTTTCGCCAAGGAGTGGCGGTGGCTCGAGACGCGCGACCGCGACTGGGCGCACATGACGCCCATCCAGGGCGATTGGACGATCAGCTCGATCGGCCTGCCGCCCGAGGTGCTGCGGAAGCTCTACTTCGACAACGCACGACGGTTGCTGGTGCGCTCGCTGCCCTTCACCACGGTGCGGGCCCACAGGATCACCCGGGATTTCAAACCCGACGGGCAGCTTCGGGAACGCGAATGGTCCCGGGCCGTACCGTTCCGCCTCGAACAGGAGGCGCTCGACGGCCGGGCCCGACCGGAGATCAGCACGACCTGCCGGGCGCTGTGGTCCGAGCGCTTCCTGTATCTGGCCTATGAATGTCCGTTCACCGCGTTGACCGAGTTCGGCCCAGCGCGGGCCGGGGAGCGGGTTTCCAAGGAGGGGTCACTTTGGGACAAGGACGTGGTGGAGTTCTTCTGCGCTCCCGACCCGGCGCAATTGAACCACTACACCGAATACGAGTGGGCGCCAAACAACGAGGCTCTCGATCTGCGCCTCCGCCGGCCGGAGTCCGACTTCGCCTGGAGCAGCGGCATGGAATGGCAGGTGCGGGTCGACCGCGCCCGCAAGGTCTGGACCTGCGAAGTCCGCATCCCCCTGCCCGCCCTCGCCGACAAGAGCCCGACGGTGGGCACCCGTTGGCGGGCCAATCTCTACCGCATCGATCGCGCCCACCGCGCCTTCCTGGCTTCGAACCCGCTTCTGAGCGGCAGCTTCCACACTCCCGAGCGCTTCGGCTGGCTGGAGTTCACCGAGTGAGCGTCGAAGGGGGCGACGAGGGGGATCCCGCCCGTCGGGTCAGCGCGGTTGCAAAACCGGCTGGAGCACGTTCCAGACATTCGTGGCCACACGACGGTGGCCTTCGGCGTTCGGGTGGATCTGGTCGGGCAGATTGAGCTCGGGCCGGCCCCCGACGCCGTCGAGGAGGAAGGGGATGAGCACGAGGCGGTGTTTCTCGGCCAAGTCGCGGAACAGTCCCTCGAATTGCCGGGTGTAGGCCTCGCCCAGGTTGTCGGGCATCTTCATGCCGGCGATCACGATCCGAGCCTCGGGGTACTTGGCCCGGGTGCGTTCTATGACCGCCTGCAAGTTGGTGCGGGTGGCCTCCAGAGGCAGGCCGCGCAGGCCGTCATTGCCCCCCAATTCGATCAAGAGCGCATCGACCGGGCGGCGGAGCACCCAGTCCAGTCGACGAAGCCCCCCGGCCGTCGTGTCGCCACTGACCCCGGCATTGACCAGCTTCCACGGCAGGCGGGCTCCACGGATCCACTCCTGGATGCGGGCCGGCCAAGCCTCGGCCGGATCGACACCGAAGCCGGCCGAAAGACTGTCGCCCAAGACCACCAGCACCCGTTCGGTGGCCGGCGACAGGGGCGAGGCCGGGGGCGATGGAGTGACCGGCGGTTCGGCGCTCAGGCCGCCCAGAACGATCCAGGCGAGGCAGCACCCCACCCAGAGCGCGAAGGTCGTCGAACGCCGCCGGCTCATATCGGAGATCGGATCAACGAGCCTGAACCGCCGCTTCGGCCTGGGGCGGCTTCGGACGATACAACACCACCACATGGCCGATGACGGTCACCAGGTGACTGCCCGACTCGCGGGCCAACTGCTCGCCGATCTCGTGACGCTGCTCCTTGAGGTCGTAGAGTCGGATCTTCACCAACTCGTGCTGGGCCAGTTCCCGCTCCAGCCCGGCGAGGAAGGCGGGCGAAACCCCGCCACGCCCGAGTCGGACGGAGGCTTCGAGTCGTTGGGCCTGTCCCTTGAGCTTGCGGACTTCGGCATTGGAAAGCGGCGCGGCCGCTGGAATTTCAGACATGGTCAAAGTGTTTGGATCTTGGCCACCAACCCGGTGGTGGAACGGCCCGGCAGGAATGGGATGAACACGATGCGGCCTCCCCCCGACTCCACCGCCCGACGTTCTTCCGGGTCGATGGTCTCCAAGGTGTAATCCCCACCCTTCACGTAGATGTCGGGGCGGGCGGCGGCCAGAAATCGGACCGCCCGTTTTTCGGGAAAGGTCGCCACGGCCGAAACGCATTCGAGAGCGGCCAGCACCCGCGCCCGATCGCCCTCGGTGTTCAGGGGACGGGTGGGACCCTTCAGCTCGCGGACGCTGGAATCCCCGTTGAGTCCCACCAGAAGCGCATCGCCCAACGAGCGGGCCGCCTCGAGGTAGGCCACATGGCCGGCATGGAGCAGATCGAAGCACCCGTTGGTCACCACCCAGACCTTGCCCGAGGCCTTGGCGGCTTCCCGCCATGCGGCGAACGCGTCGGGGCTGATGATCTTGTGGGCCGTATCCATACCGCCCGCGAGCATCTCCGAGCCGGGGTCTCCTGCCAATCCGGAAGACCCTCTATCCCGGGAGCCCGAGTCGGGGCAACTGATCGCGATGACTGCGACTCAGGGTCACCTTGGCTCCGGTTTGGAGTTCGACCGAGTACTCGCCGTGGAAAAGAGGCTCGAGTTGGCGCACCCGGGCGATCTGGACGATGGCCGTGCGGCTGACCCGGACGAACCGATCGACCGGGAGCCGTTGGGCGATCCCGTTCATGGTCTCGCGCATGAGGTAGGTCTGCGCACCCACGTGCAATTCCACGTAGTTGTCGGCACTCCCCACCCAGTCGATGTCGGCTACCGGCACAAACACGATGCGGCCGTTGTGTTTGACCGCCAAGCGATCGGGAACCTTCACCTCCGACCCGGGCGCCTCGGTGCGCACCGCACCCAACCGTTGCGAGGCCCGGGACAAGGCGGTCTTGAATCGCTCGCGCGAAACGGGTTTCAGCAGGTAATCCACGGCCTGCACCTCGAAGGCGTCCACGGCGAACTGTTCGTGGGCGGTCACGAACACCACCGCCGGCGGCACGGCGTCCCCGAGGGCCCGCAACACCTCGACCCCGGTCAACCCGGGCATTTGGACGTCGAGGAACACCAGGTCGGGGCGATCGCGCCGCAGCACCGTCACCGCTTCGGTCCCTTGTGAGCATTCGCCCACCAGAACCACCTCGGGCTCGCCGCTCAGCCAATGACGGAGCCGCTCCCGGGCCAGGGGTTCATCATCGACGATGATGGCTCGAATCAGGGGCATCGGCCGACCGTGCCATGGGTATCGAAACTGTCGAGTCTGCGGGCGGACTCCGAGGCGGGGGCCTGGGCCACGCGACTCGACGGCAGTTCCACCACGGCGAGCACGCCGCCCTCCGGCAGCGGCTCCAGGCGGAACACGGCCTCGGCCCCATGGAGTTGGTTGAGTCGGGCCAGCGTGTTCGAAGTGCCGACCCCCAGTCCCGGGCCGCGGTCGGGGGGCAAGCCCTTCCCGTTGTCCTGAACCTCCAGGCGCAACCGGCCGGGCGAGGGCTCCGAAGCCCGGATGACGATCCGGCCCGGGATCAGCAACGGTTCGACCCCGTGCTTGATCGCGTTTTCGACCAACGGCTGGAGGATCAGGTTGGGCACCTGCGCCTCCAAAACCTCCGGGGCCAACTCCCGCGACACCGACAACCGGTCGCCGAAGCGCATCTGCTCCAAGGTCAGGTACCGGTCGATGAAGGCCATTTCCTCGCGCAACGACACCCATTGTCGACCGGACCGGTCGAGGGCGTGTCGCAGCAATTCGGCCAGGCGCACCAGCATGGCGTCGGCGGCCTCCACATCGCGGAACATCAGGGTTCCGATGCCGTTGAGGGCGTTGAAGAGGAAGTGCGGATTCAACTGCATCTGAAGGGCCATGAGACGGGCCGAACTCAACCGCCCCTCCAGTTCGACCAACCGGCGTTCCCGCTCGCGGAGACTTTCGGAGTAGGCGACCACATGCGCCACGGTCACCACCACCCAGTAGACGAGCATGTTGAAGAAGAAGGTGGCCACCAGCACGTAGCGGATGAGGTCGTGGAGCGGCTTCTCCAGGCGATGCGCCGGAAAGAGCCATTCTCCGACCCCGGCCCGCACGAGGATCCAGACCAGCGAAAACACCGCCCCACCGACGCCGTGCAAGGCCAGGCGCAACCGCCAGTGGTCGCCGCCCAGATTGAAGCGCCGCCCCAGCTTGAACGCCGGAATGGCCAGCAGAGCGAACACGTACCAATCGGCCAAAGCCCCCTGGAGGGCCACCGTCCACGACACCCCTTCGCCAAAGGTGGCCGCCTTGAGGTAGTGCTGCCCCGCGAAGGCCAGCCCGACCAGAGTCCAACTCAGCCCGTACAGCAGCGGAAACCACCGCTGACGGCTGGAAGAAGACGAAACCTCGGGATCCACGCCCGCAACAGTGCCGCGCCCGGGGGCTCAGGCAACGCCCATTCCTCCGCCGGCGACCCGAGCCCCGTCGAGACAGCGTCCACCGAGGGGGAAAGGCGAAGACAGGTCGCACGAAATCAAAAAGTCCCTCCGGATCGCTCCGAAGGGACTTTCAAAGTGGTGCGCACGGCAGGACTTGAACCTGCACACCTTACGGCTCTACCACCTCAAGGTAGCGCGTCTGCCAATTTCGCCACGTGCGCGTTGTTCTGTCTGGTTGCTCGATCCGGTTGCAGGAAGCAGGACTTCCGACGGTGAACCGAACTTCCGACAGTATACCGATGGTCGGGGCGGTGAGATTCGAACTCACGACCTCTTGTACCCGAAACAAGCGCGCTACCAGGCTACGCTACGCCCCGAACCAAACGAGGGCCGGAAAATGGGGAAACATCGTTTCAGTTGCAAACGATTTCTCCTGAAAAGTGAAAATCGCCCGATCCCGAGAACGGCTTTCGGAAC
>JAIXXC010000328.1 GCA_027490985.1 Verrucomicrobiales bacterium
ATCTCAATCCGGCCTTGGGCTGGATCGGCTCTCGTGCCCCATGTCCGACATCTCGGTCCATACGCGTCTCAGGCAGGCCTGGTTCACCTCGGTCATCTCGATCGTCAGCATCGCTGCCTTCGGGCTGATCCTGGAGATCGCCATGGGTTCCAAGCCCATGGACCTCTTCACCAAGAGCAATCTGGCCCTGGACGGGACGCAGCAGGTGCGGATGGAGTTGACGCTCTTGGGCAAGGTGGTTGCGGACGACCCGGACTCCTACCCGGCCGATCTGGGTGCCCGGTTGAAGGGGATCAAGGATTCCATCACGGCGGGGTTGGACAAACTCCGCAAATCCGGATTCAAGGCCGGTAATCAAAAGGCGTTCAAGCTGGTCGAGACCTATTTCAACGAGCGGTTCCTGCCCGATTTTGAACACTTTCGTCGCCCGTCGAGCGAACAGGATCGATCGGAGATCCAAGCCCGTCTGCGGGCTTCCCGGAATGAGTTGGAGTCCCGATTGGGCGTCATGGAGCGTTCCCTGATCCAGTTCTCCACGAAGGATTATCAGGAGATGGGGCAGATCAAGATGCTGTCGGCCGCCGGCGGGTGCATCTTGGGGGCCATCGGTTTGGGGGTGCTGTGGTTTCAGGTGCGGGCCCTCCACAAAGAGATCGCTCTGGCGATCCAGCAGGCTGCACCGGTGACCGGCGCCGACGCCAAGATGGCCGAGAACATCGCCAAGTACGCCTCGCGCATCCGTGAACTGGAGGGGGGCAACAAACTCCTCCGGGACGAGGTCGACAAGCTGGCCCCGCTGGTCGACGAGGTGGTCACCCTGCGCCAGCAGGTTTCCAATGATCCCTGGGACCTCTGGTTGAAGGCGATCCATGCGCGAGGGCGATCCACGCTCGGTCGGGGAGGGCAATTGGGCATCGTTCTCGAACTGAAGCCCGAGGAGATCCAGGCACTGGAAGGGCCTCTTCGCGAACACACGGAGTTCATCCGCATCGACACCAATCTCAACGACGACAAGCCGGTCCGCTCCCGACATACCGTCATGGTGGTCGAAGAAGACATCGGGCATCGGGCCCGCCTCCTGTCGTGCATCACGGGGTTGGATCTGGACGTCGTGGAAGCGGCCTCCACCGGGGAGGCTTGGACCGTCCTGGACGGAGGCGTGGTGGTCCGATTGTGTCTGGTCGGGGTGTGTGACGGAGACGGATCGGGTGCGGACTTCGGAAAGAAGGTCAAATCCGATCCCCGCTTCCAGGATGTGGAGATCGTCTTCTGCTCGCCTGTCGTGGATACCGGCGAATTGACCAAGACCTTGGAGGAGGTGGCGGCGAGCAAGACTCCGATCGAAGAAGCCCAAGAGGAATCGGGTCTCAACAGTCACGCCTACGGCAAGATGCTCCAGGCGGTCAACACCGAGACCAAGGAGACCCTCACGTTCGCGCGGACCGCCCTGTCGCACGGTCAACGGCGTGCGGCCTGGAATCGCATCACTTCGCTGAAGGAAACGGCCGGCCCGGTGGCGGACAAGGCCTTCAACAAGGCCATCGCATCGGTTGAAAAGGAGATGGATCGGGGAGACGTGTTCTTCATCACCACGGAGCTGGAGCGACTGGAGAAGGAGAACCTGCGACTGAGCAAGCTCGCCCAGCAACTGCTCACGGCCGCACCGAAGGCCATGAATCCCGACGAGACAAGCCCCGCGGGCTGATCCCGATTCCCGATGCGACGCGGGTCTTGTCGATCAAGTCGCCTCGGTGCGGGTCAGTGCGAGAAAGGCCGCTTCGAGGGTTCCGGAGGTCTGCGATCGGCTTCGCAGTTCGTCCGCGCTGCCGCAGGCGATGACTCGGCCCCGGTGGAAGACGCCGATCCGGTCGGCCATTTCTTCCGCCACGCTGACCTGGTGGGTGCTGAGGAACACCGACATCCCCTCCCGGGCCCGTTCCCGGAGGATGTCCTTCACCACCCTCGCATGGTGCGGATCCAGGCCGACCATGGGTTCGTCGATGATGAAGACCTCGGGCCGGTGGAGCAGCGCACTGGCGATGGCGATCCGTTGGCGGGTGCCATGACTGAGCGATTCGATCGGCTGGTCGAGCCACTCCTCCAGGTTGAAGCGGGGCACCAGTTCGTCGCAACCCTCGCGAATCCGCGCTTCCGGCATCCGGAACAGGCGGCCGGTGAATCGGAGGAATTCGGCCGGCGTGAGTTTCTCGTAGAGGAAGGGGAAATCGGGGACGTAGCTCAACCGGGCACGGGCCTCCAGCGGATCCTGCTGGATGTCGAATCCGGCGATCCGCGCGCGTCCGGAGGTGGGTCGGATGAGCCCGACCATCATCTTGATGGTGGTGGTCTTTCCGGCCGCATTGGGCCCGAGGACGGCGAAGAATTCCCCCCGTGGGATCGTGAGGCTGATGCTGTCGACGGCGCGCAGGGATCCGAAATCTTTGGTCAGGCCTTCCAGTTCGATCATGAGAGGATTCCCGGTGTTCAGTGCCCGAGGATGGCGTCGTTGACGAGTTGAAGACGGTCGGGCAGTTGCACCTTCAACAACTCGCCCGCACGGCTGATGAATGCCGTGGCTTCGAGTTGTCCGGGCAACCGGGCCGTCACCCGATAGACCCGCACGCGGCTTCGGCCGATCTGCATCCAGTCGGAGCGGGCCTCGAGGGACACGGCCCGGGTCAGGGTCTCCGGTTGGCTCAGGGCGTTGTCGGGGATCAGCCCGGCCGGCAACGAGGCCAGATACGGGGCCAGCATCAGTTGCAGAGCGGCCCGGTTGCGGGTCTCGAAGGTCTGCTCGAAGCGCTTACGCCCCTCTTCATAGGTCATGCGGATGCGGTCTGATCCGGCCTCGGCTTGGATCTCCCAACTCTTGGGGCGTTGATCGACCCGGATCGTGGCCTTCTCCCAGACATTGGAGGGGGAGAACTCGACCTGACCGAGCACCATGAGGCGGTCGAGCGGGGTGTCGCTGCCGAAAAACCGCGTGGAGACCCTCAGGTGATGCCCGGCGGGGGTCGACACCATGCCTTCGATCGGGGTGGTGCCGCCGGCGGTGTGGGTGCGGGGCGTCTCGACGACGGACGGGTGCCACTCGAGCGAACCGAGGGTCTTGCCCTGATGGCGGATGCTCAGGACGCTCGAGTCGGGTGAGTCGAGCATCTTGCTCCAGATCAGGGCGGGCGGCATCTCCGAACCCGATGCGAACCGCTCTCCCCATTCGGCCTGCCACAGGAGCCCGTTCATCAGGACCCAGAAGAGGCCGGCAGCGATCAGAGCGATGCGGGAGGCCATTGAGGTCCGGGAGCAACGTGGTTTCAGGGCACCCGGATCTCGACGCCTGGCTTGAGCTTGCGCGTATTGAGTCCGGGGTTGGCGGCCTGGAGTTGTTGCAGCGTGATGCCCTGGGCCTTGGCGATCTTGTCGAGGGTGTCCCCCGACTTCAGGGTGTAGCTCTTGGGCGTGGACGCCTTGCGAGGCTCAGGGGCTCGCTGGGCCAAGCGGGGAGTTGGCTCGGTCCCTTTGGCGGACGGGGTTGGGATGCGCGGGGTTTGTACGGTGGTCCCGTTGGTCGAGCCGCCGCCCTGCGGCAGCGGTGCGGTGATCGATCCCGCATTGCGGGGGTTGACCGAGGAGAGTTGGTTGCTCAGCGACAGCACCGACTTGCGCAGTTCGTCATTCTCGCGGCGCATCTGCTCGAGTTGGCCCTGGGTCTGGATCTTGCCGATGGTGTCGGCATGGAGCTCGGCCAAACGCAGTCCCGTGGCGCGGATGAGCTGGTTGACGATCAGGTCGTTGGTCTTGCCGGAGAGGCTCACGTAGCGCCGCAGATGGTAGTAGGCGAAACCGTATTCGGGGAGTTTGGCCGAATCGGAATGGATGATCCCCAGACCCAGATGCGCATCGGCGTTCCGGGGGTTCACATCCAGGGCCCGCTGGTAGTATTCCACGGCCTTGGCGTACTGGTTCATCCGCTGGTAGGCCTCGGCCTGGCGGTAGTTGTTCTCCTCCTTGGGGTCGGCCTTGCCGCTCACCCAGGGCCGCTCGTCACAGCCCACCCACACGAAGCCGCAAAGCACCAGGCACGTGCAGAGGTTCCAGAAACGATGAGACATGGAGGGAGAGGCTGTCCGTGTTGACGCCGACCGTCAACGCAGCGCAGCGAGCGGCAGCGGAGTCGGAGCTCGGGGGGGGCGCTTCAATCGAGGGTCCCGAGTTCCTTTTTCCACCGGGCCAATTGTCGGGCCACCTGACGAACTCCGGGAGCGCCCGTCAGTTCGCGTCGTTTCATGGCCTGGGCCAGATCGTAGAGGTCGAGCACATCGGCCGAGAATCGGGGTTCGATCGCCTGGTATTCGGCGAGCGTGAGTTGGTCGATCCGGCGACCGGCCTTCTCGGCGAAGGCCACCACGGCGCCCACCGCATGGTGGGCCTTGCGGAAGGGGATGCCCTTCTTGACCAGATAATCGGCCAGGTCGGTGGCCAGCAGCAGCGGGTCCTTGGCGGCCGCCTCGCAGGCCGGGGCATTGACCGTGGTGTGATCGAGCATGGCCGCGGTCAGCCGCACGCACGAACGGATGGTGTCGGCGGTGTCGAAGAGGCGTTCCTTGTCTTCCTGCAGATCGCGGTTGTACGTCATCGGCAGCCCCTTGAGGAGCACCAGCAGCGAGACGAGGTTGCCGATGACCCGGCCCGACTTGCCGCGGGTGAGCTCGGCGATGTCGGGGTTCTTCTTCTGGGGCATCAGCGAGGAGCCGGTGGTGTAGGCGTCGGCGATGCGGATGAAGCTGAACTCCGATGAGGCCCACAGGATGAGGTCTTCGGACAGTCGGCTGAGATGGACGGCGATGAGGGCCGCGGCCGCGCTGAACTCGATGAGGAAGTCCCGATCGGAGACCGCATCCATGGAGTTCTGCGTGATGCGGGGTTTGCCCTTGCCATCGGTGAAGCCCAGCAGCGAGGCCACGAACTCACGGTCCAGCGGCAGGGTGCTGCCCGCGATGGCGCCGGCGCCCAGCGGGCAGACATTCAGGCGGCCGAAGGCATCGGCCAGGCGGCCGGTGTCCCGGTCGAACATTTCGACATAGGCCAGGCAGTGATGGGCGAAGAACACCGGTTGCGCACGCTGGAGATGGGTGTAGCCCGGGATGACGACCGCCGAGTGGCGTTCGCCGAGCTTGACCAGCGAGCGCTGCAGCGTGCGGAGCTCTCCCAGCAACGCCTCGATCTCGTCACGCAGCCACAGCCGGACATCGAGGGCCACCTGATCGTTGCGGGAGCGTGCGGTGTGCAGCTTGGCCGCCGCGGGGACTCTGGCGGTCAACTCGGCTTCGATGTTCATGTGCACATCCTCCAGTTCCTCCTTCCACCGGAACCGGCCCGCCTCGATCTCCATGCCGATGGCCTTGAGGCCCGCGACGATGTCCTTGCACTCCTTGGAGGTCAGCACGCCGATCTTCTCGAGCATGGTCGCATGGGCCATCGAGCCGACGAGGTCGTGCGACCACAGCCGCCAGTCGAAGGAGACCGATTGGGAGAACTGGGCGACCTCCTGGCTGGGGCCGTCGGTGAATCGGCCGGAACGGGAGACGACGTTGGAGGGGGAGGAACGCGGTTTCTTCATGTCGGAAGCTGGTCGGCAGCTTCGCAAGGGCGGGGGCGAAGTCACGCGGGAAGAGACCGCGACCGCCACGGGCGGGGCTTCGTCAGCGATCCGGGGATCGGCGGTCCGGCGGCGGAGTCGGCGGGTCACGGTGCCATTCGCCCGAACCCAGATAGGGCTTGAGTCGGCCTTTGAGGGTTTCCCGGGCCCGATGGATCAGCGACTTGGTGGCCTGAAGCGAGGTCTGCAACACGGTGGCGATCTCTTCGTAGCTCAGTTCTCCCTCGCGGCAGAGGATGAGCGCGGTCCGCTGCTTTTCGGGCAGGGCGGCCAGAGCTTCCTCGACCAGGCCGAACAACTCGCCACGGGCCACTTCGGCATCGGCGGAGGGCTGTCGCCGGTCCTCGATCTGCCGGAGAGGGTGCTCCTCATCGTCCGGGCGCGGTTCGTCGAGCGAATCGGCCGGATGCCGCACCCGTCGGCGGATCTCGTTGAGGCAAAGGTTGCGGGCGATCGTGAAGAGGAAGGTGGAGAACCGGGCCGTGGGTTGGTAGCGGCCCGCGGTCTTCCAGAGCTGGATGAAGGTGGCCTGCGCCAGGTCTTCGGCCTCGTCCGGGTCGGGCAGCGTGCGGTAGATGAAGCCGATGACCGGTTGCTTCCATCGCTCCACCAGGTCGGTGAAGGCGTCCCGATCACCCTGTCTGACGCGGAGCATCAGCAGGGTGTCGGGATCCTGACCGGGATCGGTGGGGTGGTCGGGCATGGGAGGGGCGGCGATTCCGAGGGCGGTCTTCGGGATGCCGCCGGGGCCTGATGGCCCAGAGCGCTATTTCAGCGGAGCCTTGCCCTGGGCGTCGACAAAGGCCTTGGCCTTGGCCACGAAGTCGTTCGGGTTCTTGGCGAAATCACCGCTGTCGGTCTCGATGGCCAGACGCCCCGAGTAGCCGCTCTGATGGAGCTCGGCGAAGAGCCCCTTGTAATTGGCCTGTCCCTCGCCGATGTGGGTGTCGAAGGACACGTCGTCGCCCTGGGTCTTCTCCACCCGTTTGTCTTTGAGGTGCAGGTCGAACACCCGGCCGTTGTAGTCGCGATAGACCTTCGCCGCGTCGAATCCGGCGCTGGTGATCCAGCCGACATCCATGCAGACGCCGATGCGCGGGTCGCGATGCTGGATGATCTGCTTCACCACGGCCGGGTTGCCGTAGAGGCTCTTGAGGCCGTGGTTGTGGACGGCGACCTTGATGTCGTACTCCTTGGCCAGGGCCTCGAGGTTGTCCCAGATGCTGAAGTCGCCGGGCTCGACGATGATGAGCCGGATGCCCATGAACTTGGCGAACTCGAAGAGGCGTCGATTCTTCTCCTTGTCGGTCGAGGTGCCGGCCACTCCGAAGGTGTAGGCGCGCAGGCCGGCCGCATCGAGAGCGGCCTTCTTCTTGGACCACTCCTCCTGGGAGGCGTTCGGGTCGATGTGGTTGCCGATGACCTGAAGGTCTTTGATGCCGTGCTTCACGGCGAACTCGATGGTCTGCTGGAAGTTGAGATTCCGGAGAGTCCAGGTCTGGATGGCGAGCTGGTTGACCAGATCACCGCCCTGGGTCGACAGCACGGCCGCCGCCAAGGCGAGAGGGAGGAGGAGTTTCTTCATGGATTCGGGCTCATCAAAGCAGTCCGGGGTCGTGGATTCAAACCGGAAGGCGTGCTCCGGGGCACGCTGTTCAACACCCGATCCGGCGATCCAGGGAGCGGTACTGGACGGCCTCGGAGACGTGCTCGAGCGTGACACGGTCGGATCCGGCCAGGTCGGCGATGGTGCGGGCCACCTTCAGGATGCGGTGGTATGCGCGGGCCGAGAGGTTCAGGTCGGTCAGGGCCTGCTTGAGCAGGCTGAGAGTGTGGGAGTCGAGTTGGATGAACTGCTGGAGCTCGCGTGGCCCCAATCGGGCATTGCACGAGATGGGTCTGCCCTCCAGCCGCCGTCGCTGGCGCTCCCGGGCCGACTCGACCCGTTGGCGGATCCGGTCGCTGGACTCGCCGGGGCGCGCACGTTCGAGATCGGTGAACCGGACGGCGGGCACTTCGACATGCAGGTCGATCCGGTCGAGCAGGGGACCGGAGATGCGGCCGAGGTACGACTGGATCTCGCGGGGGCTCGAACGGGATTCGGCCGGCATCTTGCCATCGGGCGTGGGGTTCATGGCGGCGACCAGCATGAATTGCGCGGGGAAGGTCACGGTGCCTGCGGCCCTGCTGATGGTGACCCTGCCTTCTTCGAGGGGTTGGCGCAGCGTCTCCAGGACCGTCCGCTTGAACTCGGGCAATTCGTCG
>JAIXXC010000110.1 GCA_027490985.1 Verrucomicrobiales bacterium
ACCGGCTCAGGCCCCTTCGGCCGGCCCTCGAACCTCCAGGATCCGGCCCTTGAAAACCTCCAAGGCCTGACGGATCAGCGGATCATTCAGGAACTCGTCTTTGTTCAGCAGGATGGGAGCCGCCGGCTTCGGCTTGGGCTCCACCGCCTTGGGATCCGTCGGTTTCGCCGAAGCACCGGCCGCGCGAGATGGGTCGCGCGTGACGGCCGCGGTCGCCCCCCCCGGGTCGGCCACCTCGGGCACCGAGAGACTTTCGGAGGCCACGAATCGCAAGGTCACCGTTTTGCCGGTGATGGTGAGCAACACCGCTTGGAGGGTGGCCACGTTGCGCGCGGTTTCCAGATAGGCGTCCGGTGGATGGGCGATGGTGAGGGTGCCTCGTGCCCAACTCTCACCGCGACTCTGCTGCAAGGCCGACCTCAACAACCCCTCGGACGGGGGAACCTGCGCCACCAACACCTGCCAAATGGCCTCCAGCGTCTGCGAACTTTCGGACAGCAACGGCGCGGCGGCAGTCGGGATCGCCGTGGTATGCGCCGCCGAAGACGCTGGTGAGGACACCGGTGACGGCGACGCCGGCAGGGGCTGCGGCACCACCGGAGGGGTGGGACGCGCTGCCGCCACCACTGGAGCCTCGGGTGCCGGAACGACTGCTGCCGGCCTGCTCGGCGATGCGACCGCCGTCCCGGACGGGACCGGAGCCGGAGCCGAGGCTGGCGCCGGGACCGAGGCCCGCATCGGCGTGGGCACCGGAGCGGTGGCGGCCGGAATGGACGCGCCTCCAGGCCCCGTGGGCGCCTGTTCCCGCATCGTCTTGAGCTGCTTGAGCACAGCATCCAAGCTGGTGGATTCGCGGGCCTGAATCGCCTTCAGCAGCGTCACCTCCATGAAGATGCGCTTCGAAGCCACCTCACGCTGGCGTCCTTCGGCGGCACTGAGCACTTCCATCACGCGCGTGAGGGCGTCGGCATCGGTCTGCGCGGCCTGGCGGATCAGCGCCGTCATCTCGGCCTCGCTCACATTGAGCAATCCGGCCTCGGCTCCCGAGACCAGGAACAGCAGGAGGTTGCGGAAATGGTTGAGGAGATCGGCCAACAGACGACCGAGATCCTTGCCCGAACCGGCCAGTTCATCGAACAACCGGAGGGTCGATGCGATATCTCCCTCGAGAATGGCGTCGACCAACTGCATGAGCTGGGCCCGTGCGGCCAGACCGAACATCGACAGCACATCGGACTCGACGATCCGGTCGCCGCAGAAACTGATGAGCTGGTCCAGGGTGGACTCGGCATCCCGCATGCCGCCGTCGGCTCCGCGGGCGATGGCCAACAGGGCGTCCGGATCGATCGACACCTTCTCCTGCTCCGCGATCCAGGCCAGATGCTTGACGATCAGGGCTGCGGGAATCCGCCGCAGATCGAAGCGCTGACAGCGGCTGAGGATCGTCGGCAGCACCTTCTCGGGATCCGTGGTCGCGAAGAGGAACTTCACGTGCGGTGGCGGCTCCTCGAGCGTCTTGAGCAGCGCGTTGAAGGCGGCCGCCGAGAGCATGTGCACCTCGTCGATGATGTAGATCTTGAACTTGCCCGAGGCCGGCGCGAATTTGGCCGTATCCCGCAGTTCACGAACCTGGTCGACGCCATTGTTCGAGGCACCGTCGATCTCGAGCACATCGAGGGAACGCCCCTCGGTGATCTCCTTCACCCGCGGGTCGGCATCATCGAACTCGGCGCTGGGACCTCCGGTGCAGTTCAACGCCTTGGCGAAGATCCGAGCCAGGGTGGTCTTGCCGGTTCCCCGGGGACCACAGAAGAGGTAGCCATGGGCGATCCGCCCCAGTCGGATGGCGTTGGCCAGGGTGGTGGTCACGTGTTCCTGACCCACCACATCGGCAAAACGCTGGGGACGGTATTTTCGGGCGATGACCTGGTAACTCACGGTTGGGGCACCATTGAAGAGCCAAGCGCGCCGCTTGGAAAGCAAACAGCACACATCCCGAACGGGGACCCGGGCGTCCGGTCCACCGCTCAGGGATGAACCACGCCGGAAACCCGCGCCCCCCCGAGCGTCGGTCAGCGGCCGAACTTGCGCAGGTACTTGAGGGCCACCTCGAGATCGTCGGGCCACGGAGCCGTGATCTCCACGCGCCGCTCATCGTCGGGATGAGCCACGTCCAGCTTCCAGGCATGGAGCGCCAGGGTCGGTGTCAGCGGCCGCTCCTCCTGGCCTTCTTTGAGCCGATACGAGGGCTTGAGGGCCGACAGGAACAAACGACGCCCGTCTCCGTAGAACTCGTCGCCGTAGATGGGGAAACCCGCGAACTTGAGGTGCACCCGGATCTGATGGGTCCGCCCCGTCTCGGGGTGACAGGACAGCAGCGTCACGCCACTGAAGCGCTCGAGAACACGGAATCGGGTCAGGGCCTTCTTGCCGTCCTTGGACCACCGCATCATGCCCGGCAAGCGGGGATCCTGCATCAGCTTGAGATCGACCTCGAACTCGTCCTGCTCGGGATTGCCGGGCACGAGGGCCACGTAGGTCTTCTGGGGCTTGGCACCCCCGAACTGGTTGGCCAGATGGACCAACGCCGGCTTGTCTTTCGCCAGCAGAAGGACGCCGGTCGTCTCGAAGTCCAACCGGTGGACATTGGCCAAGTAGGTCAATCCCCGCCGGGTCGCCCAGTCGGCTCCACGCTCGATGCCCGCGTGGATGAGCTTCATCAGGTTCGGCCGCTCGGGATCGTACCGGTCGGGCGACGTGAGGAGTCGCGACGGCTTGTCGATGGCCAGCAACCGCGGGTCTTCGTACACCACCGGGACGGGCCAGAACTGCCCGGTCGCCGGTGCCGAAAGTTTGATGACCGGCCCGGAGGCCTTCATTGGACCGGCGGAACGCCAGCCCCGGTCACGGTGGACTTGGAGGCCATGGCGCCCGACTTCTGGAATTCGGAAGCGAACCAGGACTGGAACATCGACATGCGACGCTGCTGGCGGGCCTCGGTCAGCGCGGCCGGCAAGGCCTGCTTCACGGCGTCTTCGGTGACCGGCTCCTTCTTCTCAAGATACAACACGAAGCCGCCATCGGAACTCTCCGTGTAGCGCGACACTCCATTGGGCTTGGCGCTCGCTGCGGCGTTGCGCACGAGGTAGAGGTTCAACCGGGAATCGAGACCGGCCACGTTCTGGGCCGACGCGGTGAACTCGGGAACCGTGACCACCGAGACCTTTTCGGCCGCGGCAACGTCGGCGAAACGCTTGCCCGAAGCGAGGGCGGCGGCGGCGCCGGCCTGGAACTTCTCACCCGCCTCGCGAGCGGCTGCCCGGGCCCGATCCATCTTGTAGTCTTGCGAGACGCGCTCACGGACCGTTTCAAAGGAGGGGATCTCGGGAGGCAGCTTGGTCTGCAGCATCGGGATCACCACAAAACCGTCGCCATCGAGGGGTTCGGTGTAGGGAGTCTCGGCATTCAACCCGGCCACGCGTTGGGGCAGGCTCTGGACGCTCTCCAGACCCACGATGCGCTCACCGGCCCGGAACGGGGTCGTGCTGCGCAGCGGCACCTTGAGCTTGGAGGCGGTCATCGCGAACGAGGAGGCCGTGACGTTGGTCAGGGTGCCGAGTTCGTCATTGAAACGGACGGCGGCCTGACGGGCCAGGCTGAGACCTCCCTGCGTGAGGGCTTCATCGCGGATCTTGCGCAGAGCGGCCTCCTTGCCGAGCACCTTGTCGTTGTCATCGCGGAACGCATCGGCACCGCGCTGCTTGTAGAACTCCTCGAGACGGTTGGTGAACCCGGCTTCCTTGGCGATCATCGCTTCGGCCTCGGCCAGATGGTTGGTCGCATCGAAGCGAACGTACACGAGCACCGAGCGCTCGGGGATGCGGTAGTAGGCGATCCGGTTGCTGTAGAACTGGGTCAAGTCGGTGGGCTTGGCCGTGATGCCCGCCAGACGATTCGAGACGCTGAACAGCGCGGCCTTGGTGACCCAGCGCTCGTTGTCGCGGCGATAATCGGCTTCCACTTCGCGGGGCGTCACCAACCGCGACGCGGCACCCACCGTCTCGACCAGGTGCTGGATGGCCACCTGCTGACGGATGTGCTCGAGGAACGTGGCCTCGTCGATGCGGGTGCGTTGACGGAGATTCTGGATGAAGGCGTCGTAGTTGAAGGTGCCGGTGTTGGGGTCCTTGAAGTTGTCCCGGAGATACAGGCCCACGGCCTCGTCGCTCACCTGGATGCCCAATTCCTTGACCTTGGCCTGGAGCACCATCAATTCGGCCACCTGACGTTCATTGTCGGCGGAAGCGCCCCGTCCGCGGCCACCCCGCAAGGCATCGTCCACGGCGGCGGCCGTGCGGGCCTTGAGGACCTGATCACGCGTGATCGGTCGGCCGTAGAGCTTTCCGAAATCGGAACCACCCAGGTCGAAGGAGTTCCGGCCGCCCCGGGCGTCGCTCCAGATGACGAAGCTGGCGATGACCGCCGTGACGATGATGGCCCAGAGCCAGTTCGAATGTTTGCGAATCGATCCGATCATAAAATGTTTCGAGTCTGCGGAGCCCCAGAACGTAATGGCTGCGGGAAAACCGGGTCAAACCGTAAAACAGGCGGTTTTTACTCCACGCGCCGTTTTCGACCCCATCGTTCCCGCTCCGAGGGTGCCGAGCCGTTCAGTGTGGCGGTCCTTCGGGGCCGGGTCCATCGGTCTCCACCCCGCTTTGGACCTGATCCGATCGCCCGGTCGACGAGAAGCCCCGGGCCCCATTGACAACAAGGGCGGAGTGGTTGCCCACCCCGCCCTTGAACTGAATCTGGATTACGATTGGACCCTGAACGAACTTCTTAAGCCAACTTGGCCAGAGTCGCCTTCACGGCTTCGAAATTGGGCAGGTCTTTCGGGGTCGCGGTCTGCTCGGCGTAGTGGACCTTGCCGTCCTTGCCGATGACGAATGCGGCGCGGGCCGAGGTGTCACCCACACCGGCGAGCATGGGGAACAGCACGCCGTAGGCCTTGGTGGTCTCCTTGTTCAGATCGCTGGCCAGCTTGATGCCGATCTTGCTCTGGGTGGCCCAGGCCTCCTGAGCGAACGGGCTGTCGACGCTGATGCCGATGACCTCGGCGTTCAGGCTGCTGAAGTGGGACAACCCGGCGGTGATGTCGCACATCTCCTGAGTGCAGACGCCCGTGAACGCGAGCGGGAAAAACAGCACCACGGTGTTCTTGGAACCAAAGTTGGCGCTGAGCTTCACATCGACCAGACCCGTGGAGGTCTTGCTCTTGAGGGTGAAGTCGGGGGCGGCGGAACCAACGGCGATAGGCATAATTTGTACGGAGTTTGTCAGTGTTGAACCGAAGTTTGCCCCGCAGGCCTAAGCCGAGTTGAGCGACCTGTCAAACCCGGGGTTCGGCCCTGAGGAGGGGGCCGATGCGGCGGGTGGGGCTCCCAAAGCGACCCAGTCCGCCCCGATCACCCCCCTGCTCCACCGGGGAGCGCCTCGGGGATTTCAATCCTTCAGGAGTTTCCGGACTGCGGTCATCAGGACCGGCTCCACCGCGGGAGCCACATTCGACGACCGGGGCTCGGTTTCGTAGCCCCCCTCGGTGTAGGCGACGGTCGTTCCGATGTAGTATGGCCCGTAGTCGCCGTAGGCGGCCATGGCCACGAACAGGTCCTTGCGCTCGGCTTTGGCGGCCAACTGATATTCCACGAAGAGTTCACCCGGCATGTGGAGGATTCGGGCCCGCCCCAGCGACAGGCAACCGAGGTCGATCCGGTGCCCCGCCTTGGCGCGCCGCAGCCACGCCAGTCGACCCGCCCCGTTGGCGGTGAGGAAGCTCGCCTCGCGCCCTTTCAACTGGGCCACCAGACGGTCTTCATCGAGATGACGCGACACCGGCAGCGCCACCGGCTCGAAGCGCCAACGCACGTCGTTGGAACTCACCGTCTCGCGCCGGGTGGCTTCCCAGGCCCGACGCATGCCGTCGGCCAATCGCTCTCCGAGGATGCGGCGGTTGCCCTGGGATCCATCGTTGTATTTGCCCGCGCCGATGTTGCCGCCGGCGCCGTTGAAATGGACATGCAACACCTCGGGAACGGCGAGTTGGCGCAGAAATCGGGCGATCCCGGGGAAATCGGGATTCGCCACCCCGGTGCGGTAGTAGCTTTGGGGATGCGTGGCGTAGTAACTCAAGACCGCCACCGGGCGATCGTCGTTCCAGAAGCTCACCAGCGACACCATGGGGTCGATCACGCCCTCGGGTTCGGCGCGCAACGCGGGATCGGTCGTGGCGGTGTAGCGGACGGCGCGCACCTTGCCGTCGGGGCCGAAGATCCGCCGGTTGGAGGCCACCTCACGGACCTCGGCCTGACCGGTGCCCACCTGATTGAACGGACGGGCCTGGGCCACGGCCCGGGAGACCGCATCGCCCAGACGGCCGAGCAGTTCGCGGGCGAAGGTGCCGTCGTAATTCCAGGGGCTGACCCCGGCTTCGCGCAGGATGGCCTCGGCCCCGAAATCGCATTCCGGCGCATCGTGCTGGTGCAACGAATGAATCGAAACCCGTTCCACGGTCGTCCCGGCCGCCGTGGCCAACTGACGACGGAACGCATCGTGGCCCTCGTTGCCGATCCCGATCCAATCGACCGCACACAGCACGACAGGCCGATCCGAACCGAGCACCACGACCCCTCGGGCCCGCAATCCCAGATCCCAGGCGTTGGTCACCGGATCGTAGGCCATGCGCGAACCGACCGGGGGCGTGGCGTCGATGTCGAACAGGCCCACCCGCAGTTGGGCGTTCACCGACAACACCAGCCACCCCATCAGCATCGAGCACCGGAGCAGGAACCGCGTTCGGGAAATCATGCCCTGAAGACTACCCGGATCGGCCCGGCATTCGAGGCGAAGTTTCCCGGCAGGTTTTCATAGGAGGCCTCCCACCGGTTTTGGCATCGTCCGCCCATGCAATCCCTCGGGCGCGGAATGGCCTGGACCCTCGTGGCGGGTCTGGGTGCCTACGCGTATGTCATCCTCGCAACCCGGCGGCAGGAGCCGGTGAGTTCGGCCTACATCCTGATCGCCGCGCTGTGCACTTACGCCATCGGGTACCGGTTCTATTCCCGGTGGCTTGCCGCACAGGCCCTGATGCTCGACGACCGTCGGGCCACGCCGTGTGAACGCCATGAGGATGGCCGGGAATTCGTGAAGACCCACCGCTGGATCGTCTTCGGTCACCATTTCGCCGCCATCTCGGGCCCCGGACCTCTGGTGGGCCCGGTGCTGGCCGCACAGTTTGGTTATCTTCCAGGCACGCTGTGGATCCTCATCGGGGTGGTCCTCGGTGGGGCCGCCCAGGATTTCCTCATCCTGGTGGCTTCGATGCGCCGGAATGGCCGCTCGCTCGGTCAGATGGTCAAAGACGAGCTCAACCCCTTCCTGGGGGCGCTGTCCCTGGTGGCCATCCTGGCGATCATGATCATCCTCCTAGCCGTGTTGGGACTCGTGGTGGTGAAGGTGCTGGCGGAAAGCCCGTGGGGGGTGTTCACCGTCGGAGCGACCATCCCCATCGCCCTGCTGATGGGGCTCTACCTCCGGTTCGTCCGGCCGGGCAAGACACTCGAGGGCTCGGTGCTCGGCGTGGTCCTGCTCATCGCGGCCGTGTGGGGCGGGCAATGGATCCACAGCCATCCGGAACTCGCCAAGGCCTTCACCTTCACCGCCGAACCGCTGGCTTGGACGATCGTCGTCTACGGATTCGCCGCCAGCGTCCTGCCGGTGTGGTTGCTGCTGGCGCCCCGGGACTACCTCAGCACCTTCATGAAACTGGGCACCATCGTCGCGCTGGCCGCCGGGGTGCTGCTGGTGCTGCCGACCCTCAAGATGCCCGCCCTGACCGCCTTCATCGACGGCTCCGGGCCGGTGGTTCCGGGCAAGTTGTTCCCCTTCTGCTTCATCACCATCGCCTGCGGCGCCATCAGTGGTTTCCACACCCTCATCGCCAGCGGCATCACACCGAAGATCATCACACGCGAATCGTACGCCCGCCCCATCGGATACGGGGCGATGCTGTTGGAATCGCTCGTGGCCATCATGGCGCTCATCGCGGCCTGCACGCTGGAGCCGGGGGTGTATCTGGCCATCAACATCGCCGGCACCGGGCCCGACGCGGCCGCCATCGCAGCCGACACCGTGGCCAAAGTGCGCGCGAGCGGCTTCGACCTGGAACCCGGGGTGATGGATTCCCTCGCGCGTCAGGTGGGTGAGGGGTCGCTCTACGGGCGGACCGGCGGGGCGGCCACTCTGGCCGTCGGCATGGCCAACCTGTTCTCACAAGTCACCCATGGGCGCTGGCTCGATGTGTGGTATCACTTCGCCATCATGTTCGAGGCGTTGTTCATCCTGACGACGCTCGATGCCGGCACCCGCGTGGGACGATACCTGCTCCAGGATGCCCTGGGCCACCTGTGGAAACCCTTGGGCGAGGTCCGATCCACCGCCGCCGGTGCCTTGGCCAGCGCGCTGATTGTCGGCGGGTGGGGTTGGTTCCTGATTCAAGGCGTGCGCGACCCCCTGGGAGGCATCAATTCCCTGTGGCCCCTGTTCGGCATCGCCAATCAATTGCTCGCCGCCATCGCGCTGGTCCTGGCCACGACCCTGCTTCTCAAACAGGCGCTGTCCCGGGGCCGATCCCCGGCGATTGCCGCGGTGGCCCTGGTCCCGTTGATCTGGCTCCTGGCGGTCACGGGCACGGCCGGGTATCAGAAGATCTTCCATGCCTCGCCCCGCATCGGCTTCCTGGCCACCGTCCGGGATCTCGACCAGAAGCTCCCTGCCCTGCAGGCGGCGGCCGAGGCGGCCCCCGGGGATGCCGCGGCGCAGAAGGCCCTCCGGGTCAATCGCAGTCGTCGCCTGAACAATGCCCTCGACATCGGAGTGACCGCGACCTTCCTGGCTCTGGCGGGGCTGATCGTGACCGGAGCCGTGGTGGAGTGGGTGCGCCTGCTGCGAGGACGACGATCCCCCGCCTCGAGTGAAGAGCCTCCCCTCTGGCTCCCGGAATCCGCCGTGGCCGAGCATCGCGGCAAACCCGGCTGGGCCGGAATCGTCGCCGTGGGACTGGCGCTATTGCGGAACTGGTCGGGCCAAGACGCCGTGGATCGGACCGCCCGGCAACTCGAGGCGCAAGTGACGCAGGACACCCCGTGTCAGGCGATCCTCATCGACTTGCCGGAGGTCGCGGCGGCCGCCCGGGCGCACAATGCGCCCATCGCCTACGTCGAGGCGGCCGAAGCGCGATTCAACGGCCCGAACCGGTGCTGCTGAGCCCGGTGGAACGCCGCTATGGGGCCGAAGGTTCGGGTCGCAGGAACGACTGGGCCGCGGAATCGGCGAAGCGCAAACCCGCCCGAGTGAGACGGAAATGGGTGGGGGTGATCTCGGCCCAACCCCGGGACACCAGCAGCGCCAGGTCGGCGGCCCACTCGGTGCGCAGATCGAAACCGGTGCGGCCGAGGAATTCATCCCAGGGCCAACCGGCATTCATCCGCAATCCGAACGCGGCCATCTCGCCCGCACGACCCAAGGCCGGCAACGCCTCGGCGAACTCCTTGGCCCGACGCCCCTTCTCGAGTTGTTCGCAGTAGAGCACCGTGTTGGACCAGTTGCGCGAACGCAGACCGCGCACCCATTCGCTCGCACTCGGGCCCAGACCATAGCTGTCGCGCCCACGCCAATAGCCCACATTGTGGCGGCAGGCGAAGGCCGGGATCCCCGGTTCGGGCTCGGGCCGATCGACCGACTCTCCGACCCGACGACGACGGGCGAAGTTGGCGACCTCATAGGCGGCGAAGCCGGCTTCGGCCACCCGGTCGTAGAGCACCTCGTATTGGTCGGCCGCCAGATCGTCATCCACATCGCATTGACCGGCCTTGAGCTGCTCGTAAAGAGGGGTGTCTTCTTCGTAGATCACCTCGTAGCAACTGAGGTGCTCGGTCCCCAGCGCCAGGGCCTCGTCGAGAGTTCGATTCCAGACATCCATCGTCTGGCCGGGAATCGCGAACATGAGGTCGATGTTCACATTGTCGAAGCCCGCCTGCCGGAGGATGTCGTAACTGCGGAACACCATGTCGCGGCTGTGGACCCGACCCAGGCGGTCCAACAAGGCCTCGTCGAGCGATTGGACGCCCATCGAAATGCGGTTGACCCCGAACTGCCGCAAGAGCGCCGCCTTGTCGGCCGACACGGTGGCCGGATTGCATTCGACACTGAACTCCGGGGCCCCGCCCAACCCCAACCGGTGAAGGGTGGTCAGCACCGATTCCCATTGCTTGAGCGTGAGCAGCGATGGGGTGCCCCCGCCGAAAAAGACCGTCTTGGGCCGGCAATCCGGAGCGATGAGTTCCAACTCGCGGATGAGTGCCTGGACATACCGCTGGATGAGGTCACCCGAGGCCGGGCCGGAATAGAAGGCGCAATACTCGCACTTGTGCGCACAAAACGGCACATGCACGTACAGCGACTCGACCGGCGCGCTCACGGTCCCGGCCCCGGGGATCCAGCTGGCGCTGTTGGAGACCCACCGCAGCGGGGAACCGCCGGGCGAGGCCGTCACAGGTGCAGGTGCTGCCACAGGTCGGCGGGTTGAAGGCGGAGGTTGACGTAGAACGGGCCGAAGTCGCCGTAGCGGGCCGTGACCTCGTCGAAGCGCATCTCATACACGATGCCCTTCACATCATCCAGTCGGTGGGCCAACAGCGTGACCCCCCATTCCCAATCATCGAGTCCCGTGGACCCCGTGATGAGTTGGCTGATCTTGCCGGCGTACTTGCGCCCGGTGCGGGCATGGCTGCCCATCAAGGCTTTGCGCGCCGCGAACTCGAGCATGTACCAGTTGTCGTTGCCCGAGCGTTTCTTGCTCATGGGATAGAAACACACAATCGGCCAGTCGTCCTGCAGCTCGGGATTGAGCCGATAGAATTGCTGGCTTTCGTTGCGTTTGCGGGCCGCCTCGAGGGCCGCCTCGAACTCCGGGGTGCCCGGCGTGTGACGGGGCTCGCCATGCTCAAGATGGCGGCGAAGGTCGTCGTCGGTCGGCACGTATTCGGGCAACTCGGTCACGCTCAGATACGAGAACACCGGCAGCAGGACTCCCGCCGGGAAACAGGCTTCCAGATCCCGGTGGAGCGCCAAGAGACCGTCCAGTGTCGCCTGGAACAGCACGAAGCCCAGGTCGGCCTTGCCGCCCACGTTGGCCAGGGTCATCAACCGCGGGTGGGCCGGCCCTGGGAAGCGGGTCACCAACGCCTCGAGGCGGGCCCGAACTCGGGCCGACTCGCCCTCGGCGAGGGCGGACCATCGGACCCGATCCACCCGGTAGAACAGGTGCTGGACATGGATGCCTTGGGACAGGGGGACGGGATTCATGGAGAAAACTCGCTGGGGTTCATCAGGGATGCGGCCGCATTGGGGGCTGAAAACAACGGCTCACTCCACAGCCAAGACATGGTCGAGGAGTTGGGGCAGTTGATCGGGGATCCCCTGCTCGGCCGCCACGAGTTTGGCCCCGGATTCGAGCGCGGCCTGGACGAGCTTCTGGTTCTTGGAATCGCAATACCCGAGCACGGGGACATGGGCCAGGTCGGGACTGGCCCGCAATTGGCCGATGATGCCGCAAAAATCACCCTGCCGCAGAGCCAGATCGGCGATGACCACCATGGGGCGGTGTTCGCGCACCAGGCGGGGCACATCGACGGCGGTCTGGGTCGCTGTGACGCGGTATCCCAGATCGGTCAGGCGGTTCACCACCTGGGTTCCGGGGAGGAGTTTCTCGTAGAAGACAATGGCCAGAGGTCGCGTCACCGGCGACAGGTTGGGAGACCCCATCGCCGAAGGCAAGCGGCCTCGGGCACTTCCGTGTTTGAGGGAACGAAAGTTCCCGCGCGGCACCCGGCCCGGTGCTGAATCCAAGAGCGAAAACGGGGCGAAAACGAGGCTGGAAGACCGACCGGTTTCAACCGATCCTGCCGTCACCGATTTCCGACCATGCTCTCGAAACTCTTCCCTCCGCGCCCCGGGCCCAAGGCTTCCGGTCGGACGATCTACCGGGCATTTCATCACTGGACCATGGTTTCGCCGTCCATGTACGCCGACAACATCGACCTGGCCCGCCGAGTGCGCGATCTTCCCGGCGATGTGGTCGAATGCGGGGTCTGGCGGGGCGGCATGGTGGCGGGCATCGCCTCGGTGTTGAGCGGCCAGAACCGGACCTACCATCTCTTCGACAGCTTCGAAGGCCTGCCCGAGGCGAAGGACATCGACGGCAAGGCGGCCCAAGCCTGGCAGGCGGCCAAGTCCGACGCCTACTACTTCGACAACTGCAAGGCGGAGCAGACCTATGCCGAAGAAGCCATGGCCAAGGCCGGCGAATCCCGATTCAAGATCCACAAGGGCTGGTTCCATGAAACGGTTCCCGGAGTCCGGATCGATTCGGGCATCGCCCTGCTCCGTCTGGACGGAGACTGGTACGAATCGACCCTGGTGTGTCTAGAGGCCTTCTATCCCCAGGTCGTGAAGGGCGGGATGATCCTCATCGACGACTACTTCATCTGGGACGGGTGCTCGCGGGCCGTCCACGACTACCTGTCGAAAACCCAAAGCACCGACCGCATCCGCCACACCCCCGAGGGTGTCGCCTACCTCGTGAAGGGCGCTCCGAACAACTACGAGAAATACCTGGCCGAGAAGGCCGCCCAAAGCGCGTCCTGATCCGACTTCGGCCCGCAGTTCCATCGCCGGGTTTCCCGACTGTTTCCCAAACCGGCGGGGCCTCTTTTTCACATCGCGAGACCGCCCCCGACTTGGCTTTTCCGGCAAATCGGACATAATCACTCCCGTTCAATGAGCAACATCGTCGGCATCGACCTCGGAACCACCAACTCGCTGGTCGCCATCGTGGAA
>JAIXXC010000246.1 GCA_027490985.1 Verrucomicrobiales bacterium
CATTCAATCAAACTGGACGATCGTATCAGCAAAACTGTGTCAGAAATTCGAGAACTTTGGTTCATGAACCCAATTACGGAAGGTGATACCACCCGCCATTTCTGAGAACCTGACGGCTCGATTTTGAACTCTGCATCCAAAGAACGACAACAATCTAGCGGGATTTCCGGTCGAGTCAACTCAAAGTGATCCAGACTGAAAGTCGACGACCTCTGGGCCAATCAGCCTGATTCAACCCGTCGCCCACCGTGAGCTGACATCGAAACGTCGGAACACGATCAGAGCGCGGTGAGACCCTGCTGATGTTTTGGCGGGACCGTTTTGGAATCGGTCGCAATCGATTGCAATCAGTCACGGTAGGCGTGGTTCGCTCGGATCCCCATCGACCGTTTCCATCGCATCGACCCTCGGTTTTCTGCCGATCTGAACCGGATTTCCCCACTCGATTGATGCTGCTTTGGGGCTTCAATATCGGAAAGAACACGGTACCAGACTACCGTCTCTTGAAATTGTTCAATGGATTCCAACGGCGTTCCAAAATCCCCGCCCATGGCGCGGCTCATCGAAAAAAACAGCTGTTCGGCGTTGCCCCCCGCGTGTTCACCGTACAGGGGGAAGGCTGGAACCCCGGAACCCCTGTCTGAAGGGGTTCGCCGACCCCGATTCGCGCCGTAGAGCCGCACCAGGGAATCCATCCCCGGGACGCTGGCGACCCTTCCCGGCCCTTGCCCTTGGAAAACCCTGCCTTATCCATTTCGACACCAACCGATCGGCTTTCGCACCTCCATCCTTGTGAGCCTTTTTGAAATCACCGCCTTCGCCCTCACCGTCCTGGTCATGGCAGTGGGTCTGGCCGGCACCTTCTTGCCCGGGCTCCCCGGCACCCCCTTGATCGCGCTCGCCGCATGGATCCATCGCGGGATCCTCGGAGATCGGGGTGCAGCCACCTGGGTGCTGATCACGCTGCTGGTCATGGCCGGGCTCTCGATCGCACTCGACTTCGCCGCGACCGGTTATGGTGCCAAACGCCTCGGGGCCAGCTGGCGCGGCATGCTGGGTGCGGTGATCGGAGGCCTGGTGGGCCTGGCCTGGCCCCCGGTGGGGTGGGTGCTCGGCCCCCTGATCGGGGCCATCGTCGGGGAGTCGTTCGGAGGTCGTCCGTGGCGCGAGGCCGGCCGGGCCGGGATCGGAGCAGCCCTGGGACTGATCGCCGGCACGGCCGTCAAGGTGACCAGCGCCGGCGCGATGATGCTGCTGTGGGCCGTCCACGTGGCCTGGAAGGCCCTCAACGCCGTCTGAAGATCGGCGATTCCTCGCGCCCGTCGGACTCCAAATACGCCAACAGGTCGAGAATATCCTCGCGCGACCAGGCCGAGAGCAGGCCTTCGGGCATGGGCGAGACTTTGGAAGCCACTCGTTGGCGCACCTCGCCCGGGGCCACGGTCACCTTGCGATCGGTCAACGCATCCACGCGCACCACGATCTGGGTCGGTGACTCCTCGAGGATCCGGCCGGTGATCTCCTGACCATCCTTCAACGTCAGGGTCGTCGACTGGTACTGCTCCGAGATCACCGCATTCGGATCCACGATCGAGCGCCACAAGTCCGCACGGGAATAGCGATTGGAGATCCCGGTCAATTCCGGACCGGCCACCCCGCCGGCTCCCCGGAACCGATGACAAGCGGCGCATTGGGAGACGTGGTACACCTGTTCGCCCCGCGCAAAATTCCGGTTCGACAACGCTCCGGCCAGAGCATCGGACAAGTCATCGAACTTCCACGCGTGGTTCCCGTTGGATCGGGCTTTGGCCGGAGGCGGCACGCTGGGGGCCACCGCGGCCGAAGCCGGGGTGGACTCGGCCACCTTGCCGTTGAGGAGTTCCGCGATCGGCGCCTTGTCGGCGTCGGGAATCTGGGCGAAGGCCCTCTGACCGATGCGCTTGACCAGCGGATCAAAACCCGCACCCGGGTTGGGCTTTTGATCGACATCCAGAAACCACTGCGGGTAGGCGGCCGGCATGTGTCCCCATCCCGAGGGCGCTTGCCGGAACCATGCAAAATACCGCTGGCGCAAGGCCGGAGTCCAACCCTGGGTCATTCCCTGCAACACCGCCGTGTAGTGCAATTGTTCCTGCCAGGTCTTGGAGGCCTCGCGCAGTTGCAAGATCTTCGATACGGCGGCGCCATCGCCCAAAGCCACCAGGATCTGCGACAACTCCCGGTTGCGGGGCCAGGTCGCGGCCGGGAACTGCCGGCCCAGTTTCTCGAGAGCCATCGGCCGGATGGCCTCGGGGATGCCGTGACGGGCGAAGGCCACCTCGATCACCCGCAGCTTGGTCAGGAACAGCTCCTCGTCCAACGTGTCGAGGGGCCAGCGTCCGAGCGCCTTGAGCAGAGCGACCTGCTGCGCGGCATCGCCGCAGCGGGCCAAGGCCAACAACGCCGTCAGACCGATCCGGGGGTTCTCCTCGGCGAGGGCCTTGTCGGCCCAAGTCGCCACGGGTTGCGATTCCAGGGCGACCCGGGCCGCATGACGCACGAGCGCGTCGGGCGATCCCAAGGATGCCCATCCGGTGGCGAGCCATGCGCCATCCACCCGGCCATGGGCCGATTCCATCCGACTCCGCAGGGCCCGGGCCTCGGCAACCCCGGCCACCGGGGCCACCTGGGGTTCCGGAGCCTCCTTGCCGACCCAGCTCACGCGATACAACCCCGACTGCGTACCGCGCCCGCCGGTGATGCAATACAGCGCTCCATCCGGTCCGACCTCCAGATCGACCAGGTTCATCGCCGGGCCGCGAAAGAGGGTCTCGACCCGACCGGTGTATCCGGCTCCCTGCCCCTGCAAGTGCACCGCGATCAGGCGTCCGAAGACCCAATCCAGCCCCAACAGCGCCCGTTGGTAGCGAGCAGGGAACGCCGTTCCCTTCCCGGATCGGAGACCGGTCGGAGAACCGATGCCCACGTCGACGACCGGCGGGATCGAGTCGGCATAGTAATCGGGCCACTTCCCGGAACCCTCCCGATAGCCGTGGTCGGATCCACTGACGAGGTGCTGAATCCGCGAGGGGCGATACCAGGGCGTGCCCCAGTCGCGCTCCATGTCGGAGTCGAAGCCGAAGAGATCGCCGTCGGCATTGAAGGCGATGCCGTACGCATTGCGCTGCCCCGCCGAGAAGAGCCGCGCGTCCCGCCCATCCCGGTCCATGCTGAGCACAAATCCGCCCGGAGCCTTGCGACCCGCTCCGAACCCGTTGACGTCATCGATCCGGGGCAGGGCCAGATCTTCGGCATAATGCCTCACCGGCGAGTTCGTGGACAGGTCGTCGGGCACATCGGTGAAATTGCCCGCCACCGCGTAGATCCGATCATCCGGCCCCTTCACCAAGGCGTGGGGCCCGTGCTCACCCCCACTGCCCTTCCAGCGGCGCAGCAATTCGGTGGATTCATACCGGCCGTCGCCATCGGCATCCCGGATTCGATAGAGATGGTACCCTTCGGGACCACGACCGTTCAGATACAGGGCCCCGAAGGCGTGCAGCATCCCCATGGCTCCCCCCACCTGGGCCTCCAACCGTTCCATCTTGGCCACCTTGCCCTCCTGAAGGGTCAGCCGAAGCAATGGCTCGGCCCCCTGGGGGCTCACGATCAACCGACCCTGATCGTCCCGGGTCATGGAAATCCAAGATCCTTCACCGGGTCGGGCACTGTGGACCAGTTCCAGGCGAAACCCCTCGGCAACCGAGATGCCCTCCACCGGCGTGGCCACCGGTTCCAGCGAAAGATCGCCCCAGGGCGGCGTTCCCAAGGCCCCCAGCAATTGGACCGGAGCCCAGCCGGACACCCCGTCGGCCGAGGTCTCCCAGGTGCCGTCGGTCACGATGTCCACCCGGGGGGAATCCCGGAAGTAGAACTCGATCCGGGCCAGCACCCCCGCCCCGCCCGAGAGATTCCTCGCCCGGATCTCGAGGACATTCTCACCCCGGGCCACCGAGCGGATCTTGAGTCGTGTGGGTTTCTTCCAGGAGGTATTGGTGCCCAGACGCTGACGATTGACGGACACCTCGGCCTCGTCATCGGCGGCGATGACCACATCGCCGCCCGAGGCCCCCGGGGGCACTGTGAACGTCCGACGAAAGTACCGGATCTCGTTCTCGGCCCCGGCGGGGCCCCAGATCCATTGCGGCGTCGAGGCCCCATGAGCCACCACCCAGACGAGCGCCCAGCAGACCATGAATCGGAGGATCATGGCCTTGATCAAAGCCGGTCGTCCCCGACAACAAAAGCGCGGAAACGTCTCGCAACGGCCTCCGCGACCTCCGATCCAGGCCAACCCGGTTACAACCCGGTCAAAAAAACCTCTGGCCGACGGCGCAGCCAGTGTCATGATTAGCGCGTTGGTTCTCCAGAGGTCCTTTCAAACGCCGCAACGACGCGAGGGGGGATCTCATGCCGGAAGGCCCAAAAGGCAGTCTGGTAGAGGAGGATTAGTTTGGTTGTTTGGGTTAGGCGGGCGCCGCAAGGCGCCCGCTTTTTGTTGGGCCCACCCTGGCCGCCGTGGCCTCGGATTGCTCGGGACAGGCCGACCCGGGGCACGATAGCCTGCCGCGGCAATGAACCGCTCCGACCGTGGCATCCTCTGGCTGGCCGAAGGGTTCGGTTCCGGACGAGTGCGTCCCGGACCCGGAACCTGGGGCAGCCTGGTCGGGTGCGCCCTGACGGCCCCACTCCTCGGGCTGCCGTTCTGGGCCGCGCTCACCGTGACATGCGCCGCGATCCTGCTGGCGGTTCCGATCTGTTCCCGGGCCGAGTCCCTGCTCGGAAAAACCGATCCGGGATCGGTGGTTCTCGACGAAATCGTGGCCATCCCCCTCACCCTGCTGCCCTTGAAGGCCGGCGGCCTGCTCGGGTGGGTGGCCCTGCGCGACTTCACCGCGCCCTCGACCACCGGGCTTTGGTGGTTGGCGGCGTTCGCCCTGTTCCGAGCCCTCGACATCGGCAAACCGTGGCCGATCGGAGCGCTGCAGCACCTGCCCCGCGGTTGGGGCATCGTGATGGATGACGTCGCGGCCGGACTGATCACCGGACTCCTGTTGCTCGCATCGGCCGCCTGGATGCACTGACCCCCCGTTTTCCACGAACCATGCCCCCCCAACCCTCGTTCCGCTTCCCGAAGCTCGCGACCGTGAAGAGTGCCGAAGACCTGAGGCGGCGGTTCGCCGAATGGGGCCACCCCCTGCCGGTCGATGACACCCCGTGCCCCGAAACCCTGGGCCGGTCCATTCCCGCAGGCATCGGTCTTCCCAAGCCCATCGGCAACCGCTTCGCCATCCTGCCCATGGAGGGCTGGGATGGCTCGGCCGACGGACGTCCCACCGAGCTGGTCCGGCGACGCTGGCGGCGGTTCGGATCCAGCGGCGCCAAGCTGATCTGGGGCGGCGAGGCCGTGGCGGTGCGTCCCGATGGACGGGCCAACCCGCATCAACTGGTGCTGTCCGAGACGACCGTGTCGGAGCTGGCATCGCTGCGGGAAGAACTCGTGAAGGCCCATCGACAGCAGCACGGGCACGACAACGACCTCCTGGTGGGCCTCCAACTCACCCATTCCGGGCGATTCGCACGCCCGAATGACAAGACCCGGCTGGAACCCCGGATCGCCTACCGACACCCCCTGCTCGACGCCCGATTCGGCATCACCGACGACCGCGCCGTCCTGACCGACACCGAGGTCGACGACCTCGTGGTCGACATGATCGCCGCCGCGGTTCGGGCTCAGCGGGCGGGCTTCGACTTCGTGGACCTCAAACACTGCCACGGCTATCTGGGACACGAATTCCTCTCGGCCGTCACCCGGCCGGGTCGCTACGGCGGAAGCTTCGTCAACAGGACCCGTTTCCTCACCGAACTCGTCGCCGGCATCCGGCGCGACGCCCCGGGGTTGGCCATCGGGGTGCGCCTGAGTCTCTTCGACAGCTTCCCGTTCCAGAAAGGGCCCGACGGCATCGGCGTCCCCACCCCGTGGTCGGGCGCCTACCCCTTCGCCTTCGGAGCCCGTCCCGACAACGCCCTCGAGATGGATCTCACCGAGCCGTTGGCTTTCCTGCGATTGTTGGAATCGCTCGGCATCCGCCTGGTCTGCCTCACCGCGGCCAGCCCCTACTACAACCCGCACCTGCAACGCCCGGCCATGACCCCGCCCAGCGATGGCTACCTGCCCCCGGAAGACCCTCTGGCGGGCGTGGCACGCCAGATCGAGGCCGTGGCGCGGGCCAAGGCGCAGCATCCGAACCTGATCGTGGTGGGCTCGGCCTACACCTACCTTCAGGAGTGGCTCCCCGCGGTGGCCTCGGCCCAGATCAAGGCCGGGCACGTCGATGTCGTGGGCTTGGGTCGCATGGTGTTGAGCTATCCGGAACTGCCGTCCGATGTGCTCTCGGGACGTCCGCTGCAACGGCGCCAGATTTGCCGCACCTTCAGCGAATGCACCACCGGTCCCCGCAACGGTCTGGTCAGCGGCTGCTTCCCGCTCGACGAGTTCTACAAGAACCATCCCGACGCGGCCCGGCTCAAGGGTTGAAGCCGCTGATATAAACCCGCCACACACCGCCCACCCCGCCGCGACCGCCATGCAGCGCCTCGACTACTCCCGCAACGCCGCCCGCGGATTCCTCGCCTTTGTGCTGCTCGTGGGTGGATCGATCGGGGTGGGTCACCGACTGGACTCCTCGCGGGGCCTGCCGATCGGGTTCGCCGTCGGCGCCTTTCTCTTCGCCTGCTGGCTGGCGTGGCTGAAAGCGGCCAGAAACCGCGGCGACGCCTGGGTGCAGTCCGGACGGTCGCTGGGCCTGCAGTCGATGTATTCAGGCCATGCGCCCGAGATCCCGATCCCGGGGTACGAACGCCCGATGGAGCTGCTCTCGGGCACGATCGGCGGAGCCACCCTGCTGATCGGCGACCGGGGCGAGCCATTCCTCCAGTACCACACCGACGCTCCGATCGGCACTTGGGAGACCGGCTCGCTGGAGGTCTCCGACCCCATCCCGGTGGAGTCCTTCATCGCGCTGTGGATTCCCGGCCTGGACGAGGCGCCCTTCCGCCTCGGCCGACGACGGAGCCTCTTCGAAGGCCGCGAAACCCGACCCGTCGGTCCGTTCGCTGGAGCCTTGGAGTCTTGGTCAGGGGCCCATTCCGGGTGGCGCATCGAGGGTCGGGCCGACTGCCTCGTCCTGTCCCGCCCGCACCGCTTGGCCCGGATCGGCGAACTGCCCATCTGGATGACCGCTGCCCGCTCGCTGGTCGAGGCCTTGGGTGTCTGACCCGGTCCTTGGTTCCCGGACCGGTCGGCAAATGCGCTGTCCTAACCGGGCCGACCCGGGTACGACCTCCGGATCATGCGCTGGATCCACTCCGTCACCACGATGCTCGGGCTGGCCTTGGGACTGGCCGGAGCCGACACCGCCGCCCGGGCCGAGACGCCGCTGGCCGTCCGTCTGGGATACCCGGCCGACGCCAAGCTGCTCATCATCAACGGCGACGATTGCGGCATGTGCCACACGGCCAACCTCGCCACCATCGAATGCCTCGAGCAGGGCCTGATGACCAGCGCGACCCTCATGGTCCCCTGCCCCTGGTTTCCCGAGATGGTCGATTACGCGAAGAAGCACCCCGAGAAGGATTTCGGGCTGCACCTGGCCCAGACCTCGGAATGGCGGTTCTACCGCTGGGGCCCGGTCGCCTCCCGATCCGAGGTCCCGGGCCTGATCGACCCCGACGGCCATCTCTGGCAGACCGTCCAACAAGTCTATGCCAAGGGCACCCCGCAGGAGGCCTACGTGGAGTCCCGCGCCCAGATCCGCCGCGCCCTCGAGGCCGGGGTCGATGTCACCCACCTCGACTCCCACATGGGCACCCTCCAGCTCAACGCCGCGTACGCAGAGCAGTACCTGAAGCTGGCGGTGGAGTTCGACCTGCCGGTCCGCATGGCCTCCCAGGCCACGCTCGAGAAGATGGGCGGCCCGACGCAGCGGGCGACCTTCGCCGCAAAGGGCATCGTGTTCCCCGACGACTTCGTCTACGAGGACCTCAAGGATGAACCCAAGGATGTGAAGGGCTTCTGGATGCGCAAGCTATCCAGCCTCAAGCCGGGGGTCACCGAACTGTACATCCACGCCGGCATGGCCACCGACGAATTGAAGGCCATCACCGGCAGCTGGAAGACCCGCACCGAGGAGTTCGAGGCCTTCACCCGCGACCCGGATCTCAAGGCACTGGTGGCCCGCGAGAACATCATCCGGATCGGTTGGAGACCGTTGCGCGATCTCCAACGCAAGGCGCGCTCGGGGCACTGAAGCCATCGACTCGCTCGCGACCGCCCATGTCCGAAGCCCCTCAGAGACCCGGTCACAACGCGGCCATCGACGGCCTGCGGGGCATCGCCATCCTGGCGGTGTGGCTCTTCCACCTTCACCCGCCGTTGCTGCCGGGGGGATTCCTGGGAGTCGATGCCTTCTTCGTTCTCTCCGGTTTCCTGATCCAGGGCCTCGTCGCGACCGACCTCGAGTCGGGCCGGTTTTCCTTCCGCGAGTTCTACCTGCGACGGGCC
>JAIXXC010000231.1 GCA_027490985.1 Verrucomicrobiales bacterium
GAAGGTCGGTGGAGACCTGGATCGTCTGAACCCGGTTGGTCGGTTGAGAGGATCGGAGTCGGAACCATCCCTGGGCATCGGGGGGCATCACTTCCAGGGGACCGCCCCACAGCACCGGAATCGCGAGGAGGCACCCGATCCAGGTCCACGGGACAAGAAGGCGGGGCCGCCCCTTCCAAGACCGGGGATTGGTACCGGGGGCTTTCAGGGGTTTGGCGAGCGGGGTCATGGTCTGTTCGAGGGGATGGAGTTCCTGCAGGGACACTCCTGATCCGAAGACGGAGGCAGAACGGATGCAACTCAAGGCCGTTCCTGATTCAGGCTGAGCAGTTTCCGCTCGGCCTGGGATCGGTTGTGCACCCCGAGTTTGACGTAGATGCGACGGATGTAGGTGCGGACGGTCGCATAGGTCAGACCCATGGCTTCGGAAATCTGCTTCACCGAGTCGCCGGTCTTGACCATCTGACGCAGGAGTTCGTTTTCCTTGGCGGTCAATTCGGGCAGGTCGTGGACCTTCTGATGCTCCCGCGATCCGTGGATTTTCCAGACCTCCAGCAGACGGCGGGCGATCTGGGCATCCAAGGGAGATCCGCCACCGGCCGCGAGATTCACTCCGTCCACGATGGATCGCCAACCGGAACGCTTGAGCATGTATCCCACCGCACCGGAACTGAGGGCCTCCCGGATGGAGGCGTCATCCTCGAAGACGGTCAGGACGATGAACGAGGTGTTGCCCATCGTCGGCGTCAGAGCCCTCAGGACATCGATCCCGGTGCCGTCGGGAAGCCCGAGATCCAGCAGCACGATGTTGGGTTGCCACACGGGCAATCGCTCCAAAGCCTGACGCACCGTGCGAGCGCCCCCGAGGAACTCGAACTCGGGTTGGTGACCCAGGCACGCGGCGAGCATTTCGCCGAACCCGTTCGAATCCTCCACCATGGCCACCCGGATCCGCGGATTGTCCCACGACATGTCCGGGATCGGGAGTTCCATCGCTGGTTCAGTCTTCAGGGTTTTCATCGAACGACTCTCGGAACTTGAATGAGAATCACGGAGGCGCCGAACTTGGAAACCACCGAGGCGGTCCCACCCATGTCTTCGACCCTTCCGAGCAGATTCGACAATCCACGCCCCAGTGTCACCGCCCGGCGATGATCGAAACCGGTGCCGTTGTCCTCCACCCGATAACTCACCGCATCTTCGCTGACCCGCATCCGGATTTCAATGCGCGTCGCCCGCCCATGGCGGACGGCATTGCGCGTCAATTCCTGCGTCGCGGCAATCAGCAACTGGCGAACCCAGCCCCCGATCTCGAACTGCTGACCGGCCAGCACCTGATAATCCAGATCGACCGAGCAGGTATCCAAATAATTGCGGGCCAAGAGCTCCATGTGCCGCCCGAGATCCACCGCCGGCTCGGAGACATCGCGAAGCAACCAGACCATGTTGTCGAGGGCCTCGGTGGCCTCCACCGAGCGTCGGCGGATCCGTTCGACCATGGGCGAGGTCGGTTCCCCGGGAGTGAAAAACAACGCCACCTGTTCGGCCAGCAGTTGGATCTCGCTCAACCGATTGCCCAGATCGTCGTGGAGACTCCGGCCGATGCGCAGGCGGTCGCTCTGGACCCCCTCGAGCGTGCGGATCCGGACCGACCGTTGATGGAAAGCAGAGCGATAGAACTGCCAGACGACCAACGCCCCCAGCATCAGAATCGAACCGATGATCACCGCCCGCCACACCCCCGAGAGGGTATGAGGCTGATCCACTTCCACCCAGGTGACACCGACCTCGTTCCACGAACCGTCGAACCGTTTGCTCTGGATGCGCAACGGGAAGCGCCCGCCCACCGGGCGATCGATGCGGATGGCGGTCGCGTCACCCAAATGGCTCCATACCGGAACGTCCTGGGACGACGAATATCGGAGCAACGGAGGATGGAGGTTCGCCTGCAGATTCCGTTGCAGCCCTACCAGCAGATCCACGCCGTCGGGAATGCACACGTTGGTGAGGGAGACCGCTCCCTCAAAAAGCCCCCGGGATCCGGTCCGGAGGGAGGCGATCCGAACCTGAGGCCCCGGCCTGCGCGGGCGGTCCGACGCCAGACTCACCAGCAGGACTCCTTTGTTCGAGGGGAGGGCCACTTCACCGGAGGGCAGCGTCCAGGGGGCCCCGGCCCGTTTGGCCGTGAGACCGATTTCCGACAGTGTGGCCCAGGGAATCACCCGGCCAATGGCTTCGGTGGACTCGACAGTGCCGCTCCCTCGCGGGTTCGCGGTGAGCGCCCGCTCGATCCAGGCGGAGTTCAATTCCAGGATTCCGACATCGCTCGCCAGCCAGAGACCGGATTTTGAATCCTGAAACCCCTTGAAACTCATCCGCGGAACGAAGCCCTGATCCGCCCCCAACCGGGCCGCCTGGATGCCGTCCCAGAGCACCAGCTCGGAGGCCCCCACCACCATCAAGCGGTCTTGCTGGTCCACGAACAGCGACTGGGGATGGTGGACCCTCGCCAACGCCTCGGGAGGCGTCTCCCAATCGCGCCCTGTCCAACACCTCAGCTGATCTCCCGCCAGCACCCAGACCCGATCCTTCTGGATGGCCAGGTCGAAGACCGGATGACCGACCGGATGACCGACCGGATACCGGGTCGGACTGCCATCCTCCGGGCAGCGGATCAATCGACCCGAATCGGTGCCGGCCCAGAGGGTACCCGCAGTATCCACCGCCAAAGAGACCACCGATCCCCCCGCCACGCTGGCCGAATGATCGCGACCCGGGATGAGCCGACCGTCGGCATCCAACTCCATCAGGAAACCGCTGCCACCCACGGCCAATCCCCGGGGTGACTGCGCCACCACGGTGACATAGGACCGATCTCGCATCACCGCAGGCACGTTCGTGGCGAGTTCCAACCGATCACCGCGACGCACCCACAGCCCGTGGGAACCGACAGCCGCCCACAACTGCCCGCGGGCATCCAACGCGATGCTCGAGACCGGAAAGGGGGGCCGCTCGGCCAAACCCCGGACCGGGAGAGAATCCTCCCCCAGGACCGGCTCCGAGGAGGATGGCTCAGGGCCGGTGAGCAACGCATGGGATTCGCGACCAATCAATCGCAGCCCGGACTCCTCGGATCCCACCCACCAGTTACCCATGGAGTCTTCGTGAATGGCCTGGATGGCTTCCGGATGGAACGGAATGCGATAGAGCCGAGGAGCGGACTCCGGATCGGTGAACCGATAGATCAACCCCCGACTGGCACCGATCAGGATCTCGCCCGTCGAGGTCTGGGAGATGCAGCGCCCCAAGCGTAGCTGGGAGTCGTGCGGTCGCGGCAACCGGTGCCATTGCCCGTGCTGCCACCAGAACAGGATCGCCTCATCCGATGGAGTGAGGAGGGACATCCAAATCCGTTGCTGGCGGTCTTCGAAGACCTCGCACCAGCGCACCCGCTGATCGGGCGGCAACGGACTCGGGATCCGCGACCAACCCTGCGGAGTCCCGAGCCACAGCGTGCCTCGATCGTCGGCCCGGTACACCCCGCCCCGCCGAGCCCCCCACAAGGCCGGCATGAACGTTGCAGAACCGGCCCCCGGGTCGGGTCCGGGAGGAAGAACCGCCTCGAGATTCCCCCGACGCCCCCGAATGACATCCCCGGTCTCCAGCCATACCCAACCGTCGCCATCGCGAACCAAATCGGTCCCCGGGTTCCGGTGCTCCTCGTAAAGGCCGTTGGCCCGGCGTGCAATGGAAAAGACCACCCCTCTGCCTCGAAGCAGCAGCTGACCCTCGCCACTGGCAACAACCCGTTGGACCGGTTCATCCCGGAGATGCTCCAGTCCCTCCGGCAGAAAGAATCGGAACCCATCAAAGACCCTCAACCCATACTTGGTGCATACCCAGAGGTAGCCGTCATCCGATTCCAACAAGTCCAGAATCGCTCCGCCCGGGATTCCGTCACGTTCACTCCAATGGGCATTGAGGTACGGCTCGGCCGCGATCGACCGGGCCGAGGCTGCCGGGTCGCCCCCCCCCGCTTCAGCGTGACCGATCCGGCTCAAGCTCCACCCGAGCAATGCCCCGATCAGCAGACGGAAAACGGGTTTTCCTGCGATGCGGACAGCACGGGAAAGGCAACGGAAAACCCTGGGTTCGGTTCGCTTCATCGGGTCAGTCGGCACAACGGTTCGGGCCCCAGATTCCCAGCGAATCTTCAGTTCCTTCGCCCGACTCGTAGGCGGTTTCCGGCTTGAAGCCATCGGCTTCAGGAATATCCACAAAAGAATACATCTCCAACGAAGCGAGGCTTCACCGTTCGCAGGGTTTGTCAATCATGGCCCTCAAAGGGTGTTACAGAAGCCTGTTCTCGGGGAAATCCGCACGGGGTGTTACTGCTTTTGTGGACCTTCCGTTACATGCGCGAGTTGGGTAATACTGTAATCGCTTTCCGGGTCGTTTCCGCACCGAGGATCTCCGATTCCACGCAGTATCCGGCGGATGCGAATCGACTCAGACTGAACCAACACCATGCACAGCGCCTCCATCAGCCTCGGGAAAGACCTCAAGGGGCACTCCATCTACCTGCGTTGGTTTCTGGTGGAACACCCCTCGGAGCGGCAGTGCCTGCTCAACATGTACCCCGCTGCCCGCCGCTGGCTGGTCCGGGGGCTCCTTTCGACCCGATGGGTCACCCTGCTCGAAACCGAAATCAACATGGCGGCGGCCCTCGCCGGCATCCAACCAGCGGATCGGGCGAACCATCTGCCATCCATCCAGGCCGCCTACCAGCGGCGCCCCTTGGCCAAAGGCCTTGCGGGCTGGGTACAACGCCTGCTGAACGCCAATCCCATGCGATTGATTCGGTAATTTCTTATTGTAAATCCCGTTTTTCAACCATAATAACCCCTCAATTCATGTATCGATCTGCCAGATCTCCAGAGACCTCACCCGATGCGACCGTTCGGCTCTACTCGTGGACCCTCGTCGATTCCAAAGCCGGGCTTCGCCTCAAGGGCTATGCCACCGACCCGACCAAAGGTGAACGAGGCAAGACGCTCCTGAGCGCCCCGATCGTGGGCCGGATCGGGCAATACCTGTTGTCGCAGAAGGGCTGCCTGTACCGCTTGGAGACTCCGGGAACCCAGGATCCGGAGAAACAAGCCGCCATGCGGGCGACGCTGGAACAGGTCAAACCCGTGGGGGATGATCCGAGTGGGCCCGGGCGGGAGCTGGAGACGGTCGTCGCCGACCACGATCCCAAGGTTCGCCAGTTTCTGACGGAGCTGTGCGAAGCCCAGGGGCTGTCGGTCCATCAAGCCGAATCCGCCGAGCAGGCCGTCGACCTGATTCTCCAGGGCAAGGGCGATGGCGCCATCCTCCGGATTTTCGGGAACGGCGCCCTGGGCGTGCCCGTGTTCCGGATGCTGGCCGCCGTCCAATGGCCCCGCAAGACGCTCTTCATTCCGCTGGAGACCATCTCGAACTGGGTCGAGATCCAGACCACCCTCGACAGCGGTGCCCCGGTGGCCTACGCCGAATCCCGGCGCATGTCCCGAGCCATCGAGGCTCTGCTGGATGGCCGGATCGGCCTCTCCCGGGATGTGCTGGTCGAAAGCGCCCCCTCGCCGCTCAAGAGCATCTACCCGCTGTCGGACCGCGAGCGCAATATCGCCGCCATGCGGGGCGCGGGCGTGTCCTGCCAGGATATCGCCGACCAGCTGGGGCTGTCGGTGAACACCGTCTACGCCCATACCCGGAACATCGCCCGAAAGACCCGCCCGCTGCGCATCGAGACCGCGGCCGCCCAACCGGCCTGAGGTCCGCCCGCAATCGATGCGGGGCGATTGAGGCTTGAGGCTTGAGGCTGGAACCGGCCTCCGATTTGGGCTCCCATGGTCCCCACAGACTATGGGAGCCATTCAATTTGGGACCGACGGCTGGCGGGCCGTCATCGCCGAAGACTTCACCTTTGCCAACCTGGATCGGGTGGCTCAAGCCACCGCCGACTTCTGGCGCGCCAACCCTGTGTCGGGCGTTCGCGGTGATCGGGCGGTGGTGGGATACGACCGACGCTTCCTCTCCGAGCAATTCGCCGCGCGTGTGGCCGAAGTGCTGGCGGGCAACGGATTCACCGTCACCTTGACCGATCGACCCACGCCGACACCCAGCGTGTCGTTCGAGGTGAAGCGTCAGAAGGCCATCGGCGGGGTGATGCTCACCGCTTCCCACAACCCGGCGATCTTCAACGGCTTCAAACTCAAGGCCTGGTACGGCGGATCGGCCGAGCCGGCCATCTGCAAGGCCGTCGAGGGCCTGCTCGACCAGAACCCGGTGCGATCGGTCCCGCTGACGCAGGCCATCCGGGCCCGTTCGGTCTCCGTGCGGGACATCCGCGGGGCGCATTATGCGGCGCTGAAAAAGCTGGTCGACTTCCCGCTCATCGGCGCATCGGGCCTGAAATTCGCTCATGAGGCCCTGCACGGCGTCGGAGCCGGGTGTTTCGATGAATTGCTGGCCGGTACCACCTGCCGCGTCAGCACCATCAACGCCGAGCACAACCCGGGCTTCGCCGGCATCAACCCCGAGCCCATCGCCAAAAACTACATCCGCTCGATCCCGTTCCTGAAGAAGCATCCCCACGACCTGTGTCTCGTCACCGACGGCGACGCCGATCGCGTGGGCGGCCTCATGGGCGACGGCTCACCGCTGACCACCCATCAGATCATCTGCCTGCTGCTCCGGCACTACGTCAAGAATCGGGGCATGAAAGGCAAGGTCGTGAAGGCGCTGACCACCACCTCGATGGTGGATCGCATGTGTGCGAAACTCGGCCTCGAGCTGGTGGAGACGGGCGTCGGTTTCAAATACATCGCCAGCGAAATCCTCAAGGGGGGCGTGCTGTTGGGATTCGAGGAGAGCGGCGGGATCGGCTTCCCGGGCCACATCCCGGAGCGCGACGGCATCGCCGCCGGACTGGTGCTGCTGGAGATGCTGGCCATGGAGCGCAAGCCCTTGAAGACCCTGCTGCGCGCCTTGGAAATCGAGTTCGGCCCGCACCGCTACGCCCGGATCGACACCAGCTTCCCGCTGGAGAAGCGGGCCGACCTCATGCGCTTCTGCGCCGAGCATCCGCCGGCCCGCCTGCTCAAGTCGAAGCTCGCCGAGGTGAAGGCTTACGACGGGGTCAAGTTCATCGCCGAGGATGGCTCGTGGCTGATGCTGCGCGGATCGGGCACCGAGCCCATCTTGCGCATCTACGCCGAAGCCAAGACCGACGACGACGCCCAGGCCCTGCTGCAACAGGGAGTCCGCCTGACCCGCAAGGTTTGAGGCCGGTCGGCGCGCCAAAACCGCGCCCGGCCGGAGTCGGACGCGGCGTTCAGCCCTCGTGCGGCACCGCGTTCAGTAACCCCCGCTGGCGGCCGCGTGGCCAGTGACGATGGCCACGCCGGCACTGGTGCCCAACCGGTTGGCTCCGGCCTCGAGCATCGCCAGCGCCGTGGCCGTGTCGCGAATCCCCCCACTGGCCTTCACACCCAGGGTGGACCCGACGGCCTGGCGCATCAGGCGGATGTCTTCCACGGTGGCCCCACCGGAGCTGAAGCCTGTGGAAGTCTTCACGAACTTGGCTCCGGCTTCGACGCACAAGGAGCAAGCCCGCAACTTCTCCTCCTCGGTCAGCAGGCCGGTTTCCAGGATCACCTTCACCCAGACCCCCTGGGCGGCTTCGACGACATCGCGGATTTCACGGAACACCGCCCGATCATCGCCATCCTTGAGCCGACCGAGGTTCAGGACCATGTCGATCTCCTGAGCGCCCAGATCGATGGCCACCTCGGTCTCGTAGCGTTTGGCATCCCCGTCCATCGCCCCGAGCGGAAACCCCACCACGGCGGCCACCTTCACCTCCGACCCTTCGAGCAGGGCCGCCGCCTGGGCCACCCGACTTCCGTGGACACACACGCTCCAGAACTGGTGTTCCAAGGCCTCGGCGCACAACCGGGCGATATCGGAAGCCCGCGCCTCGGGCTTCAGGAGGGTGTGGTCGATGTGACGGGCCAGATCGCGGGCGCTCCATTGCATGGGGCCAATCTCCCGCTCCTCCCCCGCGGGTTCAAGCTCACAGGGAGCCCCCCCCGGAAGAGCCTGTCCCTCGTTTGCAGAGCCTGTCCCTCGTTTGCAGAGCCTGTCCCTTGTCTGCAGAGCCTGTCCCTTGTCGAAGGATGGGATCATGGCAGCAAAAAGGCCGGCCTCTGGGATGAGGCCGGCCCTGTCAGACCGAGGACCGCGGAGGCGGTCGCCGCGGGGGTCAGAACTTCTTGCTCAACTCGAGGTAGTAGAAGCGGCCACGCAGGTCGGCGAACTGGCGATCCACATTGCTCTCGAACGAGGAGAAGAACACCGGAGGACGTTCGTCGAACACGTTGTTGATACCGAAGCTGAGGTTGGCCTCGACCTTCGGGATGGTGTAACGGGTGCGCAGGTCGATGGTGTTGTAGTCACGGCCCGAGCGGACGTCCGGCGGATTGCCGTCGATGGTCTCGTAGTTCTGGCCGCTCTGGTCTTCGCGGTAGCCGGAGGTGTAGTTCCAGGCGATGGCGGCGTAGTAGCGCTCATACTCCCAGGCGATCGAAGCCGTGGCGCGGTACTCGGGGAAGCCGATGTCCGACATGGCGGCACCGGAGGCCCAGAATCCGCCGAGGTAGTCGATCGGAGCCGAACCCGGGAAGTTCTCCATGCTCATGGAGAGCACCTTGGTGGCATTGCCCGCGAGGAACAATTTGCCGAACGAGGTCTCGATCTCCTGGGTCATCGACAGGTCGAGGCCGTCCGTGGAGCGGGTGCCGGTGTTGATCGGACCCACGTTGCGGATCTGGTCGATGTCACCGGTCGTCGGATCCACCGCGACCTGGGCCCCGAGCGGGTTGGCCGCGCTGGGCGTGGCCGAGGCGCCATACGGATTCTTGGCGTTGCCCGCACCGCCGTTGAGCGCCCACTGGTTGACGATGTACTGCTCGCTGGCGAACGGAATGCCCGTCTGCGAGATCTTGTAGTAATCGAGACCCACGGTGAAGCCCTTGAGGAAGTTCGGGGAGAACTTCGCACCGATGAGGTAGTTGTCGGCCTCTTCCGGCTTCAGGTTCGGGTTGTTGACGGCCAGCACGCCGTTCTGGGGCTGGGTGCGGATCTGGGTGATCGGGTTGTAGACCTCGGGGAAGTCCTGACCGCCGGCCGGACGATAGATCGAGGACAGCGACGGGGCGATGAATCCCTGACCATAGGAGCCACGCACCACCACCTGCTTGTCGATCGGCTGCCAGCGGAAGTTCACGCGCGGCTTGGCACCGGTGTCACCCACGTCGGAGAACTGCTCGTAACGAACGGCCGTTCCCACGGTGAAGGAATCCATGCCGGTGAACTTGAGGTCGTTGCCGAAGATCGGCACCTGCACCTCACCGTAGACGGCGTCGGTCTGGCGACCAGCGGCCCACTTGACGGCCGTGTTGAACGGAGCGACCGA
>JAIXXC010000053.1 GCA_027490985.1 Verrucomicrobiales bacterium
CTTGTGAAGAGCCTGTCCCTTGTGAAGAGCCTGTCCCTTGTGAAGAGCCTGTCCCTTGTGAAGAGCCTGTCCCTTGTGAAGAGCCTGTCCCTTGTGAGGCCTGTCCCTTGTGAGGCCTGTCCCTGATCATCCTCCGGGGCTGGGGAAACGGGTTGAGCCGTGATTCAAACGGAGGGGAATCGAACGACGGGAAACGCTGGCAGATCGGAACCTTGAGGAATCGACTCGGGCGAGGAAGAGCCGGGGTAAGAGCCGAAGGAAGAACCACGTCTAAGTGGTAGCGCGCACGGGAATCGAACCCGTCTTTCAGCCTTGAGAGGGCCGTGTCCTAGCCGATAGACGAGCGCGCCATCGGAGACGAGATCAAACCCGCTCTGCCCCTACCCTGTCAAACCGAGATTCAAAGCCCGCGGCGGAATTACGCCATCGGCTCCAACGGGCTGCGCTTGCGCAACCGCAGCGCCTGAAGCTCCGCGAGCAGCGACAACCGTTCGTCATCATCCACGGTGGGATCGGCCAGGCGCCCATTGCGCACGGCGATCTGCCGGTCCAACCAGGCATCCCGAAGGCGGCGGATGACATCGGCCAATTGTCGCTCCGGCTCGGGAATCTCCCGCTGCTCGGTGGCCGCCTCGGTGATGAGCGATTGAGCGAAGGCTTCTCCCTCGAATCGCCCCAGCAGACCCACCACATCGCCCCCGGTCTGGAACTGCACCCCCAGGATTCGCTGAACGAACGGATTCGGGACCCAATCGGGGTCGAGATGGACAGCCGCAAAGGCCTGCAACTCCGCCGAGAGGAACACGTACTTGAGGAGCCACAATTCATTGACGCCCGGACGCTCGGGCGCCGCCTGGGCATCGAGCTCCTCCAGCGGCGGCTCCTGAGGCTCGTCGGCGCGCTCATAACGAGGCTTGGCTCCGGCGGCCTGTTTGCGGAATTCGGCACGCACCGCCTGCACATCGACCCCCAGGCGCTGGGCGGTCCGTTGGGCGTAGGTGTCGATCAGCACGGCGTTGGCTGTTTTGTGCACGGCCTCGCCCATCGAGCGCAGGACGGCCAGTCGACCCCGATCCGAGGCGGTGTCGTTCTCGGAACACAGGCCCTGCAGATAAAAATCGAAGATGCCCTGGGCCCGATCGAGCAGCGCCCTGAACGATTCCGCACCGTGGGCCCGGATCCACGAATCCGGATCGTCCGGGGGCGGGATGCTGGCCACGCGGATGGCCAAACCGGCCGCCAACAGCGGATCCAAGGCGCGGATCACGGCGTTGCGACCGGCTTTGTCGCCATCGAAGCACAACACGACCTCGTCGACATAGCGCTTGAGCACTCGAGCCTGATCGGCCGTGAAGGCGGTGCCCTGCGGCGCCACCACGTTGCGGATACCCGCCGAATGACAGGCGATGGTGTCCAACTGTCCCTCGGCGAGGATGGCCTTTCCGGCGTCCAAGATGGATCGCTTGGCCTTGTCCAGACCGAAGAGCACCCGTCCCTTGCTGAAGATCGCCGTCTCCGGTGAGTTGACGTACTTGGCCTGTTTTTCGTCGCCCTGCAGCACGCGCCCACTGAAGGCGATCACGCGCCCCTGTTCGTCGCAGATGGGGAAGATCAACCGGCCCCGAAAGCGGTCGTACCACCCCCCGGATTCGCGGCGAAGAATGAGCCCGGCCGCCTCGCACAATTCGGGCGGAAAGCCCTTGGCCTTGGCCCAGTTCACCGTGTCGTCCCAGGACTCGGGAGCGGCACCGATGCGGAATTCCCGGACGGCGTCCGCGGAGACTCCCCGGCGCTCCAGGTAGTCGCGGGCCACCTGACCGGCCGCCTCGCCCGCCAGGCATTGCTGCCACCGCTGGGTGATGGCTTCGTGCAACTTGAGCAGCTGATCCTTGATCGAGCGCTGGTCCCGGGCGGCGGGATCGTTGTCCATCTCCAGCGGGATCCGCGCCCGCTCGGCCAGGCGGCGCACCGCGTCCATGAAGTCGAGATTCTCGTACTCCTTGACGAAGGTGAACACGTCGCCGCCCTTCCCGCAGCCGAAGCAGCGGAAGATCTGCCGCGACGGGTTCACATTGAAGCTGGGCGACTTCTCCTTATGGAACGGACACAGGCACACGAAGTTGGCCCCGTTGCGCTTCAACGGCACGTGCGCGCCGATGACATCGACGATGTCGTTGGCGGCGCGGATCTGATCCAGGGTGCTTTGGGAAACGAGGGCCATGGGGCAATCGACCGACGACAGCATCCCCGTGATCGGCCCGACGATCAACCGTGCAACACCGTCAATCGAAGGACTGCGAATCGGGGCGCTCGAGAGCCGTCCCCGAGCCCGATCCTGATACGCCCCGGGTCAGCGGGCCACCGACCGGAACGCGCAAATGCTCAAGGGCGGCAGCACGAACTCGGCGGATTGGGGCTGTCCGTGGCATGAGACCGGTTCGGCGACCACTCCCCCGGCGTTTCCCTGATTGCTGCCGCCGTAGAGGGCCGCATCCGAATTGAGCAACTCCACCCACCGGCCGGGCCGCGGCAAGCCGATCCGATAGGGTCGGTGAAGGGTCGGAGTCAGGTTGAGGACCACCAGCATGCATCCCCCGCTCTCGCGATCGGAGCGGACGAAACTCAGGACGCTGTGGGCGTGATCCCCATTGTCGATCCACTGGAATCCCTCGGGCTCGTAGTCTCCACGCCACAAGGCCGGCTCCGACCGGTAGACGCCGTTGAGGTCGCCCACCCAGCGCTGGACTCCGGCATGGTAGGGCCCCTGCTTGAGCAACCCCCAGTCGACCTCGCCGTTGACATTCCATTCCGACGACTGGCCCAGCTCGCAGCCCATGAAGAGCAGTTTCTTGCCCGGGAAGAACCACTGATATCCGAGCAGCGTGCGCAGATTGGCAAACGCCTGCCAGTCGTCTCCCGGCATGCGGCGACGCAGCGAGCCCTTGCCGTGGACCACCTCATCGTGGGAGAGCGGCAACACGAAATTCTCATGCCCATGGTAGAGCATGGCGAAGGTCAGATCATTCTGATGGTAGCGCCGATGGATGGGTTCCCGCCGGAAATAACCCAGCGTGTCGTGCATCCAGCCCATGTTCCACTTGAGGGTGAACCCGAGGCCACCGATCCAGGGCGGACGCGACACCATCGGCCAAGACGTGCTCTCCTCGGCCACCGTGATGACACCGGGGAACTCGGTACCCACGCGGTGATTGAACCGCTTGAGGAATTCCACCGCATCCAGATTCTCGCGACCCCCGTGTTTGTTGGGGATCCATTGTCCCTCCTGCCGGGAATAATCGAGGTAGAGCATGGAGGCCACCGCATCGACGCGCAGACCATCCACATGGTAGCGGGCGCACCAGCTCAGCGCGTTGGCGATGAGGAAGTTGGACACCTCGTGACGACCGAAGTTGAAGATCAAGGTGCCCCAGTCCTGATGCTCGCCCTGGCGCGGGTCTTCGTGCTCGTAGAGGGCCGTTCCATCGAACCGGGCCAACGCCCAGACGTCCTTGGGAAAGTGGGCCGGCACCCAGTCGATGAGCACACCGAAGCCGGCGTTGTGCAGGGCGTTGATGAGGTATTGGAGATCGTCGGGCGTGCCATAGCGCCGCGTCGGCGCGTAGAAGCCGGTGACCTGATATCCCCAACTGGGATAAAACGCGTGCTCGGCCACCGGCATCAGTTCCACATGCGTGAATCCCGTGGTGCGCAGGTAGTCGATCAGGGGCTCGGCCAACTCGCGATAGCCGAAGGATTCGCTGACCGATTTCTTCTTCCACGAGCCGACATGCAACTCGTAGATGCTCATCGGCGAGCGGAGCGGATCGCACTGACGTCGACGCTCCATCCACGCCTGATCCGTCCAGTCGAACCGACTGGTGTCGCAAACCACCGCCGCGCGTTGCGGGGGCAATTCAAAGGCCGATCCCATGGGGTCGGTGTTGATCTTCAGGTGTCCCTGGGCATCCACCATCTCGAACTGGTAGAGCGCTCCTTCTCGGACTCCCGGCACGAAAATCTCCCATACCCCGCTCGAACCGAGTTGTCGCATGGGATGACGCCGCCCGTCCCAGCCGTTGAAGTCGCCCACCACGGACATCCGCCGGGCACTCGGGCCCCAGACCGAGAAGGACACCCCGCTCACTCCGTCCAGATTGAGGCATCGCGCTCCCAGAGCCTCGTACAAGCGCAGGTGATTGCCTTCGCCGAAGAGATGCAGGTCATTGTCGGAAACGGTCGGCCAGAAGGAGTAGGGATCCCGGCCCTGGGTCACCGACCCGTCCGGCCATTGGACCCGGAGGTCATAAGCATAGACCTGCGAGGAAGCCCGTTGGACCCCCTCGAAAAGATCACTCGAGCCCAGGCGCAACAGATCGAGGACCGGTTGAGAGCGGTCGTGCACCGGCACCAACTGCACCGCCACGGCCCCGGGGATCATGGCCCGCCCGACCAGACCGCTTCCGTCCCCCAGAGGGTGCAACCCGAGCAGTGTGTGCGGCGATCGATGGATCAGGCGCGTCAGGCTGTCCAGTTCCGACGGCGTCAACAACATGGCCTTGAGTTAACCCCGGTTCCCCGGCGCGAGGAATGCCAAACTCGGGTTCGTTTCCTCGTGAAAAACCCTACGGTATCGTGGAAGCCGGTATTTCGGTGTCGATCCGGCATGCGTCGAATCGACGGTTGCCCCAGTGCAAAAGCACCGCGTTCAGCCCGATGCAGAAGGCACCAGCGATCAACCCCAGCAGCGGAAAAAACTGGAGCAGCACCGAGAGAATATTGACCAGACAGACCACCGCCACGATGACCTTCAGAAAGGTACCCGATGCGCCACGGAGACGGGCCGGATTCAGCAGTCCATACACAGTGGCCAGCGGCGATAGCACCACGGGTGTCAGCGCCACCTGGAAACCAATGAGGGCCCCGACCTCCAACGGATCGCCGTTGATGCCAGCCGCCACCGTACCCACGAGCACCAGGCTCGGCACGGCCACCAGGCACCGGACCGCCGTGTCCTTCCATCGCAGGGCCGCCACCGCTTGAAGCCGTATCGGAAACATCCGGATCACTCCAACCTGGAAGAACGCCGACAACCACGGAACCAGGGTGACGATCGCGACCATCGTGGAAACAACGGCCCCAGCAAACCATTGGGATCCCTCGGAGCGTTTGGACATCAGGAGGGCGCCCCAGGCACAGACCATCGACGCCCAACCAATCCAATCGGCTAAACCTCTCCGGTTCCAGCCACGAACCATGCATTCGGCCGCGATCCGTTGCTCGGGGGTCCACCACCGCCAAACCTGTCTCTGGACCCAGCCGGGAGGATCGGCCAAGGGGGAGACGAGGAACGCCCGGCTCAGGATGGCATCGGCATTCGCCGTTGGACCCGGAAGGTGGGCCGCCTGCGCCTTCGCAAGGGATGTGTGGATCTGGTCGACGAATGCCTGAGGTGCATTCTCAGGAATCTCGCCCCATAGCAGAAACAAGGTGCGCTCGCGGAACCGGCCCGCAGCCCTGAGCTGAGGCCAAGCCAAAGGAAGCGCGAGGAGGGCCAGCACCATGGGCGCCAGATAACCCCATCGGATCGACGCCCGACCCTCCAGCCAATCGGCCCACGGAAGGATGAGCCAACCCGACGGCATCGCCAGCGCCACGGTGTCTCCATGCCGATCCAGCCAGAGCTTGAGCGGCGGAAAACGTCCAAGAATAAAGCAGGCCATTCCACTGAAGACGATCGCGGCTTGATATCGACTCGCCCACCGCCAGCGACTGTTCGCCCCGTCGAACAGCACCCCCAGGGGCACGACCCAGAGGCCGATCACCGCTCCTTGCAACACCCAGCCCAGCGGACTACTGCCGGCCGACAGCACCGAGGCC
>JAIXXC010000031.1 GCA_027490985.1 Verrucomicrobiales bacterium
CGCGGACCGACGCCCGGTTGGACACGCTCGACGCGACCTGGCTCTACGAGCGCACCACGACTTATTGATTCGCCCCGGCCGTTCACCGGCCTTCGTGACGGATCCTTCCAGATGGCCGAACCGCAGTGAAGTGCGCGGGGCGCTCGATGTGTGGCTCTTATGTGACAATGTCTGGTGGGGCTTGTCCCGCCGGCAGGGGCGGGTAGGGTTCGGGTCATGGGACGAGTGCATTCGGTGCTGGCGGTGGCGTGTCTGCTGGGGACGGCGGCGATCGATGGGTCGGCGGCACTGCCGCGGAAACTGGCCTCCTCGGTCGAGCGCCTCAAAGCGGTGGGACCCGAGGGGCAGGGGAATGCCGCGGCGCAGGGGGCCTGGAACGAGGTGGCCAAGACCAAGGCCACCCAGATCCCCGACCTGCTCGTGGCGATGGATGGAGCCAACGACTACGCCCTGAACTGGATCCGTGCGGCGATCGAAGCCGCGGTGCAACGCGAGCTGGCCGCAGGTTCCAAGCTCCCGGTGAAAGCGCTCGAGGCGGTCCTCCGCGATACCCGGCACCACCCGCGGGCCCGGCGACTCGCCTTCGAATTGATCCAGCGCGTGGACGCTCCGAAGGCCCAGGCGATCCTGCCCGACTTCCTGCAAGACCCCGGTTCCGAATTGCGCCGGGATGCCGTCGCTCAACTCATGGGCCGTGCGGCTGGACAAACCAACGGACCCAAGGCCACCGCCGTGACGACCTACCGCCAGGCGCTCGGTTTCGCCCGGGAAGCCGATCAGATCGAAGACATCGCCAAGCGCCTGCAAAACCTCGGCGACAAGGTCGATCTGGCCAAGACCTTCGGCTGGGTGTCGAAGTGGCAGTTGATCGGTCCGTTCGACAACACCGGTGAGGCGGGCTTCGCCAAGGTGTATCCGCCGGAAGAGCGGCTCGACCTGGGGGCTGAACTGCCGGGCAAGACCGGTCCGGTGAAGTGGTTCCCGTATGAGACCCGAAGCGAGTACGGCCTGGTCGATTTCAATCAGGCGATCTCGTCGCTCAAAGGCGCGGTGGGCTATGCCACGGCCGAGTTCTGGTGCGATTCGGCCCGCACCGCCCAGGTGCGCTTGGGCTGCAAGAACGGCTGGAAGGTCTGGGTCAATGGCGCGCTGATTTTCGGACGCGATGAGTACCACCGCTCGGCCGAGATCGATCAGTACCGCATGGCCGTATCGCTGAAGGCCGGCAAGAATGTGATCCTCGTCAAATGCGCCCAGAACGAGCAAACCCAAGATTGGGCCAAAGAATGGGAGTTCCAACTCCGGGTCACCGACGAGCAGGGCACCCCGATCGTTTCCACCCGCTGACTTCGTTCCCGAACCTCGCCGACCCACTCCCATGAATCTCTCTTCGCTCTTGGCCGCGACGCTCGCGGTGATGTCACCCCTCGGGGCCGCCGACTGGACGCAATTCCGCGGCCCGAACGGAGACGGTGTTTCTACCGAGACCGGTGTTCCGACCCGTCTGGAACCGACGTCGATCACCTGGTCGATCGCGCTGCCGGGCCGGGGCTTTTCGTCGCCGCTGATCGTGGGCGACAAGGTCTTCGTGACGGCCGGCAGCGGTGCCCGGCAAGACCGCCTGCATGTGCTGTGCTTCCGGGTGACCGACGGTGCGCTGCTGTGGGAACGCCAGTTCTGGGCCACCGGTCGCACGATGACCCACGAGAAGATCGGCGCGGCCACTCCGACTCCGGCCTCCGATGGCAAGGCCGTGTACGCGATCTTCTCTTCGAATGATTGCGTGGCGCTCGATCTCGAGGGCCGTTTGCTGTGGTTCCGTGGGCTGGGTCGCGATTATCCCAACGCCAGCAATTCCCTGGGGATGTCGTCGTCGTTGGTGGTCGTCGATGGCGTGGTCGTGGCCATGGTGGAAAACGACAGCGAGTCGTTCACCACCGGCCTCGATGCCCGCACCGGGGTCAACCGCTGGAAGCTCGACCGACCCAAGAAGGCCAACTGGACCTCGCCGGTGGTCTTCAAGGCGGCCGGGCAACCGAACCGGGTGCTGCTGCAATCATCGCAGGGAGTCGCGGCCGTGGATCCTGCGACCGGCAAGGTGGTGTGGGACGTCACCGATGGCGCCTCGACCGTGCCGACGCTGGTGGTGAGCGGCGGGCGATTGGTGGTTCCGGCCAACGGCATCACGGTGCTGGAACCCGCCGCCGGCGGAGCCAAGCCCCAGTCGGTGTGGCGCTCGGCACAATTGCGGCCGGGAACGGCGAGCCCAGTGGTCGTCGGGGAGCGGCTGCTCACTCTGAACGACGGCGGCATTCTGACCTGCGCCGACGTCCGCGACGGCAAACGGCTGTGGCAGCTGCGGCTCAAGGGGGCTTTCAGCGCCACTCCGGTGTCGGCGGGTGGGCATCTGTATTGCGTGAGCGAAGACGGCCGGGTGCAGGTGGTCGATCCGTCGAAGGCCGAGGGGGTGGTGGTGAGTGAGCTGCCCCTCGAACAGACCGTCATCGGCACTCCCTCCATCGCCGCCGGCTCGCTGTTCGTGCGAAGCGATGGCCGCTTGGTGCGTCTGGGCGGTACGAACCTTCGGTGAAGGGAGTGAAGGGCTCGAGGCTTTCCTTGGGGCACCATTTTCCAGAACATTCTCTCCATGAACCCCCGTGCCGGCTGGTGGATCGCCCTCCTGTGTCTCGTCGGTTGTGCCACCTCCGGTGAACGATCGGTGACGCCCACAGCCATGACCCTCCATCTGCGTTCCCAGACCGCCGGTCCCTCGGGAACCGTCATGGCTCAGGAGCGCGTCGAAACCTGGGATCCTCGGCGCACCGCCATCATCGTGTGCGACCTGTGGGATGACCACTGGTGCAAGTCGGCTTCGGCCCGCGTGGGAGAACTGGTCGAACCGTTGAACCGCACC
>JAIXXC010000162.1 GCA_027490985.1 Verrucomicrobiales bacterium
ACCCTTCACCACCGTGCCGGCCTCGATGTTCAACACCGCGTTGCTCATCACGTACGTGAAGCCCGTCAGGATGTACGTGTTGGTCGCCACCCAGTTCTGGGTGCCGTACAGATAGCCGGTGACTTGGTTGGTTGCGCCTCGGACCTGGGTGCCGATCAGCGCGGATGTCAGGGTGACCCAGAGGATCAGCCATGCTGGTAGCCGACGAGTTTTCATGGTTGGTGCACCCGGGCGCCCGATGCAGTTGCGTTTTTAGGAGCCACAGGTCGTGAAAGTCTTCGGTCTTCATGTGACAAGTTCATGACGCTTGGATGTTTTTCCCGTGAAGACCACATCACCTCAAACCGGCGAACTCATCGGGATTCCGCTGGCAATCTCCCCGCAAGCCGCCTGTGGGTCGGGGGTCAGAGGTCGCTGAGACTTCAAACAGGAGTCGCCCCGGAAAACTTTGGGTGACGGGACGTTTCCTGCTTGGAGTCACAGGGCCGGACCAGTAGCAGACTGAGGATCCGCGCATCCACCGCGGCGGAATCGCCCCGCGCCATGAAGTATAATGCCATCTGGATCTCGGATCTCCATCTCGGAAGCAGGCACAGCCAAACCGAGCTCCTGCTGGAATTCCTGCACCATCACGAATGCCGACACCTGTATCTGGTGGGAGACATCATCGACGGCTGGGAACTCCGAAGGAAGTGGCTCTGGAGCACTCAGGCCAACACGGTCATCCAGAAGATCCTGAGGATGAACCGGAAACAGACCCGCGTGACCTACATCTTCGGAAACCACGATGAATTCATGCAGCAGTTCCTCGGATTGAACCTGGGCGGCGTCCGACTGGTGGAACGGGCGGTTCACGAGGGGATCGACGGGCGGCGTTATCTGGTGCTGCACGGCCACCAACTCGATGGCCTGGTCCTGTTCAACCGGCTTCTGGAGCGCGTCGGATCACGGCTGTACGAATGGATCCTGGAATTCAACCTCCACCTCAACCGACTGCGGCGACGCCTGGGGTTCGGCTATTGGTCGGTGGCGGCCTATCTCAAATTCCAAGCCAAGGGAGCCGTTCGTTACGTCACCCAATACGAGGAGGCCATGGTGCGCATGGCCCGACAAGCCGGGGTCGAAGGGGTCATCTGCGGCCACATCCACCGGGCCGAGATTCGGACGGTGCACGGCTTCGAGTACCTCAACTGCGGTGATTGGGTGGAAAGCTGCACCGCTCTGGCCGAGGATTTCGAGGGAAACATCCACCTGTTGCAACTCCATGAACCGGGCGTTCGGGGCACCGGTCGTCCGAAGGGGAGCACCGCAGCCGAACCGGGCATTCCGCGCATGATCCCGAAGGATCGATCACCCCGACGGCCCTCGACTGGTGAGGGGGATCGATCTTCCAAGTCCATCACCGCCGATCTGCCGGGCTTGTGAATCGTCGCCCGGCCCGCGCTGGGCGCGGTTCCTGGATCCGCGTCGGCAAAGGCGATAGGCCCGCCCATCGGGTACAACGCCGTTGCGCCAACCCGACGGTCACTCCGCCCAAGGTGCCGGATCACCGGGGTTTGGATTCGAACAGGACGGCACCGTCCCACTCCGAGCGGATCCGGAACCCCCGATTGATAAACGCGGATCGGCCCCGGGGGTTGATGTAGACCACCCAGACCGGGAAGGCCGCGGCATGGGCCTCGAGGCGTTGGACCACTCGTTCGAGGGTCAAGCCGACGAAGGGATTGAACAGGAACGCCACCAAGGGACCGTCGGGTGGCATGAATCGAACCGCATCGATCCGTTGGATCCGCACATCGACCCCGGGATTCCTCTCCCGCAGCAGCCGGAGATTCCTTTCGGCCAAGGCCGCCAGATCACGGGAGACCTCGACCCCGATCAACCGCCGGAACCCGACCAAGATGGCCACGGCCAGGCCCCTGGCCTTGCCGCAACCATAATCCACGAAGGTGGCCTCTCCACGAACCTCCTGCGGCAACGCCTCCAGGACTTCGAGGGCCAGACGGGGATCGACCCCCTGGTACTGGATGGCATCAACGACCCGGAAACCGGGTTCGTCGGCCTCCGCGACCACCTCCCTGGGCAGGAACGCCGAGAGACCGTGCCGACGATCAAACGCCAGTTCGGAGGTCAAACGACCCAGCCCGGCGGCCAATCCCTGCCCCCGCACCGACGCAAGAGCCATCGCCGCGTACTTCCCAAGGGCTCGCGGCCGCCTTCTCCACAGTTCTCGGACCATGCAGACGATGATGCGCGGTCGCTTGAGTCCAACAGGCATCAGACCGGTGACATTTGGGAGTCGACGGTCCACCAGCGTTGCCGTGCGAGTCCGGCACCGAATAGAGTCCCCTTTGATTGATCGCATGAGAACTCTGGCCAACTGGACGACCGAAACCCTCTTCAATTACGTCCATGGAAACCACCTCGTCTACAACACCTGCTGGGAGGATCCCCGGTTGGACCGCGAGGTCTTGGGCTTGGGGGCCGACGATGAACTGGTCCTCATCACTTCGGCCGGCTGCAACGCCCTCGATTACGCGCTCGACGCGCCGCGGCGGATCCATGCCGTGGACATGAATTTTCGCCAGAACGCCTTGTTGGAACTCAAGTTGGCGGCGATCCGGAATCTCGAACACGACGAGTTCTTCTCGGTGTTCGGCGAGGGTGGCACCCCCGATTTCAAAGGCTGGTACCATCAGCGCCTGCGCCGGGACTTGCCGCTCGCAGCCCGAGAGTATTGGGATGACCGGACCCATTTCTTCGCCCGCCGAAAGGAATCGGACTCGTTCTACCTGCGCGGAACGACCGGATTGTTCGCACGCGCCATGATGCGGTATTTCAGGATGGCCGGGGTGCTCGACGACCTCCGAAGTCTCTTCTCGGCGACCTCACTGGAAGAACAGCGGGAGATCTATTTCAAGCGGGTGCGCGAGAAGTTCTGGAGGCCGGCCATCCGACGGGCCCTGCGCACCGACTTGGCCTTGAGTCTTTTGGGGGTTCCCGCGGCCCAGAAAGACCATCTCGAAAAGACCTGCGGCCAGGACATCGCCGCCTTCATGGAACAGTGCGTGGAAACGGTCTGCACACGCCTTCCGGCCAGCGACAACTACTTCTGGCGATTGTATCTGTTCGGCCGATACACCCGGGACTGCTGCCCGGAGTATTTGCGTGAACCCAGTTTCCGCAGGCTGAAGGACGGTCTGGCTGATCGGATCGAGACCCACACCGACAGTCTGACGGGGTTCTTGCGCCAGCATCCCCGCCCCCTCTCACGCTTCGTCCTGCTCGATCACATGGATTGGCTGAGCCATCGCCATCCGGAGGCTTTGGCCGAGGAATGGCAGGCCATCGTGGACCGCGCCAGTGCCAACGCGCGGATCCTCTGGCGATCCGGTGGCGTCATCGTGGATTTTGTCGACCCGCTCAAGGTGCGTCGCCACGGGCATGAGGTCCGGGTCGGCGACCTGCTGCGCTACGATCAGACCACCGCCGCAGACTGCCACCGCAGGGATCGGGTGCACACCTATGGCAGCTTCTACATCGCACACCTGTCCGCCTGACCCGGAAGTCCGATTGCTCTGGGGTCCGCAGGCGGCCGAGGCGGTCGCGGGCAGCGATTGCGGTGCGCCGGCCTACTGGCGGCGGGTGGTCTCCGAGGGGTTCCGACCGGCGATGAACCTGCGCGGGCGGGCCGGCTGGATCACCCGGGGCCGATCCGGTCATCCGGTGACGGTCCACGATCGGCGGCAGGGCGATTCCTTCCCGGTGTCGCTCATGACCCAATATCTGGACTATCCCAGGGCCGAATTGGGACTGCTCTCGAGCCCGGCTGCCCGTCTCGGGGCCCGGGTCGGCCTGGGGTTGTTCGAATCGCTGCTCCTCGCCGCGGAGGCCGACCGCATCGTGCAGTGGAACAGTTGGATGTTCTCCACCAACCCCACACCCGAGGACATCTCCGAGTCGATCGGGCCCGTCACCCGGAGGCTGGTCACCGAGTTCCCGGATCATGCCGTGGTCCTCCGGAATATCGACGAAGTGGCCTCCCCGGGATTGGCCGATCAACTGGTGCGCTCCGGCTATCGACTGCTCACCAGTCGCATCGTGTATGGGTTCGATGCCCGCAACCAGCCTTGGAAGCCGACCTCGACGCTCAAGCGGGATCTCAAGGAGTTCTCGGGGGACACCACCCTCCGATGGGTTCCCCCGTGGGAGATCCACCTCTCCGACGCGGGTCGCATCGCGCAACTCTACCGGATGCTCTATCTCGACAAGCACTCCCGGCTGAATCCGCAGTACGATGAACCGTTCGTCCAAGCCGCCCTCCGGGATCACTGGCTCGAATTCCATGGACTGCGTGACCGCACCGGTCGGTTGGTGGGGGTCTTCGGATTCTTCACGCTCGGTGGCTGCGTGACGACCGTCCCGTTCATCGGTTACGACACCACCCTGCCCGCGGAGACGGGGCTTTACCGGCGGCTCTTCACGGGAATCCACCGGGAGGTCGACCACCGGCGGCAACTCCTCAACTACAGTTCCGGAGCCGGTGAGTTCAAACGACGCCGAGGCGGCGTGGCCACTGTGGAGTACAACGCCATCTACGACCGTCATCTGTCGGCCCGACGGCGCATGGCCTTCCGCATCGCCGCGGTGCTGCTCAATCGCTTGGCCCGTCCCTGGCTTGCGGACAGCGGACTGTAGTCGGGCACGCTCCGCGGGAGCCTCCCGATTCGATGGCGAACCGGTGACGGACGAAACCTGGTGTTCACCGGAAGGAAACCCTGATTTCGGGTGATTGCCGTTCTGCAGTGACACATCCCGGGCAACGTGGGGCATGGCCAGTCTGTCTTCGCATCGATCCGTCGCTTCTCGGTGCCAGATCCTTCTCGTTCTCGGGTTCCTGACCCTGATCCTCGATTCCCGGGCGGCCGACACCCCTTCTCCTGCCAAGCGCCCGCGGGCCTCCGGGACCAACGGCGCTCCGATTTCGGCCAAGACCAAGGCCAAGAACCATCCGACCGAAGCCCTGAAATCCTGGCTCAGCCAGCTTCCGCCGCCGCCGGAAGGCGTCAGCGACCTCCGATTCGAGGAATTCTTCAAGCAGCCGGTCGGCCCGCGGGGACTGGACTTCTCGCCACGGCTTCTGGAGCTCTCGGGCAAGCGGGTTCGGATCCTCGGGTATCAGGTCAAGCAAAGCCGTCCGACCCCTTGGACGCTGATGCTGGCTCCCATGCCGTTGATCAGCAACGAGGTGGAGTTCGGCCTCGCGGAGGATCTGCCGCCGACGGTGGTCCGGGTGTTCCTGCCGCGGAATCACCAACCCCTGCCCCCCCATTCACCGGGATTGCTCCTGCTGACCGGGCGTCTGGAAACGGGCAGCCGCGAAGAGCCCGATGGGCGAAGCTCCCTGGTGCGCCTCCACCTCGATCGCGAGGCGTCCACGGCACCGGTCACCGACCCCGAAGGTCCGGCAAACCCGGAGCCTCAGAAACCCCTTTCCGCGTCGGCCAATCTTCGACGCTGAAACCGTGGCCGCAGCGAGCGGCCACGGTCCCCACCCCAAACCAAGTACTCATGAACCACTCCCTGACCCGACTGCTGGGTTCGCTGGGCCTCTGCGCCGCGAGCCTTTGGACCCTCGGAACCGTATCGGCCGACCCGACGGTGTCCCGACTCACACCGCCGAGCGCCTTGTTCAGCTTCGGCGACGCCACGCCGCCCATCATCGCCCGGTTCTTCGCCGGCCAACGCTTCGACCTGGCGGCCACCGTTCGTCCGGATGCCGGGACCACGATCACCGGTGCGCTCTTCCGGGTCGATGGCGTCCAGGTGAGCGACGATTCGCTGAGCCTGACCAAGGCCGACAAGGTCACCGTCACCAACAGCGTCCAGGTGGCCTTCCGCGCCTACTCCAACATCAAGCCGGGAATCCACACCTTCAGCGTGGTGGCCAGCCAGTCCGACGGCAAGACCGTGGAAGCCACCGGCAACTTCGAGGTGATCGCGGCCCTTCCTCAGGGCCGGAAAGCCAAGAATGTGATCTACATGATCGGCGACGGTTTCGGCATCGCCCACCGCACGGCCGCCCGCATCATCAGTCAGGGTGTCCAGATGGGCAAAGCCAACGCCAAGATGGCCATCGATGCGATGCCCTACACCGCCATCGCGCAGACCCATTCGCTGAATTCCATCGTCACCGACTCGGCCCCGGGCGCCCATTGCTACTCGACCGGAAACAAGGCCAACAACAATGAAGAAGGCGTGTTCCCCGATGACACGGCCGCCGTCTTCGACAATCCGCGCATCGAATACATGGGCGCGTATCTGGCGCGCACGTCCGGCAAGACCCTCGGTATCGTCACCACGGCCGACGTGTTCGACGCCACTCCGGCGGCCTTCGCCATCCACACCTCCAATCGCGGCGCCGGCACCGGCATCTGCGACCAGTATCTGGACGAGGGTGTGACCAACCGCGGTCTCCGTGTGCTCTTGGGCGGCGGACGCAAGTGGTTCCTCGGCGCGGGCACCAACGGTTCGGTCCGGGCCTCTTCCAGCGACTATGTGCTGCCCGCCGACATCGCCTCCCGCTGGGGCGTTCCCGCCGGAGCGGTCGATCCCAACCGCGACCTGCTCGGCGACTTCATCAAGGCCGGATTCACCTACGCGCCCGACAAGACCTCGTTGGACCTGCTGCCGTCCAACACCACCCGCCTGCTGGGCCTGTTCTCGTTCTCGAACATGAACGTGGCCAAGGACAAGATCGACAAGCGCCGCGGCGCCTCGACCGTCGTGGATGATTTCGGATTCCCCGATCAACCCATGCTCAACGAGATGACCTCCAAGGCCCTGCAGGTGCTCTCCAAGAACAAGAACGGCTTCACCCTGATGGTCGAGGCCGCCTCGATCGACAAGCAGGCCCACGCGATGGACACCGAACGCTGGCTGCTCGACACCCTCGAGTTCGACCGCGCCGTGGCGACCGCTCGCGCCTTCGGTGCCACCGATCCCGACACCCTGGTGATCGTTTGCGCCGACCACGAGTGCGCCGGCGTCAACATCATCGGTGCCTCCCGCGTCACCAACGCCAAGCTGACCGAGCTCTCCCAGGGCATCGGCAACACCAACAACGCGATCCGCGAGGCGGTCGTGGGTGTGTATGAGAACGCCGGATTCCCCGTCTACACCATCGCCGACGACGGTTATCCGACCACCACCGATCCCGACAACAAGATGCTCATCGGCTACGCTGGCAATGCCGACCGCTACGAGGATTGGTTGACCAACCCGCTGCCGCTGCAGGACAGCCAGCAACCCTTCGGCAAGGTCGCCCCCCTGAGCACCTATCCCGCGGGTCCGCTCAATCGCGACACCAACGGCACCTTCCTGGTCACGGGACAGGTTCCCAGCGCCGCTGCCGGCAGCCAGGCGGTGCACACCGCCTCGGACATCCCCGTCTACGCTGAAGGGCGCGGCGCGAGCCTGTTCCGCGGCTCGATCGACAACACCGACGTGTTCTTCAACGTGATGCAGGCGGTCCTCGGCGGGGTGCCGGTGACCAAGTGAACCGGGAGACTCCTCCCAAGGACCACCGCACCACCATGAACATCCATTCCAAGGCGGCCCTCGTGGCGGGGGTTCTCCTCGCCACCGCGGCCCACGCACAGTCCTACTCGATCAGCTTCGACTCGCTGAACTCGGGAACACCGGCCAATCAGGCGGCGCCCGCCGGCGTGAGCTTCGGCGAGGGTACCTGGTCGCCCGACTACGACAGCGAAGGCGATGTGATCGCGGGCACCGAACGCTGGCGCCTCTTCGACGGGGCCAGCCCCGTGCTCGTGCGCAACCCGTCGTTCTACGATCGGGGCACCGCTCCCTCGGGCCTGCTGGCCCTCGACGGCGTGTTTCAACCCACGCTGATGAAGTTCACCTCACCGCAGTTGCTGGCGGTGTTCTCGGTGACCCTCGACAAGGACACCTACGGAGACCCCGGCGCGACGATCCAGTTCTACAAGAGCGGTCCCACGGGGAACACCCTGCTGGCCTCCATTCCGGCCAACCAAGCGGTCCCCGGATTCACCGCCGCCCTGGCGGCTCCGGTGAGCGGGGTCGACATGGTGTTGCTCCCGTCGGGGGCCTTGTACGACGACATCAAATACTCCTCGGTGCCGGAACCCGGCTCGATCGGGCTGGGCCTGTTGGGCCTTGCCGGATTGGGTGCGGTCTCGTTCCTGCGGCGATCCTCGGCCAAACGCTGAATCCGCCGCGGGTCCTTCAAGACCCGTCAGTCACACCCCTCGTCGCCTTCCCGCGACGAGGGGTTTTCGCTTCCGGCGGCCGCGGTCTCGGCAGCGGGTCCCGATCCGAAACGTCACCGTTCTGTTTCCTGTGCGACATCCCGGCGTGACGCTTCGGCTCGAAGGATTGGCTCCAGCGATGGGACCGGATTCTTCACTCCTGCTTCACGAAAACCGTCTCGACAACGGCGGGGAGTGGGCGTTTCCCGCCGCCGGTTGGACCTTTCTCTGGCTGCTCTCCGGTGAGGGTTATCTGATGGGTTCGAACCCGACGCGGACCGTTTCCGCAGGCACGGTCGCAGTCCATGGCGGCACCTGCTCGATGAGGCTCCGGGCCAGCCAACTCGGCAGTCTGGCCTTCCGGTGGTTCCACCTCGAACCCTCGCTGATCTTCGGGGTCTTCACCCTCTTCGAGCGGAGACGCATCGACCACCCCGACCAGTGCGACCCGGCCTTGCCCTGGGTCCTGCCCCAGGGATCCCCTGCGGCTCTCCGGTTCGCCGACTCGGAGGTCACCACCACCGATTGCGCGCTCAAGCAGCGGGCCCGGCTGCTGGAACTCGTCTCGACCGTCTTGTCACCGCCCCCGTTCCGCTCCTCCATCCCGGTCGGATCCCCCCGCGACGCCGGCGATCGCCTCGATGAGATCCTGCATCAACTGACCGACGTGGAGTTGATGACCCTGCCGATCGAGGAATTGGCAAAGCGTTGCCGGTGTGAACCTCGCCGATTGCTGCTGATCTACCGGGAACGCTTCGGCGGGAGCCTCCCTGGACAGCAGCGTGAATGGCTCAAGGTGAAGGCCACGTCGATGCTCTCCCAACCCGATGCCGACATCACCACGGTCGCAAAAGCCTGCGGTTATGACGGCACCGATGCGTTTCGGGCGTGGTTCCGTCGGCATTTCGGGGTGGCTCCGACCCAGTGGCAGCAGCAACGCCTGGCGGAGCAGTCCGAGGCTGTCACGGGTGAACGGACAACGACGAATCGGTAACGGATTCGCGAACCGATCGTCGCACGTTTGTCACAAACACGACAAATTGCCGCCATCTGACGTCGCAAGGATGGTCGCCGCATGAACGCTCCGATCCGCCGGATCACCGTCCTCGCCGCCGCCTGCGCCGCCTCCGTCTGGATGGCTGGCTGCGCCTCTTCTTCGGCCAAGCTCAACCACGTCGCCCTCGGGATGTCCCGCGAGGAGGTCGTCAAGACCCTGGGCCGTCCGCACGCCGTCTCGGCGCAGGGCGATGTCGAATTCCTCACCTACAACCTGATCAACAAGGGTGTCGGCGACATGAAGGAATTCGTCGTCCGCATCCAGAAGGGCTCCGTCGAATCCTTCGGCGAGCGCGTCAACTTCGGATCCAGCCTCTTCGGCACCAACGCTCCGGCCGGCGGCACCTCGAAGTAAGCCCGCGACGCCCCACACCGCGACGCCAGCAACCCGGCTTCCACCGAATCCCCCCAGAGCGACCGACCGATCATGGACCCGTTCCAACCCATCCTCGCCAACGCCCTCACCTTCGCCTTCGAAAAGGCGACGATGGAGGGCAAGATCACCATCTCGGCCCTGATCATCGTGTCGATGGTCTCCTGGTCGGTGATCATCACCAAAGGCCGCCAGATCCTGAAGGCGCGCGCCATGAGCAAGAAGTTCCTGGCCGCCTACCGCGAAGCCAAGGACCCCATGTCGCTCTTCCGCGAGAAGCGGGAGTTCGCCGGGGCACCCGCCTTCGAGGTCTACGCTTCGGGTTGCGGTGAGGTGGAATACCACCTCGAGAACAACCCGGTGACGGTCAAGGGCCAGAAGCGCATCAGCGTCGAATCCTTCCAGGCGGTGCAGGTGTCGCTGGAACGGGCCGTGAGCACCGAGGCGCTGTCGCTGGAGAAGGGGATGATCATCCTGACCACCGCGGTGGCCGGCGGACCCTTCATCGGCCTTCTGGGCACCGTCTGGGGCGTCATGGAGACCTTCTCGGGCATCGCCATGGCGGCCAGCGCCAGCCTCACCGCGATGGCCCCCGGCGTGGCCGGCGCGCTCATCGCCACGGTCGTCGGCCTGTTCGTGGCCATCCCGGCCATGTTCGCCTACAACCTGATGATCACCGCCATCCGCGGCATCACCCAGGAACTCGACAACTTCAACTCCGAGGTCATGACCGATCTGGAGCACCAGTATGTCGACAACCGCGCCCTGGCCGACGAAATCGCCGACGCGCTGAAGAACATCAACTTCGGTCAACAGAACCGCCCATGAGCGCCGCTGCCTCCGGGCGTCGCGGACGCAAGAAATACTCCGCATCGCACCACCATGCGATGGGTGAACTGAACATCACCCCGCTGTTGGACCTGGCCTTCGTGCTGCTGGTGATCTTCATCATCACCACGGCTCCGTCGACCAACGACATCGACATCAACCTGCCTTCGGCCGCGCAACAACCGCCGCAGAACCAGAGCAAGCAGGACATCAACAACGTGACGGTCGATTCCGCGGGCAACATCTACTTCAACGCCGAACCCATCACGTTGAAGAAGCTCGAAGACGAGATCATCCGCTTCCGCAAGAGCAACCCCGACCTGAGCGTCGTGGTGCGCGGCGACGAGAACGTGAACTACCAGAAGGTGGTGCAGGTGCTCGACATCCTGACGCGGGCCAACGTGACCAAGATCGGCCTCGCGACAGACACCGCGGGCGCCGCCAAATAGGAAACCGGCATGGCCCGCAACGCCAAGAAGAAGGCTGACCGCTCCAGTCTGGTCATCTCGATCGTCGTCCACGCCCTGGCTCTCGGCGGTCTGGCCTACGTGGCCCACAAGGCGGGCTTCGTGCCCCAGGCGATCTACCAGATCACCGGCATCAAGCCGCCGGAGAAACCCAAACCGAAGCCCAAGCCCCCGGAACCGTCCCCGGAGATCCCCAAGCCCAAACCGAGCGATATCGTCGAGGAGACGGCGGCCCCACCGGCCAATGCCGCGCCTGCGACCGCCGCGCCGCCCACGGCCAGTGCGGCCCGTTCCGACGCACCCCCCGCTCAAGGCGGTGGATCCGGGAATTTCTTCAGAGCCGAAACCCGCAAGCCCGACGCGGCCCCCGTGCGCCCCATCCAAGGCAAACCGGGAACCGGCGCGGGCAACCTGGGCGCCTCCAAGTCGACCGCTTCGGCCACGGCCGCCAAGTCGGCCTTCGACGAAGCCTCGACCAAGCCCAGCACGGTCGCCGCGGTGCTCGAGGAGCGGAAGAACGCGGCCACCTCGCAGGAGGCGATCAGCGCCGAGCAGATCGCCCGGACCGGCGGCGGCGACGCGGGACAGATCGCCACCAAGATCACCGGCGTGGTGGCCACGGACAACCGGCAGATCGTCATCCGCGGCCTGAATGACCGGTACAACATCGCCACGCTCAACGGTGCCGAACTTCCCAGCGCCGATCCCCGACGCCGGGCTCCACAGCTCGACCTGATCCCCTCGGCGATGATCGACCGGGTGGTGGTCAGCAAGACCTTCACGCCCGACCTCCAGGGCGGCTTCGCCGGCGGTGCGGTGAACATCGTCACCAAATCCTTCCCGGCCAAGGGCTTCACCACGGTCTCGGCCGGCACGGGCCTCAACAGCTCGGCCACGCTGAACGACGGATTCCTGAAGATTCCGGGTGGAAAGAGCGACTTCTGGGCGATGGATGACGGTTCCCGGGCGTTGCCCTCGGCGGCATTGATCGACCCGTCGATCCTCACCGAGGCCCAGCGTCCGTGGCGCAACACGACCCAGCAGGCCACCGGCGCCGATCGGTTGGCCCTGGCCCAGAAATACGACGCGGCGATGCGTTCGTTCAACAACACCACCTTCGCCCCGTCGATGGGTCAACCCGGACCGAACTCCAACTTCTCGGTCTCGAGTGGCGACACCACCTGGCTCTTCGGCCGTCGGTTCGGCTGGTTCGGCACCTTCAACCACGACCGCCAGTTCCAATTCTACGAGAACGCCTTCCGAGGGCGTTATGCGTATGGGACCGATCCCATCAATGGAGGCCCCCTCACCCGAACCGCCGAGTTCCGGCGCGATCAATCCATCATGAGTGTGGGGTGGGGTGCCGTGGCCAGCACGGCCCTCGAACTGATGCCCGGGCACGAGCTGTCCTTCAGCTTCCTGAACAACCAGAGCGCCCAGCACTACATCACCGAAGAGGTGGGCCAGACCATCAACCAATTCCAACCGGGATCCGAAGAACGCACGCGGATCGAACAGCTGACCTATCGCGAGCGCTACCTGCGCAACTTCCAGTTCAAGGGTCGCCATGAATTCCGAGAGGTCGGCGCGGCCCAACTCGATTGGAGTTTCTCCAGCTCGGGCACGGGGGAGAACTCGCCCGACGAGCGCATCTTCCCGATGATCCTCTTCCCGGCGGGCAATGGTCTCACCAACGTCATCGCCCAATCGGCGGAGTTGCCCAACATCAACCAGCCGTCGCGCTTCTTCCGAGACTCGCAGGACAAGAGTTGGAATTTCCGCAGCGACCTGACGATCCCCTTCACCCCGGGCAACGGCCTGGAGAGCTCCTTCAAGGTGGGCGGCAACGTGCTCGAGTCGGAGCGGCGCCTGCGGGAACAGCGCTTCGAATACGAGATCAGCCAGAACTCGGGTGCCAACCAGACCGACGTGACCGGGTACGCCAACTCGGTGCTCAACTTCCAGGGGCGGCAGTTCATCACCAACTCGACCGGCTCGGGCTCCAACGCGCGGACGGCCTACTACTTCCCCAACGCCACGTTCCTGCGGTCGGGCCTTCCGTTCGACGGCTACGGCTACGACGGCACCCAAAGCATCCCGGCCGTTTACGCCATGGCCGATCTGTTCGTGATGCCGAAGTTCCGGCTGGTGGGCGGTGCCCGCTTCGAGCAGACCGACCTCCAGGCCGAGGTGCTTCCCCGAAGCCGCATCCTCGGAGCCTCCTCCAGCGGCCGCATCTCCACGACCGACGTGCTACCCTCCGTCGGCGGGGTGTTTCCGGTCACCTCCAACCTGAACCTGCGGCTGAACTGGTCGCAGACCATCGCGCGCCCCACCTACCGCGAGTTCGCGCCGTTCGAGTACTTCGACACCTTCGACGGCTTGGCCTACCGCGGCAATGCCGACCTCAAGCGCTCGGAGATCGAGAATTACGATGCGCGGATGGAGTGGTTCCCCCGGCCGGGCGAACTCCTTTCGGTGGCCTACTTCCACAAGAACATCCTGAATCCGGTCGAGCCCTACATCGCCGACAACGCCGCGGGCATCGTGAGCTTCACGAACAACGCCAGCGCGATCGTGAAGGGCTTCGAGTTCGAGGCGCGCAAGAATCTGGCCGCGCTCGACCCCCTGTTGGCCGGCATCACGCTGGGCGGCAACGCGGCCTTCATCAGCTCCGAGGTCGATGTGTTCTACCCGGTGGGCAATGGTGTCGGCCTCTACAATCGACCGTTGTTCGACCAGCCCGAATACATCCTGAACTCCGACCTCGCCTGGGAGATCGCCCGGAGTCGCACCACCTTCTCGGTGTCCTTCACGCGGAGCGGCCAGCGGTTGGCGGTCGACGGCGGCCAGGGAAGCCCCAACATCTACGAGCAACCCATCAACACGCTCGACTTCTTCGTGAACCAGCGTCTGGGACGTCGATGGAAGATGCGCTTCGGAGCCCGCAACCTTCTGGATCCGGACATCCGCCAGACCCTCATCAACGATCTCGGCGCCAGCGAAGAGCGCTACGGCGACAAGTACGTCTTCCGCAGCTATCGACGCGGCATCACGGTGAGCCTGACCTTGTCGGCCGATTTCTGACCGTCTCGGATCCGACGGTTCCTCCCACGGGTGGGTCCTCCAACGGGACTCACCCGACCGACCGCAGGAAGAGCGGGTTGGAGTACAACCAAGGCCGAAGCTCACCACCGATCGGCAGCCACAATTCCACCCGATAGACGCCGGCCCGGGTCACCGGGTGATCAAGGGCTTCTCCTTGGGATACCGTCTCGACCCGGCCATCGCGAATCAGGCGGATCGTCGCCGGCAGCGGGGATCGGACCTCCAGACGTTGCCCCGGAACCCACGGGCGTTCCTCCCCCATCGTCCCGACCGCACCCGCTCCGACCACCCGGAAGTCGAACCCGCTCGGGTCGCCCATCCAGTCGTGACTGACATAGACCCTGCCGGCCTTCACCGCGGCTCTCAGCGCGGGCTCGGTCTGCTCCCGGGCCAGGACATGGGTGCAGACGTTCCGGAAGGATCGCTCGTAGGGATCGAAATCCAGGCGGGCCACGATGGCTCCATCGGGTTTGCCGGCCAGCATCGGACGCAAGGTCGGACGCAGGGAGGCCCGGACCTTTCGCATGGCCTCGTCCTTGTCGACGATGGTTCCCAACAGAGCCGTCTCGTCGTCGACCTTCTTGAGCAGGAAGATCTGATTGTGGTGGCAGTCGTTGGCCGCCACACCGGTGTAGTGGCCCGTGGCGTTGGCCGCATCCCATTTGTCGAGATAGGCCTGGGGGTAGAGGCACTGCGCAGCCAGGCAGGCGTCGGGAAACCGGCGGAGCAACTCCGACAGTTCCCGCACCTGCTCCGGATCGGTGAGGCGCAACACCAACTGGAGGATCCCCGTGAAATCGCGCTTGGCGTCGTAGTGGCGGTTGTAGATCTCCAGACCGGTCAACCCGGTCATCGGATGATCGGGCCGCTCCTCGATGTGCGACAAGAAGGCCATGCCTTCGCCACGGACCACGGCCGGGATCAGCTCGGGCACGGGCTTCTCCATGAGGGGGAAGACCGATGCCTCGGGATGCAGCAGGAATCCCCGCGCCTCCGATCCCGGAATGAAGAGCACGCCCTCGCGCAGGCCCCGCCAACTGTCCATGTAATCGCGGGGCGGTCGGAAATGATCCGACAGGAACACCACCCGGACCCCGGCGAGCTTCGCAGCGGCAAGCATCTCTTCGGGTTTGCCGCCCGTATGCGAGGAGTCGCCGGCATGGGCGTGGAACACGCTGCGGAGATCCATCAGGCCGTCGGCGCGGGGCAGCAGGTTCCGGCGACGGGTCGACAGGGTCTCCACCGAAGCCTGCACGGCCTCGAGGCGCGCGGCGTCGAGACGTCCATTGGGCGAATAGCGTGGCTCCTCCAACGGCGGGGCCGCCCGGCTGAGCGTGCAGGCCAGCGTCAGGGCCGCCAGCGCGGTCTTGGAGGATCGACTCACGGTTGGGCGGACTCCAGACGACGACGGTATTCTTGGCGGGCGTGATCGAAAGCGGCGATCGCCTGCGCATGCTCCGCACCGGTGAAGAAGCGCTCCTTCTGTCGCCAGCATTGCTCCACCGAGTCCAGGCACCATTGGATGGAATCGCGCTCGCGGATGGGTTTTCCGCCGACCTCGATGAAGATCGGATTGGTGTGCGAGCTCGGAAGGATGCGCAGGGCGTACCAACCGCTGCGCTTCACCGCATGGGTGAACTCCAGGGGCCGAAGTGCGCCATCGGCCTCGATCTCCACCCGGGCGACGGCCACGCCGTTCTCGATCAATTCGACCGGCACCTTGCGGCTGGCGCCGATGCGGGCCCGCTCGATGTGCCAGTAGGGTTGCTCGCTGAACCGGCGCCGCTGGATCTCGGGCTGCGGTTGCTGCTCGAGCCGGGCCGCGGTCTGGACACGGAAAACCACCGGGCGCCCCGCAGGAAGCTGCAGGAAACTCCCCTGCTCTCCCAGGGTCACCGCATCGGCCTGGAAGTCCATGAGGTGACTGCGTCCGTCGCCGACATAATTGCGTCCGGCCCGGATGCCCTCGCACCAGTCCTCATACGACCAGCGCTCGGGCAGCTTCACATAGCTGCGCCCCAGTCCGACCCGCTCGCCGTAGATGCACGGAAAGTCGGTCTCACCGCTGATGCGCGTGCGGTAGCCGGCGTTGAGGGTGTGGTACCAGATGTTCAACTCCCACGGATACGGCGTGTCGACGGTGCTGATGAAATCCACCGCGGGCACCGGCTTGCCATCGGGGCCGGGCACCTGATGCGTCACATCGACGATGTATTCGTTGGCTCCGATCCCGCTGAACGGCGGGATCTTGCGGGTGGGCAACTCGGCCGTGTCGAGCTCGAGGCCCCAACCACTGTGGGCCGGGCCGGTGAGGGCCCCCTGGGCCTTGGCCCACTTGAGGGTGTTCAACCCCAAGGTGGGCCAATGCTTCTTCGAGTCGCCCCCCGGGTACATCTGCTGCCGTAGACGCAAGAGACACAAATGGCCCGAATTGTGGGATCCGAACCCGCTGACCTCGACATCGTAGCGCAACAGATAGGGCCACCGGCTGACCGGATCATCCGACCCGGTGAAGAACTGCTTCTGGTAGTCGAAGCACGGGCCCCAGGTGAGATTGGCCCCGATCTTCAGATCCTCGCCCAGCACATGGCGCATCATGTCCACGGCATGGACTCCCTCGGTGGGTTTTTCATAGTGCGCGCAGCCGGCGGCATGGATGTGGTGGTCGCCCGAGATCCAACCCCGGGTGGAGGGATCGATCCACCGCTGCACCTGGAAACGCCAGCGGTTGGTCCGGCCTCCGGCCACCTCGAGTTCCCGACGTTGCATCACCGACTCGGGACCCCGCGAGAACTCCACCGCATACCGGCCGGCGGGCAGGCGGAGCGATTCGCCGTGGCTGCGATAGACCTGGGGATGGAAGAAGAAGTCGGGGGCCAACCGCTTCGACTGGGCGGGGAACACATGACCCCGGGCGTCGGTGATCAACAGCGCGCCGGTGGTGGGCTTTCCGTGCTCGTCGAGCACCTCGAGTTCGACCGGGTGCGCGGGAAGGCACTCGAACAGCGTGTCCACCTCGCTGCGGAAACCCAGGTCCTGGGTGCCCTGCCCGACATCGAAGATCAGCTTGGCTTCACGGCGCCCGGCATCCCGCGAATACAGCTGCACCAGCCGGTACTCCACGGGGAGACCTCCGAGTTCGGGCTTGAGGGGGGCGGCCTGGACCAGGGCCACATCGAGCCACCGATCGGTCACGGTGTCCGCGGGCGAACCATGCAGGCGGGTGGCCTGCGGGCTGCGCACCCGCAGGGCGGCGGTCGTTCCCGACTCGTTGTGGACCTTGATCAGGTAGGTGGTCCAACCGGTCTCCGTGAGAACCGCGGCCGCGGGCCCTGGGGCGGCCTTGACCCGCATCTCGGGTGTGACTTGCACGGCCACCAGCACATGCGCGTCGAGGATCTTCTGGGTGCGGTTGCGGGCCTTGTCGGAGTCCCTCTCGGTGAGGGCCACCTCGAGATCGGCACGTTCCTGCACACTCAGGGGCGCACCCGCCAACGTCAGCGCTTCCGACACACGGCGCACCTGGGCGGCGAAGGGCTGCCAGTCGGGCACGGCCAACACGGGCAGGTCGGCCGATCGAGCCGAGCCGGCCGCCAGAGCCAACAGGACCACCAGATGGCGGAGGTGACGGAAGGAGTTCATGATCGGGAAAGAAAGATCGGAGAGTTCCGGGGAAACAGCGCGAGTGTCACCCCAACACCCGAACCGACGCAAGGAGGCCCCTGGAAACCCCGGAGCGCCTTCAGGGAATCGGCACCTGGGCCGGGACCGCCGCCTGGATGCGCTGGAGATCGGGATCGGCCGGACTGGATCCGGGCTGGAGCACCAACCATCCCGGCTTCCGGGCATTGGCCAGTGTGAGGGGATCACGCCACCGCCACGACTCGGTGTGACCATCCGGAAACGACACCGTGGCCGCACCGGCGTGGCGCAGGGCGGGAAAGCTGATCCAGGTGGCCAGGGACGTGCCGAAGAGGGTGAGGCGATTCGGGGCGTTGATGCCGAAGGCACCCTGTTGGATGCTCTTCTCGTGCTCATCGATGAAGTACAACGCCCGTGACGGGCCGGGATCGGTGATCTGACTCATCTTGTGCCAGCATCGCGAGTAGTTCTCGTCGGACACCTGCGTCACCAGGTTCATGTACATGCTCATCGAGACGCTCCGATTGCGGCGGATCACCCCCTGATCGCGCACGGTCGAGCGGTCGGAAGGGCAGAGGTAGAGGCCCGGCGACTGGTTGTACTTCCAGAACACCCCGACCGCCAGGTTCGACGAGGAGGTGTCGGTGTAGGCGTTGCCCTGAAGCCACGAAGTCGCCCGAATGTTCCAGGCCTCCCGCCCGCCCCCGCCGCCCGACAGGAACGCCTCGTTCGGGGCGAGCACATCGAGGTTGTCATCGGCGTACAACTGGGCGCAGATCTGGAGCTGACGAAAATTGCTCGAGCAGGCGCTGCCCTGGGCACGGGCCTTGGCCTTGGCCAGCGAGGGCAACAGCAGCGAGGCCAGAATGGCGATGATGGCGATCACCACCAGCAGTTCGATCAGCGTGAAGCCCCGTCTCTGCCGATAGCCTCGAAACACGTCCATGCGATCGGGCATTCCTGACGGTGTGACGCGGCAATGCCCCATTCAAGCCCGATCCCCGTTCGTCCACCCGACGATCCGGTGACGATCGGGCAACGACCTCCGCTGGGGTCGCAAACCGACGATCGAGCGACTGCTCCCTGTTCAGGGATCACGGCTTCGGCTAATGTCGAAGGCGACATGACGAAGACGTTCGCGGAACTGGGCTTCGAGGGTCGGCTCATCGCCGTCGAGGGGCTCGACGGCTCGGGCAAATCCACCCAGATCTACCTGCTCAAGCGCTGGCTGGAGATGCGTGGGCTCAAGGTCTTCTTCAGCGAATGGAACTCGTCGGCGCTGGTCAAGAGCGCGACGAGCAAGGGCAAGAAGCAGAACCTGCTCACACCGACCACCTTCTCGCTGATCCACGCCACCGACTTCGCCGATCGCTACGAGCGCCAACTGCTGCCGCTGCTCAAGGCGGGCTACCTGGTGCTGTGCGACCGGTACATCTTCACGGCCTTCGCGCGTGATGTGGTGCGCGGCTGTCCGCCGGCCTGGGTGCGGGGTCTCTACAGCTTCGCCGCCCTGCCCGACATCACCTTCTTCTTCCGCTCGCACCTCGAGGTGTCGCTGAACCGCATTCTGGATAATCGACCCACCCTCAAGCACCACGAGGCCGGCATGGACTTGGGACTCTCCAGCGATCCGTACGAGAGTTTCCGGATCTTCCAGGGCCGCATCTTCGAGCAGTACCTGGCCATGAGCACCGAGTTCAACTTCGTGGTCATGGACGCCAACCAGCGCATCGAGGAACAACAGGGACTGGTCCGCCGCTTGGTGGAGAACCGCATCGACCTGCCCTCCTTCACCGCCACCAAATAATCCGAGCCATGGCCAGGAAAACCAAATCCGCCCCCACGAACGACGCCGCGGTGCTCGTCCCGAAGGTCACGCCGAAGCGCTTCTTCGGTCTGGGCCTGCCCGGCGTGGAAGTCGAGAAGCTCTCCGGCAAGCTCATCGTGGTGGAGGGGGCCGACGGCTCGGGCCGATCCACCCAAATCGCCCGGTTGATCCAGTGGCTGGAGGCCTCGGGTCATCACACCATCCAAGTCGGCTTGAAGCGCTCGTCTCTGGTCAGCGAGGAGCTCGAAGCCGCCCAGCAGGGCAACATTCTCTCGCGCACCACGCTCTCGCTGTTCTACGCGACCGACTTCGCCGACCAGCTTGAAAACACCATCCTGCCGGCGCTACGGGCGGGCTCGATGGTGCTGGCCGACCGCTACATCTACACCCTGATGGCCCGCGATCTCGTGCGCGGCGTCGATGAACAGTGGCTGCGGAATTTGTACGGCATCGCGCTGGTCCCCGACGCGGTATTCTACCTCGAGGTGCGGCCCGAGAAGCTGGTCCAACGCGTCTTCGCCAAGCAGCAGGCTCTCGACTACTGGGAGAGCGGCATGGACCTGGGCCTCTCGCGCGACATGTTCGACAGCTTCCTGCAGTACCAGAGTCGCATGCGCGACACCTTCCGGCGGATGCAGCGCCACTACGGCTTCGACCTCATCGACGCCGAGCGGCCGGTGGAGCGCATCAGCCTCGACCTGCAGAGCAAGATCGAGACGGTGTTGGCCGGGGGCTGAATCGATCCGACTCAGGGAACCTTCGCGGGAGTCGCAGTCTTCGGGGCGGGGTTTGACCGATTGGGCGGACTGGGCAAAGTGCGCCCCGGCGGAGTGCCGGTCGGCGCCGCAGGGCGGTGCCAACGGAACAACCCGAAAAGCAAGCCGTTCCGGACCCCTTCCGGCCCCGACTCCTGACGCCACAAGTTCCACAACAGGGAACGACTCTGACGGCCCGTCTGGGCATCCCGTTCGTGTCGGTAAAGCGACCAGATCGGACTCCAACCGCGCACGATGCCTTCGTTGGATGGGAACGCCCCTTCGGCCAACGCCAGCACCTGCAGGCGCTCGCGACCCTGCCGATCCCGCGCATGGTGGAACAGCGGCCAGAGCGAGCGGCGGCGGTACTCGGCACCGTTGCGACGATCGCGCTCCGCCACATCGACCCACAGGTAGAACACGCTGCGGGTTTGTTCGCGATCGAGATCCTCGGCCAGCAGTCGCTTGTGGGTGTAGAAGGGCCACAACACGAACTCGCTCTGCAACTCGGCGTTGGTCGCCTTGCCCCAGAGCGGCCAGACACGGCGCGCATGCTTGCCCGGGCCATCGGCCCACCCGATGAAGGGCCACGGCGCGCCCCACTCCTTGAACTGGCGCTCGCGATCGACCGTGTGGGTGAAGAAAGGCCACATCAGCGTGGTGTTGTCGCGCAGCTTCGACCGTTGCAGGGAGAACAGCGGCAAGGCCAACGTGTTGGTGACCGGATTCTCGGAGCCGATGCCCTGGCGGTCGGTGATCCAGAAGGGCCAGGCGACAAAGCGTTTCTCGTGGCCGGGCACCACCTCGGGCAGGTCGCTCAGGGCATTGGTCCGCACCAGCGGCGCGCGGTGCTCCTGTCCATAAAGCGGCCAAACCTGCCACCCCTGGGCGCCCCCGGTGCGCACGTGAACGAACGGCGCGAGGTAATTGTCGGTGACCACATCCCGCTTGCGGGTCTGCACCCAGAGGGGCATCGCGGCGAAGCGCACCTCGTCTCGGAACAGACGATCTTTGAGGTGGCCGTAAATGGGCACCAGGGCCCAGTAGGCTTGTGCCGGATCGTCGGAGCGCTGGCTGAACCAGAACGGGAACACGGTGAACCGACGCTTCTCCGGGCCCACAGTGCTCTGTCCCCCGCTCCAACTCAGGAACTGCAGGATATGAAAGCGATACTGCGATCCGTATTGATCGAAGGAGACCAGCGGATAGAGGAACTCGGCCTGGGTCCGTTCGACGCCCGGCTCATGCTGGTACGACACCCACGGCGAAAAGCCCCATTCCCATGCCTCGGGCGTGTCTTGCCAATGGAAGAGCGGCCCCATCGCCTCGCCACGCTGTCCGGCGCGCACCGTCAGCGGGAACTCCTCGGCCAACGGCCCGAACCGCACCCCGGAGTCTGGCCCGGCCGAGGCGGACAACCCGAACAACCCAGATAACCCACAACCGCCTGCCAAGAGCAGGGCGGAAAGCAGGGGCCTGAGAGCACGGGACAAGTTCGTCATGCAGCGACACCAAAGGTCTCGCGGCCACGGGTTCGGGTCAAGTTGTGGGGGCAAGGCGGGTTCCAGGATGGCTGGAGCCGCAGATGGATCGGCCCGACCGACACGAACCTCCAGCAATCGATCAGCCCCGGGAATCCGTTCCACAGACGAAACCAATCCAATCACCCAACCGCTCCCGAACTCTCCCACCGATTTCTTGGTAGAAGGCGTTTTCTGATACCGTGTGAAACACCCATGACCAACGCTGCAACTCACTTTTCCCATTGCCGGCAGACAGGCTCAGCTCATGCAATGTGCTCGATGGGATGTCCAGAGATGACGACATGAAGACTCTTTCGCCCAAGCTGCAGGTTGTCGCGCTGGCAGTCGTCGCCGGTGCACTCATGACCATCGTCGGAGTCTCTCTCTACCGAAAATCCGTCTATCCGCACGGACATCACCCGGCGGCGCTTCTCTCCATGTATTTGGACCTGCGCAATTACGCCGCTGACCATGACGGAAACTTTCCCGTCAGCACGAAGGGAGGCCTCGATGCATTGCAGCAGCTTTATCCCCAGTATGCGGCCGGCATCGAACTGGCCGGGATCTCTGGCGACGGTGATGCCACCGTTGCTGCCTTGAGCCATGGCTCTCCGCTGAACCCATCACTGACCAGCTGGGTTTACGCGCAGGGCCTCCGGGTCGACGATGATCCAGACCTCGCGCTGTTGTGGGAATCCAAGGGCGGCTTGTCTCCGAACGGACGAAGGAATGAGTTCGGCGGACACGCTGTCGTGCTGGTGAGCAGTGACATCACCAATGTCCCGGCCGTGGATTGGGACGAATACCTGAAACAACAGGAACAGCGGCGCAACGCGGTTCTATCCAAGCGCACTGCACGAACTAACGCCCCACCGTCGGCCGCACATTGAAGTGCCGACTGTCGGCGGGCCGGGGAGGGTATCCGGGAACGGCCAATTCGGACACCCGCCGAACCGGGCGCCGGTGACCTGGCCTCGTTCGGTGTCTACGCCGTGGATGTGAGGGACATCGGGTGGCTCCACCGGAATCGGTTTTCCTCAGCTATGCGCTGCGATGTTTTTTAATACCTTAAACTGAATACCTTTAGTTTATTCTGTTTACGATATTTCTTAGTTTTATTTACTTTAACGAATATGACTGATTTCGTTGCGCGGACTCCCGAGCAGTTGGGGGCGATTCTTCGAGGGTACCGTCATGAGCGGCAACTGTCCCAAAAAGGGGTCGGCTCCCAGTGCGGCCTGTCCCAAGCGGCGCTCTCGCAAATCGAGTCGGACCCCACGACCACCAGCCTGTCCCGGATCTACCGGATCCTCTCGACCTTGGATCTCGAACTAGTTGTCCGTCCCAAAGGCCCCGACGGCCAGAAAACCGAGTGGTGACCCATGCCCCGTCCTCGTCATTCCAGAGCCCTGTCCATTTGGATGAACGGCGAGCGGGTTGGTCTTTGGCGGACCCCCACGCGGGGAACCCACACGTTCGCTTATGACGACCGTTGGCTGGGTTCTCCCCATGCCCGGCCCATTTCGCTGTCGCTGCCGTTGCGACCGTCCGGCGAACCCTTCCGAGAGGGAGTCGAGGCGTTCTTCGACAATCTCCTTCCCGACAACCGAGGGATCCGCGAACGCATCCAGCGCCGGTTCCAGGTTCCCAGCATCGACCCCTTCGACTTGCTCCAAGCGGTCGGACGCGACTGCGTCGGGGCGCTCCAACTGCTCCCGGAGGATGCCCTGCCCGGAGACCTGTCGCGGATCACGGGTGATCGACTCGGCTCGGCCCAGGTCGCCCGGCTGCTGACCGCAACCCTGGCGGACCCGCGGGACGGAGACCCTCCATCCGAGGATCACTTCCGCATCAGCCTCGCCGGGGCCCAGGAAAAGACGGCCCTGCTCTGGCACGAGGGAGCCTGGCATCGACCCACCGGAGCCACGCCCACCACGCACATCCTCAAATTGCCGATCGGGGCCACGCCGAAGGGCATCGATTTGTCCACCTCGGTCGAGAATGAATGGCTTTGTGGTCGGATCCTGAAGGCCTACGGGATCCCGACAGCGGAGTCGAAAATCCGGCGCTTCGGCGACTATCAGGTGCTCGTGGTCGAACGCTTCGACCGCCGGTTGTCATCAGACAAAACCCGGTGGCTGCGTCTGCCCCAAGAAGACTTGTGCCAAGCCACGGCGACGCCTCCCCACCTCAAATACGAGGTCGATGGTGGCCCGGGAATCGTGAAGATCATGGATCTCCTGCAGGGATCCCTCCGGGCCGACGAAGACCGCAGGAGCTTCCTGCGCACCCAGGTGATCTTTTGGCTGCTGGCGGCCATCGATGGGCATGCGAAGAACTTCAGCCTCTTTCTGCTACCGCAGGGCGACTACGAACTCACCCCGCGCTATGACGTGCTCTCAGCCCATCCGGTCATCGGACACGGTCGCGGGAAGCTGGCCGTGCAAAAGGCAACCTTGGCCATGGCGGTCGTGGGCAAGAATCGACATTACCGGATCGCCGAGATCGAATGCCGTCACTGGCTTGAGACGGCCAAACGGTGCGGCATGCCCGGAATGCACCCCATCATCGCCGACATCCTCGACCAGACACCCCGGGTCTTGGATGAAGTGCGCGCCGAGATCCCCAAACTCTTCCCGGAAGCCGTCGCCGAGGCGATTCTGGACGGGTTGAAGATTCAGGCGGAGCGCCTGGGAGCAAGCTTGTCCACCTGCTGAAGCCGCGAAGGGCACCGGGCGGAATCCGTGTTATCCGGGGCCTGTGGGGTTCAGAGGGCCCATGGAGACCCGTAGGCAGCAAAAAACCGGCTTTGAGGCCGGTTTTTCAACGCAGGAGAAGTGGCGGGAGTGGCGGGGCTCGAACCCGTAACCTCTGCCGTGACAGGGCAGCGCTCTAACCAATTGAGCTACACCCCCGCGTTGGGGAGCGGAAGGTGTCGCCAAAGGCACCTCCACGTCAACGCTTTTGTCGGGGATTTTTTGTCATAGGCCAGCACCGGGGCCCGGATCGGGCACCGACCGATGCATGGACAGAGTCTATTTCCGGGGAAACACTCGAACTCGATGCTTCCCCTGAACCGGTTCGCCTGTGCCTGCCTGCTGTTCGGATCCACGCTCTTCGGAGCCGACTCGAAGGCACCCTCCTCGACCTCGAGCCACCCTGCGAAGGAGGCCGCAATCGCTTCGCCGTGGCCCGGTGGGCGCGTCGACACATGGTACGGTTTTGTGCGTCACCGGTTTGCCGTCGAAGGCGCCACCGCCTGGGTGGTCGAGCCGCGTCAGGTCGCGCCCGGGAAACCCTGGACCTGGTGCCTGGAGTTCCCCGACGCCTTCACGGAACGCACCGGGGTGTCGAGCCTGCTGGAACAGGGGTTCCATCACGTGCACCTCGAGGTGGGCAACACTTTCGGGTGCCCACGGGCCCAGGAGCAGTTCGATGCGTTCTATCAGGTGCTGCGGCGCGGGGGCCTCGGGCCCAAGGCCGCACTCATCGGCATCAGCCGCGGCGGCCTCTACGCCTACCGCTGGGCGGCCCGGCATCCCGAACGCGTAGCCTGCATCTACGGCGATGCACCGGTGTGCGACTTCAAGAGCTGGCCCGGTGGCAAAGGCAAGGGCAAGGGCAGCGCCGGCGATTGGACGCAATTGCAACGGCACTATGGCTTCACCACCGAGGTCGAGGCGCTGGCCTTCACCGGCAACCCGGTGGACCAACTCGCCCCGCTCGCCAAGGCGAAGGTCCGGCTGATCCATGTGGTCGGCGACACGGATGAGGTGGTACCGGTGGCCGAGAACACCGCGCTGATCGAATCCCGTTATCGGGCTCTGGGCGGACGCATCCAGGTGATCCACAAACCGGGCATCGGGCACCATCCGCACGGGCTCGACGATCCGGCCCCGGTGGCGGCCTTCATCCGCTCAGCGCTCGAAACGGCCGGGCACTGAACCAAACGACCGCCTTCACGGAACCAGAACCGTGCAGAACTAACTGTTGCCCTGCCGGGAGCGGGTTCTTAAGGTCTGCGTCTCGGTTGCGCGGGTAGCTCAATTGGATAGAGCGTCGGTCTCCGAAGCCGAAGGTTGTGGGTTCGACCCCCGCCCCGCGCACCAGTTCCGGTCGGTTTCCCCACCGACTCTTCTTCGCCGGAATGGTTTGGACAGTCCCCTTCAGAAAGTTCCCGTCGGACCGTTCCCGCTTAGACCCTTTCCTGCGGCCAACACGGGCCCGACCAACACCGGCCCAACCAACACCGGCCTATAGCGCCCCGCAACTCATCGAGTCGTCCCCGTTTACCGGCGGTGACAGGACTTTGGGCGCGATTCGCCCCGGTGGAATTCGTCGGCTCGGACCCGGAGCGCAGTTGCTTCGCACCCACCGGCTGTCCAACATCCCCTTCAATCCCTTCGCTTCCATGTCACCTCATCATCGCCTGATCGCGGCCGTCGCCGCCGCCGTCACCTTCTGCTCCATCGCCTCTGCCGAGGTGGGTTTGCCGGCTGGCTTCGGTATCGAGACCGTCGCCGGCCCGGAGAGCGTGCAAGAACCCATGGAGATGGCCTTCGCGCCCGACGGGGCGGCCTGGGTGACCGGACGCGGCGGCCAGATCTGGCGGATCGACACCGGTACCCACGCGACCCAGTCGGTGGGTTCGGTGCCGACCGACGTGAGCGGTGACCGTGGCCTGCACGGCATCGCCTTCCACCCGGACTTCCCGCGAACTCCCCACCTGTTCGTGGCCTACCACCTCACCAACGCACCGAAGGACAAATACGTGGCGCGGGTCTCGCGTTGGACGGTCACCGGCAGCGGTCCCGCCTCACGGATCGACCCCGCCAGCGAGAAGTCACTGGTGGAATGGGAGGGCGACCAGGCCGGGCAGCATGTGGGCGGCGCGCTGCTGGCCCATCCGAAGGAACGGGTGCTCTACGTGACCACCGGCGAGAACAACCAGAACGCCAACCTGCGCAAATACTGCGACGATCCGAACAACAAGGCCCAGGCGCTGGGCGACTTGCGCGGCAAGGTGCTCCGCATCGGATTCGACGGGTCCGTGCCCCAGGACAACCCGCACGTGAAGACCGCCGGAGCCGACCCCCGCGTCTACACCCGGGGCCATCGGCAACCCTGGTCGCTGACGTACGACGCGCCGAGCGGACTGATCCTCGCGGCCGAGAACGGCGGTGACCTGAGCGACGATCATGATGAAGTGAACCGCATCCTGCCCGGAGCCAATTTCGGATGGCCGAAGGTCTTCGGTGCCGGCCTGCAGACCCTCACCCGGACCAACCATGTCGATGGCTTCACCGACCCGTGGTTCCACTATCAGCGCAACACCGGAGCCTCCTGCGTGGGTGCCCTCATCTACCGGCCCTCGGCCTCGGGCAAGGGGTTCCCCGAGAAGTACCGGGGAGCGCTCTTCTATGCCGATTTCGCCCGCAAATCGATCCGCACGGCCCCGGTGAATCCCAAGACCGCCAAGCCGGGTGCCAGCGAAGCCTTCCTCCAGGGGTTGCCGGCAGGCCCGTTGGCCATGCAACTCGGTCCCGACGGCGCCGTGTATTTCATCACCCACGGCGGTGCGACCAAGGCCTCCACCAACGACACCGTGGCCCGGATCGTCTGGAAGCAGCACTGACCCCCGATCGCTGGAAATATCCGGATCAGGATCAGGATCAGGACTGCGCGACGGCCTCACCGGGGGGCCGGCCCAAGGCCACGGGGATGCTGAGCCGGATGCTCATGCCGCCGGTCGGACGCCGTTCGAGCGTCAGCGACCCCTTGGAGCGGCGGGCGAAGGCGCTCATGTTTTGAAGTCCGAATCCCTTGGAGTGGTGGTCGGGGTCGAACCCCTTGCCATCATCCTCGACCCGCACCTGCAGGGACGACGCGGCCGCCTCGAGGGAGATGGTGACCTCCACCCGTGTGGCACCGCCGTGGCGGATGGCGTTGCCGATGAGCTCCTCGGTGAAACGACACGCCCGGAACAGCACCTCGGGCGACAAAGTCGACTCTCCCGAAACGGTGCTGGTGACCCGACACCGGGCTTTGGATTGGGTCTCGAAGTGGCGACAGATCCCTTCAAGCTGGGCCACCAGATCGGGGATGTCCTCCAGCCGATTGGAACCGTCCGACAAGAAGCGCCGGAGTTCACGTCGGAGGTAGTCGATCTGTCTGAGGATGGTGTCGCGCACCGTTTTCTGGCCCTCGGCATCCTGGGTGCCTTTGGTCGCCACCTGGATGCCCAACAAGGTGAGGTTCTGGATGATGTGATCGTGCAACTCCTGCTGCACCATGTTCTGGTACAGATGGAGGCTGGCGATGGTGCGCTGGGCTTCGGCGAGTTTCTGGATCTGCTGACGCTCGTCCAGATAGAGCAACCAGAGCATCGCCACCAGGGCGCTGACCAGAGCCAGCCCGACAACCACCCACGGCAGGAGGCGGACGACGGCAAAGAGCGTGCTGTTCAGGAAGAGGGTGGGCGTGGTCTCGGCAAAGCACCGAAACCGGGTGCCGGGCGCTATATTGAACGACAGCAGGACACTACGAGCCACTTTGAACCGGGATTCACCCACCGGGATGACCGGTCGGGATTCATCGACTTTGGACAGGTAGGCCAATAGTCCGGCCGGGGTGTCCTGCCGATCCGGATCCACCTGAAGCCGGAGGACCCCGCCCGGTTTGGGCATGAGATCTCCCCCTTCGTAATTGAACGAAACCCGGAGACCATCGAAGGGCTCGTTGGCCAGATAGAACCTCAACACCCGGAGCGAAGCCGGCAGGTAGATGTTTCGAGCCCAGGCGGCGATATCGACCACCATCATCTGAGCCACCACCCCATCGCCCCCGGGATGGAGAGCCGCCGTGGGCGGCAGGGGCGTCAACAGAATGCAGTAGACCGGGCGGGGTTCGGCGCCGCTGCCGGGCATCGAGAACAGGGGCGTCAGCTGCGCTTGCCGCCCGATCTGCAACCGGTCGAGGGCCTCGACGGTCCGCGGCTGGCCGAGGAGACGCTGGAACTCGGGGCAATTCGCGGAGGCGGCCTGCCGGTGCACCGTCCATCGATCGGCCTTCGCATCCCGTGAAATGATCCCCATCCCCACCACTCCGGGGGTCGGCGACCCCGAGTCGAGGATGGATCGCAGGTGGACCTCGGCCTCGGCGATGCTCGGCGCCGATTCCACCTTGGAGTTCAGCCGCAGGAATTGTCCGAAGGTCTGGCTGAAGATGAACCGACGGTTCTCAAGAATCTCCAGGACGTGGCGCTCGTCTTTCTTCTTGGCGATCCAGAATGCGGGGATTTCGACGGTCAGGCTCGCGATGAGCAGGCCCGCCAGAACGCGCGAAAACACCCTCCAGAACTCCCGCCGCCGAATCAATCCACGAGCTGTTCGGCATAGGCTGGGGATGATGTGTGTGAGTTGTTGCATTGAGGGAGCAACTGCGGCGCTGGAGTGAACAGAGGCCCCTGTAACGGGTGGGGTCGCTTGATCGCCGCGCGAGTCAGCGACCCCACTACAAGTTACAGTCACTTTCAATCCAAACCGGTCATCGAATCCCGATTTGTTGGGTAATTCGTTACCCAATGAAACCCGTTGGTTCAGCGGGATTCCGTGGGTTCGATGCGGAAGAACCGGTGACTCTCGAGCCCGACCGATCCCGTCCAGAGGAGTCGACCCGCCTGATCGGAATCACCCTGCCCCAGTTCATTCCAAGAGTGCGGCTCGACCAGGGACTCGGCCGCGAGCACCCGGAACCGACGGTCGGGCAGCGTGTCGAATCGCAACTGGATCCCGCGGCCCTCGGGCAGGAATTGAAGATCCCAGGATCGGGCTTCCGGGGTCCACGACCGTGCGGCCAGAAGCACCGAGGCGCGCGCGGTGTCCGACCCGTTCTGAATCTCATAGGTGAATCGATCGACCACCCCCGGAGGCAGTTCAGCAGCCGGACGATAGGTGACCCATTCGCCGTCGATCGACACCGAGCCCCCTTGTTCGGTCCGGGTCTCGACCACACGCATCGCGGTCGTGCCCTTGGGGAGCAGGTCGTTCTGGAGCAACTCGGCAAAGCGCCATCGCTGGATGGGTTCGACCGAGCGATCGAGCAGGTCGACTCGAGCGGTCAGCGGGATGGGAGTCGACAGATCGATCTGTCCCCCGGTGGCCCGGGTGAGTTGCACGCCCAAGGCATCGACCAGTTCGACACTGAACGGCCACGGCGCGGGCGGTTGGCCCGACTTGTCGCGATCGGGGACATATACCAGGTGTCCGGCCTCGAACTCGGAGGCGGAGACGACGAACGGCAATGGGGTTCCCGGATCCACCACCGACCAGACACCGCCCTGAAGGCGTTTCAACTGGCCGCAAGCAACGCCCTGCGGGGTGGTGGGCAGGCTGTCGAAGATCAAGCGGAGGGTCATCCGCTGTGCCTGAAGCTCATCCGGCGAAATGACGCTTCCATCGGGTCGGAGGACTTGAGCCAGGGGAAGGTCCGGAGACAGGGGGCGTCCTTTGGCGACCTCCTCATCGAGGGGCATGGGATAGGCTGGATTCAGCCGCAGCGAATACCTCGGCCGGGAGATCACCATCATCGCGGAAGCCAACCCGGAGATGTTGGGATCGCGAATGAAGGCCACGACCGGGTAGAGACCGGGCAAGGTGGGGGCGATCGAGCTGCCCGCGTAGGTGATCACCACGTTCAGGTCGGCCGGCTCGGTGATGACGCTGATCGGCTTCGGATGGCCGTCGTACAGCTGCTCGAGATCGGACAACTTGAGCTTGGCATCAGCCGGTTGCACATGAAGTTGGATCGGGATCTCGATCTCGGCAGGAGGAGTCCCGGCATCCCGGATGGTGAGCTTGAGCGGATAATCTCCCACCTGTTCCGGAGTTCCGCTGATGGACACGCTCTGAGCATTGAACGTCAGGCCCCGCGGCAACCCGGACAGGCTGAAGACCATCCCCTGGCCGTTATCCTGATCCATCACCGCGGTCCGGCGGAACACCCAGACGAACCGCTCCCGATACACGGCGGTGAGGTCTTCGATCGCCTCCTTCAGTCGGGGCGGGTCGTTCACATCGGTGACCGTCACGGTCAACTCCCGGTCAACCGAGAGGCCTCCCCGATCGATCACGGAGACACGCAAGCCATGGTGACGTTGAGCCTCGAAATCCAGACTTCCCCGGGTCACGACGAGATCACCTTGCACCTCGAAGAAGCCATTGTCGCGGATCCCATCGACCAGACGATACTGCAGCGGGTCACCCCGATCCGGATCGGAGCCCAGCAATCGCCCCACAATGTACCCAGGCCCCGTGTTCTCGGGAACACTCACCCCGGACCAGTCCATCAACGCAGGGGCTTCGTTCGCATCGACGACCGTCACCACCATCGTTTGATCGATCCTGTTGCCAGCGATGTCAGTGGCCCGAATCACCACGACGTAGGTGTTGTTGCTGTC
>JAIXXC010000042.1 GCA_027490985.1 Verrucomicrobiales bacterium
CGTAGACGCAGGCCCCGATGCCCACCACCAGATAGCCCACCCCCTGCCACAGTGGCCCCCAGAGGATGCTCAGAGCGCAGATCAGGGTGCCCAGGAGCTTCAGGGCATTGCCGGCGGCGAGCCCCGAGGTCTTGGGGTGTCGGTCGTTGAGGAATCCCGCGACCGGAGCCAGCAGGATGAAGGGGACGAACAGCAGGCTCGTGTAGACCGTATTGTGGGTGCGGAGCTGGGCCTCGGTGAGCACCCCGGATTTCTGGAGGTAGGTGAGTTGCCCGACGATCACCGCCAGGATCGCGTTGTCTCCCAGCGCGCTGAGGAATTGGCTCAGCAGGAGCAGCGGGTAATTGCGTCGGGAGTGGAGCATGGAGTCGTGGTCTGACGGAGGTTGGGCGCTTCAGGCCCGTTCGGCGAGCAGGATCCAGTCGGGCGTGTATCCGTGGCGTCGGTTGGAGGTGTCGCTTCGGCGGCGGATGTGGAAGGCCTTCCAGAGCGCGCATTCGAGGCGGGTCCAGAAGCGCATCCGCTCCAGGAGGGGGTTGAGCCACTCGGTGATCACGCAGTAATGCGTCGATTTGGGATCGGTGTGGTGGAGAGCGTGATGGCGGGGCCCTTGGAGGATCCGGAGGTCGTGGAGCAGGTTGATGCAGGGGCCATTCTCGCGGCGGCTGCGATGGGCCCACTTGTGGATCTGGTTGGCATTGCCGACCAGGGCGGCGAAGACCCCGACGGCGGGGCTCAGGACACCCAAGGCCCAGGCGGCCGCGATGATCCCGCCGGCGACGAGCCACAAGTCCCAGCAGGAAGCCATCCACGAGTGGCGCAGGAAGTGCCGGGGCCGGTAGTGGTGCAGGATGTTGGGCCGGGCGATGAGGTTTCCCAACACCGGGCAATCGTCGCGGAGGTAGGCGTCTTCGATCCAGTGGAACACGGCGACGACGAAATCGGCCGCGAGCACGGCGAAGGCGATCCGGGCCAGGGAGTTGAGGGTCTCCAGCGGGGGAGCGATCCAAACGGCGGTGGTGTTCATGACCCCGCAGAGATCGCACGTTGCGGCAGGTTCGCGTGAATCGAATGATTTTCGTGTTCCATCGAGCCAATCGATACCCGCCCGCACCGATTGCCCGGCTGAAGATTTACCGTGGTGACTTTGGTTTTCGCCGATTTACCGTCGGCCCATGGCAGATTCCAAGAAGCCCTCGAAGAAGGCCCAGGCGCTCCTGTTGGGTGTCGGGTTGGATTCGGACGGCCATCAGCGAGTGACCAAGGGCAAGAATTTCGCCCTGGTGGGCGGCACTCAGGAAACCCATGAGGCGATGACCGAGAAGGCCATCAAGATCAACGAGCACCTCAGCAAGCGGGGCAAGGAGTTGCACGAGGTGAGTCGTGAGGAGTTCGACGACATCGCCCACAAGGTCGGGCTGAGGCGGGATGCCCCCGAAAACAATTGAACCACCGGTGGGCCGGTGGTTCAGGAGGGTGAGCGCTGATCGTGAGCGCTGATCGATCGGGTGGGATCGATCAGGTATAGCCCCGGGGCGTTCAGGCGCCGATCTGCTGGGAGTAGGCGGCCGGCGACAGCAGCGCTTCGGCTTCGGCCGGATTGGAGAGTCGGAGGGTGAAGAAGCTGCCGCCGGTGTACGGCTCGGTGTTGACCAGAGCCGGATTGTCGCTGGCCGCGCCATTGATGGCGATGATCTCGCCCGAGAGCGGCGAATAGATGTCGCTGGCGGTCTTGACCGATTCCACGACGGCGCAGGCTTCGCCGGCCTTGACCTTGCGGCCGATCGACGGGAGTTCCACGAAGACGATGTCGGTGAGTTCGTGCTGGGCGTGGTCGGTGATGCCGACGACGGCGGTGTCTCCGGAGATGCGGGCCCACTCGTGGGACTTGGCGTATTTCAGGTCGGCGGGAACTTGCGAACTCATGCTGGGAAAGGAATTAACGGGACTCCGGGGGTGAAGCCAGCAGAAAGGGTGGCGCGGCGGGCTGGGCCTCCTCCCGCAATGATCGTGCGGAAGTGCTTCGCCTTCGCGCTGGCGCGCGAGAGGGACAGGGGTGCTTACGCTCCGTTGCGTGCGGAAGCCCAGCCCGCCGCGCTGGGAGGGAGACGGGGGGAGGTTGTGGGCCTCCTCCCGCAATGATCGTGCGGAAGTGCTTCGCCTTCGCGCTGGCGCGCGAGAGGGATGAGGGTGCTTACGCTCCGTTGCGTGCGGAAGCCCAGCCCGCCGCGCTGGGAGGGAGACGGAAGGAGGTTGTGGGCTTCCTCCCGCAATGATCGTGCGGAAGATTCTGGCGATGCAGCCTTGGGCTCAGTGGCGCCGGGTGGTGTAGGTGCGGGTGATGGGGGCGGCGGGCAGGGTGATGGAGTAGGCGCTGCCGTCGGGAAGGACCGCGCAATGGATCGGGTGGGCGGTGCCGGCCTCGATGTTGGCGATGAAATCGTTGGGGATGTTGTTGGTGACGCCGTCCGGCCGGAGGTTCCGGTGGAGCTGGTATTGGGCTTCGAGCCGCGGGAGCCCCCGCAGCGTGGTCAACACCTCGCCGGCGGTGCCCTTGGTCGAACCGTTGTTCATGACGGTGACGGTGGGGTTGAGGGCGGTGAGCAGGCGGGGATGATTGCTCACATCGAGGCCGTGATGGGTGACTTGGTAGAGATCCACCTCGGGGACCCGGATTTGGGGCCAGATCAACTGCGTTTCAGCGTTCCAAGTCAGGTCGCCGCCGTCGAAGAAACGGAAGTTCCCGAAGCTCAGGACCCACGCGGAGCTGTTGGCGTTGTCGGAGGTGTCGGGGGCCTTGAGGACGGGGGCGGTTCCGGTGGCCTTCCGGTCGGAAAAGACCCCTTCGGCGGGCTTCTGACGAGTGATGACGCAGCGCATCGACAGAGGGGTTTTCCCGGCGGTCAACGGGAGGCTCAAGCCCGGTTCGACCCGGTGGCGCTGGCCGACCGGCATGGTGCGGTAGGCCTTGCTGGTGAGGGGCCAGGTGGAGTTGCGGTTGCCATCGGGATCGGCGTCGGTGAGGCCGTTGTCCCAGAGGTTCTTGACGGGCACTTGGGCGGCGATTTCGGCGGCACCACCGAAATGGTCGATGTGCAAATGGGTGACGACCAGGTGGTCCAAGTGGTTCAGGCCCGCGGTTTGCGTGAGCACTTTCAGGATGCGGGCTGAGTCACGGCCGCCGGGGTTGCCGGAATCGATGAGGATGCTCTCACCGGCAGGGGTGACGATGAGGGTGGAGCCGCCCCCATCGGAGTCGCACCACCAGAGGTCCAAGCGTCCGTCGTTCTTGCCGGCGACCAGCGACAGGGCGAGGGAGGAGGCGAGGGCGAAGCCCACGGTGAAATGGCCGAAAGAGGACATGCGGTCGAGGTTACTCATCGGCGGTTCGGATTCCAGCCCGCGTATGGAGGTGGATGAAGCGAATTAAAGGTTCCCCGCGTCGACGGGTTTCCTAGTCTTGAGCCCATGTCGAACCAAGTGCGGGTGGCCGTGATCGGGACGGGATCGCTGGGCAAAGAACACGCGCGCATCTATGCCGATCTGGCCAAGGCCGGGTTGGCGGAATTCACCGGGGTCTTCGACTCCAATCCCGAGGCGGCGCGCACGCACGCGGCGCGTTGGGGTGTGCGTGCCTTCGCTTCGGTGGCCGAGGCGGCCGAAGCCAGCGATGCGCTCAGCGTGGTGACGCCGACGGTGACCCATCACGCGATCGCCCGCGAGTTGCTCAGCCGGGGGCGGCATGTGCTGGTGGAGAAGCCGATGACCGACAACTCCGAACA
>JAIXXC010000273.1 GCA_027490985.1 Verrucomicrobiales bacterium
GTGGGGTGCGAATAATAGAACCCGCTGAATCGCGGATGCGGTGTCAGATTGGAGAGGTTCTTTTCGTGCAGCTTGTGCAGGGCCCCGATCAGCGAATCGCTTTCCCCCATCGCTTCGCGCGCATAGGCGTCGGCCTCGAATTCGTGTCGGCGCGAACGGCGGGTCGCCAGCGGCGTGAGCCAGAAGGTCACGGCCCCTCCGAGCAATCCGGCCAGGAGCAGCACCGGAGCCGTGCCGGCCGAGCCTTTGAACCCGAAGGCCTCGAGGAACACCGCCTGATGCCCCAGCCAGCCCAGCAGGCCGAAACTGATCAGAGACGACACTCCGGCCCACACGAGCATCTTGGGAATGTGCCCGCGCCGGTAGTGCCCGATCTCGTGGGCCAGCACCGCTTCGAGTTCCACCTCGGTCAACTGGGCGACGAGCGTGTCGTAGAGCACGATCTTCCGGAACCTGCCGAAGCCGGTGAAATAGGCGTTGGAATGGGCCGAACGCCGGCTGCCGTCGGCCACCTGGATGGTCTTGGCCGAGAAGCCGGTGCGCTCGCCCAGCTTGAGAAGGCGATCGCGCAGCGGGCCTTCGGGCAGCGGGGTGAATTTGTTGAAGAGCGGCAGAATGAAGATGGGCGCCAGGACCATCATCACGGCCTGAAAGGCCATCATGAGGCCCCAGGCCCAGAGCCACCAGAGGTCTCCGATCCGGTGGGTCAGCGTGAGGATGCCCGCGATCAGCGGGAGCCCCAGCACCGTGCTCAACGCCAGCATCTTGAGGTGGTCGGTGATCCAGAGCTTCAACGTGCTCTTGTTGAACCCGAAACGCTCCTCGAGTCGGAACTGCTGCCACCATTCCAGAGGGAGGTCGGGCAGCCCCATGACCAGTGAAACCATCAGCAGCCAACCGGCCGTCGCCAGCGCTCCGCTTCCGGCCCGACCGGTCCAGAGGTCGAGGCTCCAGGGCAGGAATCCGCTGCACAGAAATGCCACCTTGGTTCCCAGAGCCCACAGTTCCTCCACCTGGCCGAACCGGGATTTGGCCAGCGTGTAGTCGACCGAGCGGCGGTAGGTGGGTTCATCCATGATGTGCCTCATGGCCTCGGGCGGGTGATCGGCGTGGGCCAGCACATGGAGTCGGTTCAACCGGTCGAGCCACCACTGGCCCACCCAGCGCACCACCAGCAGCGACAGGCACAAAAGGAGGATGAATGAAGGAGTCATCGAATGCGTCTTATGCCAGCCAAACACCGCGAGTGGTTCCCGACAACCCGGGAAAACTTCGTTGGTGGATTGTACGTGTCCGTACTATCATGGCACGAAGGCTGAACCGTCGATGAAGATCCTGATTGCAATCCTGTTGGTCGGAGCGCTGGGCGCCGGAGGGTGGTATTATTCCCGTGGGCAGAACAACGGCGCTCCCGCGGCGGTCAGTACCAAGGTGGACACGGCGGTGATCGAGAACCGCAACATCAAGTTCGCCATCAATGCCGCCGGCGACATCACCCCGGCCGAGCAGGTGAGCGTGCGCCCCGAGGTCAACGGCAAGATCGAGGTGTTGCCCGTCGATGTGGGCGACCGGGTCAAGTCGGGCCAGTTGCTCTTCAAGCTCGATGACCGCGAGTTGCAGACCCAGCGCCAGCAGGAGGAGAAGAACGTGGAACGCTCGCGGCTCCAGCTGGGCCAGGCCGAACGCGACTACCAGCGCGCCCGTCAGTTGTTCGAGGGCAAGCTCATCTCTCAGGAGCTCTTCGAGGACAGCCGTACCAAATTCGACCTGGCCAAGAACGAGTTGGCCCTGCGCGAGAAGTCGCTCGACCTCATCGTCGAGCGCCTGCGCAAGACCGAGGTGATGGCTCCGTTCGATTCCACGATCCTCACCCGGCCGATCTCCGTGGGTCAGGCCGTGTCGGGTTCGGGCGGTTTCAACGCGGGCACCGAGGTGCTCACCATCGCCAATCTCAACGACCTGATCGTCAACGCCCACATCAACCAGGCCGACGTGACCCGCCTGCATGTCGATCAGCAGGTCGAAGTGACCGTCGAAGCCGTGTCGGGGCTCAAGGTGATGGGCAAGGTGGAACGCATCGCCCCGCAGTCGACCCTCAAGAACAACATCCGGGGCTTCGCCGCGCGGATCCTGCTCAAAGACGTGGGCAACCAGATCCGCCCCGGCATGAGCGCCAACATCTCCATCCCCGTGGCGAGCGCCGACAACGTGGTGGCCGCCCCGCTGGCTTCGATCTTCACCGAGACCAATCCGGCGACCCGAGAGATCGAGCGCCACGTCTGGGTGAAGACCGACGAGACCTGGGAGCGTCGCCCCATCAAGATCGGGGTGAGCGACTACTTCTTCGCCGAGGTCACTTCGGGTCTCAAGGCCGGTGAGGTGGTGTCGCTGGAAGACCGTTCCAAGGAGACCGGCACGGGCGGAGCCACCAACACCGTGAAGCTGGCGGCCAAGGCGGGCGGATCCCAACGCTGATCCTGTTTCGATCATGGCCCTGCTTGAACTTCGGAACGTCTCCAAGATCTACCATCTCGGTGGCGAAGAGATCCGTGCCCTCGACGATGTGTCGCTCGACCTCGAGCAGGGCGAGTTCGTGTCGATCATCGGGCCCTCGGGCAGTGGCAAGTCGACCCTGATGCACATCCTCGGGTGCCTCGATTCGCCGACCCGGGGCAATGTGGTGCTGGCCGGCACCGAGATCGCGCAGGCCTCGGCCCGCGAGTTGGCCCGGGTGCGCAACCGCACCATCGGCTTCGTGTTCCAGTTCTTCAACCTGCTGCCCAAGCTCACCGTGTTGCAGAACGTCGAGTTGCCCATGATCTACGCGGGCATCGGGGGGCGGGAGCGGCGGGAGCGCGCCGAGAAGGCGCTGGAGATGGTCGAGCTGAGCCACCGCCTCAAGAACCGGCCCAACCAGCTGTCGGGCGGCCAACAGCAGCGCGTGGCCATCGCCCGGGCGCTGGTCAACAACCCCAAGATCATCCTGGCCGACGAACCCACCGGCAACCTCGACACCCACACGGGCGAA
>JAIXXC010000180.1 GCA_027490985.1 Verrucomicrobiales bacterium
CCAGCGCACCTCCAGCTTCGGGATTTGTTCCGGATGGTTCCACACCGCCAGCGCCGAGATGACGATTCCCAGATAGGCCAGCTTGGCGAGCAGGATCCAGCCGGCGGCCCGGATCCAGCGCGGGGGATGAGAGTCGTTGGAGTTCACGGGGCGGGTGGGATGGGGGGATTCGAGGGGGAATCGGAACCGTCCAGCGGGCGACGAGGTTTCCATCCCCAGCGCCGACTCCAGGCGAAGTTCCAACCGCTGACCAATACGATGGCCACTGCATTGGCCAGATCGGCCGGGATGCCGGCACCGCGGTGCATCAGCCCGAGCAGCAGCAGGGTCAGGGCGATCCCGGAAAGGCAGATGAGGTGGAATCGCAGGAGCCGGCTGGGCCACGGGGCGTCAGTCTCCACCGGACGATGTCCGAAGGTCCAGCGGTCATTCCACACGAAATTGTTCAGCAGCGCGGTCTCAGCCGAGACGAGTTTCGAGACCTCCAGAGGCCATCCCAGCCGGGTGTGCAGAAGGTGGAAGAGACTCATATCCACCAGCAGGCCACTGGCGCCGACCCCACAGAAGATCAGGTAGCGCTTCCAGGGGGTGGCGGTGGTCGGGAGGTTCATGGGGTGGGGAAGGGCTCCCGACGCTCTGGCCGACCGGGTCAACGGCCGGTGGCCCCGGCTTCACGCCACGTGGCATGGCGCTGGAGCCACAGGACATCGGCATCGTCGGGAGCGTCGAAGTCATCCCGGGGCACCGAAGGCACTCCCAGGGTGGTCCAGCGGTGGGTTTCGACGTGGCCGTCGCCAAAGGCGAGATTGCCGGACCGGTTGTGAAGTTGCCCGGGCTTGTCGCGGACCTTCCAACGCGAGGGCTGGGATTCGACGAAGTCCCACTGCAGTGAAAAGGCCCCGTCGTTGATGGTTTCGGGGCGTTCTTCGAGAAAGGTCAGGGCGTCGGTGGGAGCGAGTTGGATCAGGTCGGACATCCGGCGGTAGGTTTGCGCGGCCGGAGTCCGGATGCTCGAGCCCATGAAGGCGTTGAGGGAAATGGTGCGCACGCGGGGCATGCGGAAGGGGCCCACCGTGACGTCTCGGGCCGAGGGGCATTTCCACAGCGCCGTGGCCTGGATGTAGGGCGCCAAGAGACTTTGGCGGAGGTACAGGGTGTTGGTGCAATCGGGGCCCGGAAGACCGAGCCACCCCTGAACCCAGGTTTGACCCAGCGGGATGTCCTCGCCATCGAGGTTGGGTGGGATGGCGTCGGCGTGGTCGTTGGCGTAGAGGCCGCCCGCCAGGCCGAATTGGCGGAGTTGCGACACGCACTGGGTGGTGGCCGCCCGTCGCCGGGCTCCGGCCAGCGCCGGAAGAATCAGACCGGCCAGGATGGCGATGATGGCGATGACCACCAGCAGTTCGATCAGGGTGAAGCCCCGTTCGTGCCGGTGGCCCCAATTGCCCCCCTTGCCCCCCTTGCCCCGATGTGTCGTTCCCTTCGTTCGGGTGCGACGGTTTCTGTCCGACCGCGGAGCCGCGGTCTCGACGAGGAGGCTCCCGGGCCCATCGACACCGATCCTTCGGAAATTCTGAACCGAACCCGTCGGGTGGCGGAGGAGAGTCATGGAGTGGGTCGGCACAGTCGTACCGGAAGCTCAGAACGCCTGCATCTGGGTGGCACTGCCGCCTGGGGAATCGGGACCGTTGGTCTCGGAGCGGGAGCGGGATCGCCAGAGGCAGATCAGGCTGCCGACGAGGAGGTATCCGAGAACCCCCAGCATGATCCACGAGGCTTGCGAATCGGACAGACCGATGCGTTCAGCCAATTCTCCCATGCATTTGCAGGCGGGCGGCGCCCCGGTGATCCACAGGCCCAAGCGGTAGAGCAGGAAGTTGCTGCAAAGCCAGAGCAGGCTCCCCCGTCGGATCGATAGCGAGACTCGGGAAAGCAGCAGCGCGGCGACTCCGATCTCGAGAATGGAGACCAGCAGGAGCAGTTCGCGGTTCTTGAGCACCCAGAAGACCGGATCGACCTTGTCGAGGATGCTCTGGTTGCCGAAGGCGCTGGCTCCCTTGGCGATTGCCGTCAACAGCAGGATCGCCGCGGCCGATTGAAGGAACCGAAGCTCGTAACGGGGGGGCTGATCCGCGGGCTTCGAGACACGTTGCGGGTTCATCAAGGGCCTATCGGCAGCCCGGGGCGTCGACTTGAGATGTTTTCTGGCAGCGATTCAGGCGGCGGCCCGGTTGATGGTTAGACCTTCCGTTGCGGAGTCGGGTGGGTATCCTTCAGGCCCATGACACGACATTGCCATCACTGTGGCTGGCTGTGGACCCTCCGGGACGCTCCGGGTCGCAGTGAGAGTTGCCCGCAGTGTCGGGCCGATTTGAGGGTGTGTCTGAACTGCCGATTCCATGATCGACAGGCCGCTCATCAATGTCGTGAGCGTCGGGCCGAGCCCGTGGCCGAGAAGGATTCGGCCAATTTCTGCGAATACTTCGACTTCCAGGTGCGCCCGTGGGCGGGAGCCGCCTCGGGCCCGTCCCGGGAAGACCAGGCGCGGGCCGAGTTGAAGCGGTTGTTCGGCGACGAGTGACCCGGTCGGACTACTCGCCTCGCAAGGCGGCCAGCAGTTCGCCCCGGCACGCCTGACGGGTGGCCAGCCAGGTCCAGACCAGACCGTTGGCGAACACCGCGGCCAAGATCAGTCCGAGGGAATTCCAGGGCAACGCCCGTGGCGCCGTGGTCCACATCGGGGCCGTGGCCAGCAGCGCCGAGGCAAGCCCCCAGGCCATGCCCTGCCAGAGCAGTCGCAGGTGCTCGGACAGGATCATCGACCGGATCCGCGACTGCGTGAAGCCGACCGCCGCCAGCAAGGCCAGTTCTCCCCGGCGCTCGAGCACGTTGCGCTGGACCACCAGTCCCAGCCCCACGCTGCCCAGGAGCAACCCCAGCCCGCCAAGCCATTGGAAGGTGTTCAGGTAGGTGTTCTGGACGGCGTTGAAGCGGTTCAACCGATCGACGGTGGGCGTGGTTTCGAAGCCCAGGTCGGTCAGACCCCGGGTCAATTCCCGGGCGATGGGGGCTTCGGGGCCTTCGGTGTCGATGAGGAAGCACCGGTGACCGGACTCTCCGGGAAAGCGGCGCATGAACTCGGTCTCGGAGATGAGCAACTGTCCCTGGAGGATGGAATTGGCGACGGCTCCCACCAGGCGCACCTGGAACGGTCGCCCCCGATCATCGACGTAATCGAGCGTGTTGCCGATCCGCTTGCCCAGAGCCCATTGGATGGAATTGGCGTCGCCGATGGCGGGAATGGGTTCCTCGGGATTCCCGGAAGGCACCAGGTTCATCCAGGGCCGGTCGGTGTCCAATCCGGCGGCCACGGCCTGGAAGGTGAAGGCCTTCCGGTCGGCCAGCGATTCCGGGCGCACTCCGAGCAGCCGCGGGCGCTGGGCCCGGTTCAGGTTGAGGCAACTGGCGTCGTCGCCGTCGCGCACTCTCATGGGCACCACCGACAGCCCGCTCAGGCGTTTGGGGTCCAGCCCCAGCCGTTCCTGCCCGCGGACGGAATCGAGGTCTTCGGTGACCGGCAGGGACGAGATCGCCCACAGGCTGAACCCGCCGGTGCCGGAACCGCGCTGACGGGCATCCCGGGACGCGTCGAGTCGGTTGGCCGCGACGGCCACGATGAGGAACACGGCCACGGCCAGCAGGCTGACGACGGCCACCGAGCGATTCGGTTGGCGCGCCGGAGCGCGGGACCGCAGGGCCGCCAGGGTCGTGGCCACGGAGGTCACCTGGTCGGCCCGGAGTCGATACCGATGGAAGAGCAGGGTGGCGGCCAGGAGCAGGGCACCGGCCCCGAAGCCGTAAGCGGGGCGCAGGGCCGGGTCGGCCTTCAGGGTGAGCCCGGTCAGCGAGAGGGATCCCAGCAGGGAGATCACGGGCCAGAAGAGCGAGGTGGCCTGACCCGCACCCGAACCCACCGCCGCACCGTCATGGAGCAGTTCGCGCGGGCTGCGACGGACGAGTTGACCGAGCGCCCGACGCTGGGTCCAGGCCACCATCACCAGAGCGGCCAAGCCTCCACCCGCCAGCGAGGCCGGCGTCGCGTGGAATTCCAGCGAGGCTCCCGCCACGGCGTCGTTCCACAGCGTGTTCAAGCCGGTCAGGACGGTGTGTCCGTAAAGGATGCCGCCTCCGATTCCCAGGGCCGATCCGAGGCCGGCCAGGATCGCCCCCTCCCGGAAGAACAGGCCGGAGGCCCGCTTCGGGGTCCAGCCCAGGGCCAGCAGCGTGCCGAGCTCCTGCGTCCGCCGCTCGGTGCCGAAGCGGAAAACGAGGTTGAGCAGCAGCAGCGCCGCCACGATCAGGAAGAAGCTGAACCCGATGAACAGGCCGCCGAAATCCTGACCTCCCCGGGCCGCGGCCAGCGCCGAAGCGGTGAGGGGTTGGAAACGCAATCCGAGATCGACGGGGGATACCGCGCTTCGCACCGCCTGCGACACGTTGCGCGTGAGGGTCCGGGCATCCCAGAACTCTCCCGGAAACCAGCGGATCGCGGTGGCGTCGCCGAATCGGTTGGACCAGAGGCGTCGGCCGGCCTTCAGAGTGATGAAGGCCTTGGGTGTCCCCCGCCACTGCTTCCAGTAGGCTTCGTCCTTGTCGCGGATCTGCCGGGTCAGTTCGAAACCGGCGTCCCAGTCCTGGGTGCTCTCCGCCTTGGCCAGGCCCGGGAACTCGGGCATCAACGAGCGGTCGGCATGCACTCCCTGGAGCGGCACGATGGCCCGGACACGGAAGCGGTTGGTCTCCTCGATCAGCCGCGCTCCGGTGTCCACCCGGTACGACAGCACCGAGACCCAGTCGCCGGGGCCTGCCGACAGATCTTCCGCCAGCCACGAATTCAACAGGATCTCGTCGTCGGCCATGCCCTCGGGGGTGTAGGGGGCTCCGGCGGCGGTCACCATGGAGTAGGGGGCGGAATGCCCCGGGGTTTCGAGGGCATTGGCCAGGTAGGTCAGGATGGGGACTGGCTGCGGCAGGCCCGGAGCCAATCGGTCCAGAGACCGGGTGATCACCGGATCCAGGAAGATGCGCCGGCTGACCAGTTCGACCGGCGCAGATGAGACGGTGGCGGATCGGCCCGGAGGGGTCACGGGGCGCACCTCGAGCTCGGCGTCGGCCAGCGTGAAGCCCTCGCTGACCGCGGTTTCCAGGATCGCGGGGTTGGTGGCCCCGGCGACCGCTCCCAGCAGGGCCAGGTTGGCCCGCCCGTCCAATCCGGCCGCCTTGGCCAGGAGCGAGTGGTCGGCAAAGAGGTTGAAGGGAGGGAGCGAACCGGCTTCCGGGGCGAAATCGCCCCACTCGGCCGCCGTGAGGATGCGACCCACCTTCACCCGCAACGCGACACTGGCGCCATCCCGCGGGGTGATGACCGCATCCTGGGACAACGCCGAGGGTTTGTGGATCCGCACCACCAGTTCGTCGCCCACGCGGACGGCCAGTTGGCGGGCGAGGGAGGCGTTCAGCCCCACCGAGTCGCTCTGGATCGCCGTTTGACCGGGGGCGTCATGGACCTCGCCCCGGCCGGGAGCCAGTGCCCAGAATCCGGGCGGGACACCATACACCCGCACCTGACTGGCCCGCGCCGAGCCATCCTGACGCGAGACCACCGCCGGAAGCCTCAGTGCGAAGGAGGCCAGCGAGTGGGAGGGATCTTGTTCGGCCGGACCTCCGGGGCGGGCGGAGAAGAACCGGTCGCCTCCGTCGAGGAGGTGCTCCGCCCGGCCGATGCGGTCGAGCGCCCGCCGACGGAGGGTTTCCCGCACCGAATCCCCGACGCTCAGGGCGCCCACGAGCACGGTCGCCGCCACGGCGGCCGTCAAGACGACGCCGACATGATGGCGTGCATGGAAGGCCAGGCTTCGCCAGCACATATGGGCAGGGGTCATCTTCATGGTTCTCTGCGCCCGTCTTGGGCACGGGCCCACTAAAGCGGCGATCGTCGATCCCCGCAATTGCCGGGCAGGTCTTGTCACCCCCTCCGATCGGTCGCTCGGAGTCGGGGGTGGCGGGACTCGGATCGGCAAATTTCTGGCTTTCAGGCCGGCCGAGGATTGCGGCGTGGAGGAAAACCGTGAAAACTAGTTGCATTGGTTTTCCGCTCGGAGACGTCATCAGTGGCGGTCCGACGTGAAACGATCGACCGACCTGCACTCATGACCCTCTCACTCGGGATACTTGCCTCCGCCCAGAGCGGCACCGACCTCGGCTTCATCTGGAACAAGGCCACGCCCGAGGCCAAGGTGATCATCGTCATCTTGGGCATGTTCTCGATCGTGGCCTGGTCGCTCATGATCCAGAAATTCTTCCAGATGCGCCGGGCGACCAAGTACAACGGGTTTTTCGCCGCCGAATTCCGCCAGCAAGAGGGGGTCTTGGGCATTTTCGATCGCCGCCTGCCGGTCGAGGGATGCCCGCTGTTCTCGGTGTACACCGACGGTTGCACCGATCTGGATGCCCGGTTGCGGCTTCCCGACGGTTCCCGACGCACCCGCCTGTCGATCAAGAGCATCGAGCACGTGAAGCGGCAGGTCGAAGGCGCGGTGGCCCGCGAATCGCTGCGGCTCGAATCGGGTCTCATCCTCCTGGCCATCGCCGTCAGCGGAGGCCCGTTCATGGGTTTGTTGGGCACGGTCTGGGGCGTCATGGACACCTTCGGTGGCATCGCCAAGGCCGGTCGCGCCGACCTGACCGCGATGGCGCCGGGTGTCTCGGCGGCGTTGGTGACCACCGTCGCCGGCCTGCTGGTGGCCATCCCCTCGATGTTCGGTTACAACTACCTGGTCCACACGCTGCGGGTGCTGACCGTGGAGCTCGACAATTTCGCCCAAACGCTGGCCTCCAAGATGGAGACCGAGTTCCTGCCCGACGATGAGTGATCTGGATGTCCAGTCCTCGGCGACCCCGACTCCGGCGATGCCGCAGTCGGGGAGGGGTGTGCTGTGCCCGTCCTGTGACCATCTCAACCCGGCCGACCGGGACGAGTGCAAGTATTGCTCCAAGGCCTTGTACACGGTGTGTCCGGGGTGTTCGACGACCCAGGAACGGGTGCTTTCGCAATGCCGCCGATGCGGCCACTCCCTCCAGAGCGGGTTGCTTTCGGGCTTGCTGGGTTCCGACCCGGTGGAGTCGTCGTCACCCTCGCGGTGGGACGGGGCTCCGTCGGGTCCGAAAGGCAAGGGGACTCTGTGCTGCAACTGCGAGCACCTGAATCCGACCGACCTCGAGCGGTGTGAGCGATGCAGCGCAGCGTTGTTCGTCGATTGCCCGAACTGCCGCAAGCGCAACGCCCGGGTTTTGATGCATTGCGCCTCGTGCAAAGGGCGCCTGCATCGCAAGCCGCATCACGAGGCCTCTTCGGGCTCCCGCTCGTCGGTTCCCACAGAGGCTCCCCGGGTCCCGGTTCCCGCCGCCTCCGGACCCACCGTGTGCGCCAAATGCACCCATCCGAATCCGCCGGGCTTGCAGCGGTGCGAGCAGTGCCGAGGGCACCTCTTCGTGGTGTGCCGCGATTGCGGCAGCACCAACGCCCGCTCGGAGCCCCGTTGCCTCAAGTGCAACCGGCGACTGCATCGATCGATCAACGAGCGCCTCGATCCGCTGGGGGCCAAGGCCGTCTCGATGAAATGGGCCTATGCCGTGTTGGCCATCGTCCTCCTCTCACTGGCCGGTTTCATCCTGATCCGATTCTCCGGACTCAGGATCTTCGAATAACTCATGCGCCGCTTCTCCCAACGCAATTCACTGGTGACGCTCAACGAGATCAACGTCACCCCGTTGCTGGATCTGGCGTTCGTGCTGCTGATCATCTTCATCATCACCACGCCGGCGCTCGAGCCGGGCATCAACATGAAGCTGCCCGTCGGGGGGGATGCCCGGACCCGGCCCGACACCAACAACGAGGCCACGGTGAGCGGGTTGGCCGAGGGGCGCTACACCTTCTCCAAGACCGGTACCCGGGTGCTGAGCGAGCGCGAGTTGGAGAGCGAGCTCCTGAAGGCCTATCGCCAGAACCCGAGCCTGGTGCTCGTGTTGCGGGTCGAGGGTTCAGCTCCCTCACAGGTGCTGGTCAGCCTGCTCGACATCGCCGGGCGCAATGGCCTGACCCGCTACCGTATCGGAACCCAGCTTCCCAAGCGGCGATGATCTCCTCGAACTCCAGGTACTTGCTGACCTCCGTGGGCATCCATGCCGCGGCCGTGGGGCTGCTGGTCTTCGCACCGGCCTTGTCGTCGCGGGCGGTTCAAGACACCCCGAGCCCGATCCTGGAGATCATTCCCGACAACCTCCGGTTGACCGATGGCAACACCATCGGGGGTGGGAATCCCAACGCCCAGCCGCCCAAGGGCGGTCCGCAGCTCTCCGCTCCGCCCCAACCTCCGGTCCAGGAGCCTCCGCCACCCACCCCTCCGCCGAAGACGCCTCCGCCCGAGCCTTCGAAGGCCCAGGAGCCGCCGCCGGAGGCCCCCAAAGCCGAGTTGCTTCCGCCGAAAACGCCTCCGAAAAAGAACCTGGCCACCGAGATCCAGCGCAGCACCCCCAATGCCCCGAAGGCGCAGGATGTGGATCCCACGCTGTCGACTCAGAAGCAGAAGTCCTCCAAGAGCGACTTCCAGTTGGCCGAAGCCCCCAAGAAACGGTCCAAGAAAGACATCGACGCCGAGCGCAAGGCCTCCGAAGCCGCCGCCGCTGCCGAAGAGGCCCGCGAAGCCCGCGAGCATCAGGCCCGGGTCGCGGCCGCTCGCGAGGCGTGGAATCGGGCCCAGCAGGCGCGCGCCGATGCCGTCCGCGGAGTGGCCTCCAACCTGGGCAAGAATCTGTCGGGTTCCACCTCCTTCGAGATGCCCGGCCCGGGGGGCGCCGCCTATGCCCCCTACGGGTCCTACCTGATGGCCTTCTACAAGCTGCGCTGGAAGAAGCCGACGACCCTCAATGTCGACCATGGCGAGGTCGAGGCCGAGATCACCGTCCAGCGCAATGGGCGGGTGTCGGCCTTCCGCCTGGTGAAGCCTTCCGGGATGCGGGCCCTGGACGACTCCGTCCGCGAGGTGCTCGATCGCAATCGCGACCTCCGCCCGCTGCCCGAGGGGACCACCGATCCGGAGCGCCGGATCACCATCCGCTTCGACCTCTCGGCCTCCGCCCCGACCTGATTCTCCGATCCGAAACCGCCGTTCCATTCTCCGATATGCTCCGTCACCCCATCATCGCACTCCTCTTGGCTCTGGGGATTTCCCTGAGCACCTCCGCGGCCGAAGTGGTCGTCAGCGACGTCACCAGCCGGGCCGTTCCCATCAACCTCAACGGGTTCGCCGGTGAGGCCAAGACCATCCTCGAGTTCGACCTCTATGTCGCCGGCTTCGATCTGGTCGCTCCGGCCCAGGCCCAGTACTCGCTCAATGGCAAGTCGGGCGGGGCGCTCGAGGGCGTGCTTTCGGACGTCAACAACAAGGCCACGCTCTTCAACCGTTCGTATCCCGGTGGGTCGGCCCGGGCCCAGGCCCACGCCCTCGCCGATGACGTGGTGCAGGCCATCACCGGGCGCAAGGGCGTCTCGCGCACCAAGCTGGTCTTCAAGGTCCAGAAAGACCGCGTCAGCGAGGTGTATGCCAGCGACTTCGACGGGGCCAACCCGGTCCAGTTGACCGCAGACGGCAACATCGTCGCGGCTCCGGCTTGGCGGCCTGGCCGGAAGTCCATCGTCTACACCAGCTACCGGGCGGGCAATGCCGATATCTACTCTCAGGACCTCACCACCGGCAATCGCAAGGCGCTGGTGCGCTTCTCCGGGTCCAACATCAGTCCGGCTCCGTCACCGGACGGTTCCAAGCTGGCCATGATCCTCAGCAAGGCCGGCAGTCCCGACCTTTGGGTCGGTGACGCGGAAGGCGCGAATCCCCGTCGGTTGACCACCACGGCCGCCGACGAATCGTCACCCTGCTGGTCGCCCGATGGAGCCACCCTGTGCGTGGTGTCCCGCGAGAGCGGATTCCCCCAGTTGTACACGGTGGCCGCCTCGGGTGGCGCGATGCGTCGACTCACCACCGCCGGTGTCCGCAACACCACCGAGCCCGATTGGTCCCCCGATGGCAAGTGGATCGCCTTCACGCGCTCCCGGGGTGATTATTTCGACATCTGCATCGTCCCGGCGACCGGCGGCGATGCCAAGGTGATCACCGAGGGCGAGGATCCTTCGTGGGCCCCGAACTCCCGGACCCTGGTTTTTGCCCGTCGGACCAGCAAGTTTGGCCCCCGCAAACTGTCGCTGCTTGACTGGCCGACGGGCCACGTCAAGGATATCGCACAGGTCGCGGGCAGCAGCTCCCAGCCCAGCTGGAGCCATTGATGCCCGGCCCTGCAAGCCACTTTCAGACCTCCAGAACCGAGCCTTTCTCAAAAACACCAATGAAGCCGTTTTCCAAACTGGGTTCCCTCGCCCTCGTGCTGATCCTCTCCCTCGCTGCCGGATGCAAGAAGGGACAGAAGAACTACACGCCGCTGCCGGGATACTCGGGTACGCCGGGCGCTTCCTCCGGTCTGGGCAAGGGTCAGCCCATTTTGCCGCCCGCCCGCCCGCTGACGGGTGATGGCGCGGGTTCGGCCGGTGCCGATGGGGCCTCCGGGGTCAACAATCCGGACGGGCCCGGAGGTCAACCCTCGCGCGAAGAGATCGAGGGCATGATCGCCAATCGCGAGCAGTTCAAGGCCAATACCGTGTATTTCGACTACGACAAGTCGGCGGTGAAAGCCGAAGGCAAAGCCGACATCCAGGCCGTCGCGTCCTACCTGAAGGCCCACTCCGACAACAAGGTGGCCATCGAAGGTCATTGCGATGAGCGTGGCACCGAAGAGTACAACCGGGCCTTGGGCGAGCGCCGTGCGCTCTCCGCCCGGGATGCGTTGATCGCCTCGGGCATCGGAGCCGACCGGGTCGTGACTCGCAGCTTCGGTGAGGACAAGCCGGCCGAACTCGGTCACGACGAAGCCGCTTGGGGCAAGAATCGCCGGGGTGAGTTCATCCTGCTGACGCCCCCGCCGGCCGGTGGTCTCCGCTGATCCAAGCCCGATCGATTTCCCGCGAAAAACCCCGCCCCACGGCGGGGTTTTTTCATGAAGTGATGACCTGGGGCAACGGTGCTCGTTCGCGACCCCCTTGCTTGCGAGAAGGCCACCGCACCCGGAGGTGCGTTGGCCTGATCTTGGGGCCGACAGTCCCCATCGGCCCGCGGACGGCCGCTATGGGGGAGTGTCAGACGCAGACGCCGTAGCGCTTCTCCGGATCGACCCCGAGCTTCTGGATGGCTTCGGCCACCACGCTCTTGGGCAGGGATCCCTCGGAGGCCAGTTTGTACAGGCACGCGATGGCGGTGCACTCACCGTCGATCTCGAAGAAGCGCCGGAGCACCGGCCGGACTTCGCTGCGGCCGAAGCCGTCGCAGCCGAGGGTCATCAGGCCGCCCGGAATCCACGGAGCGATCTGGTCGGCCACCAGCTTGAGATTGTCGGAAACCGCGATCCACGGGCCCTGCTGACCTTCGACCGTCTGCTCGAGGTAGCTCTTCCGGGGTGTCTCGGTGGGGTGCAGCATGTTCCACCGCTTGGCCTCTTGGGCTTCGGAGCGGAGACGCTTGAAGCTGGTCACGCTCCAGACGTCGGCGCTCACGCCGTAGGCTTCGAGCAGTTCCTGAGCCTTGAGGGCCTGTTGGAGGATGGCTCCGGATCCGAGCAGTTGGACCTTGTGCTTCAGGCCCGCCTTGCCCGGCTTGAACTTGTACAGGCCGTTCAGGATGCCCTCGACCACGCCCGGATCGCTGGGCATCGGCGGGTGGGCGTAGTCTTCATTGTGGACGGAGATGTAATAGAAGACGTCTTCGCCGTTGGCGTACATGCGCTTCAGACCATCGCAGACGATGACCGCCAGCTCGTAGCCGAAGGCCGGCTCGTAGGCGTAGAGGTTCGGTACCGAGGCGGCGATGAGGTGGCTGTGGGCGTCTTGATGCTGGAGTCCTTCGCCATTGAGGGTCGTCCGGCCCGAGGTCGCGCCGATCATGAACCCGCGGCAGCGCGAGTCGCCCGCCAGCCAGACCTGATCGCCCACGCGCTGGAACCCGAACATCGAGTAGTAGATGTAGAACGGGATGGTCGGCACGCCGTAGGTGACGTTGGCCGTACCGGCGGCGATGAAGTCGGCCATGGAGCCGGCTTCGTTGATGCCTTCCTCGAGGAGTTGACCGTCCTTCTTCTCGATGTAGGGCGTGTTGGCGTTGTCCTCGGTCTTGGTGCCCGGATTGTAGAGCTGGCCCCGAGAACTGTAGATGCCCACCTGACCGAAGAGACCTTCCATGCCGAAGGTGCGAGCCTCGTCGGGCACGATGGGCACGATGAACTTGCCGATGTTCTTGTCGCGGAGCAGCGAGCCCAGCAGCAACACATAAGCCTTGGTCGTGGACGCCGAGGAGAGGGCCGTGGCCTGGACCACGTTGCGCAGACCGTCGTCGGTGTGGAGCGGGGTGACCAGTTTCTGGGCGCGGTCGATGCGGACGGGGTTGAAGCCGTTCAGGGCCTTGCGCCGCTCCAGCAGGTACTGGACCTCGGCGCTGTCTTGCGGCGGGCGGTAGAAGGGCAGCTCGGCGATGACCTCGTCTTCCAGCGGGATGGAGAAACGCTCGCGGAAGTGGCGGATGTCGCGTTCGGCCAGTTTCTTGAGGCCGTGGGTGGGGTTCTTGCCCTCACCGGCCTCGCCGGTGCCGTAGCCCTTGACCGTCTTGGCCAGGATGACCGTCGGACGGCCATTGCGCTGGGTGGCCTTGCGGTAGGCCGCATACACCTTGAGCGGATCGTGGCCGCCGCGGGTGAGCTTCTTGAGCTGGGCGTCGCTGAGGTGGCTGACCAGATCGAGCAGGGCCGGATATTTGCCGAAGAAGTTCTTCCGGATGTAGGCACCGCTCTCGACCACGTACTGTTGGTATTCGCCATCGACGACCTCGTCCATGCGCTTGGCCAAGAGACCCGTGGTATCTCGGGCCAGCAGCTCATCCCAGTCGCTGCCCCAGACCACCTTGATGACGTTCCAACCCGCACCGCGGAACTGGCCTTCGAGGTCTTGGATGATCTTGCCATTGCCGCGCACCGGTCCGTCGAGGCGTTGCAAGTTGCAGTTGATGACCCAGACGAGGTTGTCGAGGTGTTCGCGGCCGGCCATGCCGATGGCGCCGTGGGTTTCGGGTTCATCGGACTCGCCGTCGCCGATGAAGGCCCAGATCATGGGGTCGTGATCCTGCGGCACGAGCTTGCGGGCCTGCATGTAGCGGCTGAAGCGGGCCTGATAGATCGAGTGGATGGGGCCCAGGCCCATCGAGACCGTCGGGAAGATCCAGAAATCCGGCATCAGGAACGGATGCGGGTAGGAGCTCAGGCCCGGATGGTCCTGCAGCTCCTGACGGAAATTCTTCAGGTGCTGGTCGTTGAGGCGGTACTCCAGATAGGCGCGGGAGTAGTTGCCCGGTGAGGCATGCCCCTGGAAGTAGATCATGTCGGCGGTCTTGCCGTCGGCCCCGCCGCGGAAGAAGTGGTTGTAGCCCACTTCGTACAGCGTCGCCAGCGAGGCGAAGGTCGCGATGTGCCCGCCCACGTTGGTGGTCTTGTTGGCCTTGGCGACCATGGCCATGGCGTTCCAGCGCACATGGGCCCGGATCAACCGTTCCATCTCGAGGTCGCCGGGGTACTCCGGTTGTTCCTCGGGCGGGATGGTGTTGAGGTAGGGCGTCGTGGTGACGTCGGGCACCTCGTAGCCCTGGTTGCGCAGGCCCTGCATCACGCCAGCGACCAGCTTCCGGGCTTCCTGGGGGGACTTGCCCTCCAGCACCAGGCGCAGCAGGTCCTCCACCGTGGCGCGATGCCGGTCGGAGGCGGTCAGGGGTCGACCCGAGGAGGTACTTTCGGTGCGCCCGTTGACCGGGGTGGCCGAACCATGGTTGGAACCGGAGGTATTCAAGACTCGTTGACCGGAGCCGAAGCGCCGGAAGCCCAAAGGTATGCAATTGGCCCCCACTGCCAAGTGCAGGGTTGGCCGTTTCAAAGGAACGAATCCAAAGAAGAAGCCGGAAGGGTGGGGGGCGCCCGCCGCTTCCGGCTCCGTCTTTGGGGATCGGGGATGCTCGCGGGCGGACCCGGGGCTCAGGCCGCGGCCGTCGGGGCCGGGATCACTTCGGCCCGCAGGTACGGACGGAGGGGTTCCGGAATGCGGATGCTGCCGTCGGCCTGCTGGTGGGTTTCCACCAAGGCCACGAAGAGCCGCGCGAGCGCGGTGCCCGAGCCGTTGAGCAGGTGCGGGAACAGGTTCTGGCCGTCGGACTCCCGCTTGAATCGCAGGTTCATGCGCCGCGACTGGTAGTCTTCGCAGTTCGAGCAGCTGGAGACCTCCAAGTAGGTTCCCTGACCCGGAGCCCACACTTCGATGTCGTAGGTCTTGGCCGAGGCGAAGCCCATGTCGCCGGTGCAGAGGTTGATCACCCGGTAGTGCAACCCGAGGCGCTGCAGGACCGTCTCGGCGTTCTGGACCATCTTCTCCAGTTCTTCGTAGCCCTGATCAGGATGGACCACCTTGATGAGCTCGACCTTGTCGAACTGGTGGACCCGGATCATGCCCCGGGTGCCCAGGCCCGCGGCACCGGCTTCGGCCCGGAAGCAGGGCGAATAGGCGCAGTAGCGCACCGGCAGCTGTTTCTCGGCGAGGATCTCCTCCCGGTGGATGTTCGCCACCGGGGCCTCGGCCGTCGGAAGCAGGTAGAGTTTGCCCATCGTCGAGGTGTCGAGGCCCTCTTGTACGGCATAGGCCTGATCCCGGAACTTCGGGAATTGTCCGACACCCACCATGCAGTGTTCGCCGATGATGTAGGGCGGGGCCACCTCGGTGTAGCCGTGCTCCTGAAGATGGAGGTCGAGCAGGAAATTGATGAGTGCCCGTTCGAGGCGGGCTCCCCAACCCGTGTACAGCAGAAAGCCCGAACCGCTGAGCTTGGCCCCGCGCGCGAAGTCGATCAGGCGGAGCTTCTCGCAGAGTTCCACGTGGTTGAGCGCCTTGAAGTCGAAGGTGGCCTTCTGGCCGTGGACACGGATCTCCGGATTGTCGGCGGCGTCTTTGCCCAGGGCGACGCTGGCATGGGGCAGGTTGGGGATCATCAGGAGCAGGGCGTCCCGGGCCGACTCGGCCTGCGCTGCCGTCTTGTCGAGCTCGGCGATGCGATCGCCCAGGGCGCGGACCTCGGCCTTCTTGGACTCGGCCTCCTCGAGGCGCTTCTGCCCTATGAGCCCGCCGATCTCCTTGGAGGCGCTGTTGCGGCGTGCCTTGAGCGTCTCGGCCTCGGCCAGGGCCGACCGGCGCGATTCATCCAGAGCCAGAACTTCGGTGACCTTGGTTTCATCGCCGGCGTTCCGGGTGGCCAGGCGCTCCCGGACGAACTCGGTCCGTTCGCGCAACAACTTCATGTCGAGCATGCCCGCAGGATACGAAAGGCGGGCCGGGAAGGAGAACGGAATTCCTCGGGCGATTCGGCAAGCCCCACGGCGAGAGCGGGGTCCGGGGCGGTGTCGGGGGGGGGCTCGGGATGGCCGGTCGGGCCGCTGTGGCCACCATGCCCCCTACTGTCAGGCCCGGTCGTAGCGTTCGAACACGGCCAGCGCGTGCCCGGTGTGGATCCGGAATTGGCTGCCCAGAAACCCGACCTCGGGGCTGCGTTGGCGCCAGTAGAGAACGCTGGTCTTGATGTCGCTGAAGCCTTGGCACCGGGAGAGGTCTTGAACCACCTCGCGGTAATGATCGCGGTAGGGCCCGCACCAGGGCGACAGCACCGTGCTCCAGAACCGTTGAGAGGGGCTTTGGAGTTCGCGGGCGAGGATTTCCAGGGCCTTTTCGGGGCTGCAAGCATGGGCCTCGGAGACCCGCTGGACGAAAGATCGGCTCGGTGCTGGCATAGTGGACAAATGGCCCCTGGGGCCTATCGGCAAAACTGCGTGAACACTTGAGAGAGCTTTCTTTCTCCCGATGAGGAGGCTCCCGATGATCGGACCAATCGGTTCGGGTAATTCCCGATGATTTCTACTTACTCCCTATATCGGGGAATGAGCCACGGAAAAAAGTGAGGCTTCAGACAAATAAATTGTAACACCAAAGGCCTCCAATCGCTGGGTTAGCAGCCTGATTCCGCAGAGGGCGCATGGCTTGAAATCCGGGCTTGCACTCGGCGGACAATTGACGGTGGCTTTCGGGGTTGCCATGGATCAGGAAGCCCCTCCCACACCCCGTGTTCCTCCTCCGTTCGTCAATGCCACGTCACCGCGGCGACGGCGGTCCGGATGGGTCCACCGCTCCAAGCGCTGGTTCAACAAGATCCCCGACCGGTTGGCCGAGCGGAAGCTCAACGGGTATCAGGTCGTGGTGATGGTGCTGGTCTGCTACGCGGTCTACCGCTTTGTCATCCCGATGTTCGACCGGGATTTCGGCGGGGGCGGTGGCGGCGGTGAAGGTTGAAACCGACCCGGTGGGGTGTTTCGGGGGCGTTTTGGTCTTCCCAGCCCGGGAAGCCTGTCGTTCACTCCCCCCCGTCTTTTCTGAAATGAAAATCGTACTCGCTTATTCCGGCGGCCTCGACACCTCGGTGCTGCTCTCCTGGATCAAGGAAACCTACGGCAATGCCGAAATGATCGCCTTCTGCGCCAACATCGGCCAGGACGACGAGTTGAAGGGACTCGAGAAGAAGGCCAAGAAGACCGGTGCCTCGAAGATCTACATCGATGATCTCCAGGAGGAGTTCGCTCAGGACTTCATCTATCCGATGCTGCGGGCCGGGGCGATCTACGAGGGACAGTACTTTTTGGGCACCAGCATCGCCCGTCCGCTCATCGCCAAGCGCATGGTCGAGATCGCCCGGGCCGAGAAGGCCGATGCCATCGCCCATGGTGCGACCGGCAAAGGCAACGACCAGGTGCGCTTCGAGCTCACGGCCGCCGCGCTGGCGCCCGAGCTGGAGATCATCGCCCCGTGGCGTGATGCCCGCTACCGCAAGGACTTCCCGGGCCGCCAGGAGATGATCGACTACTGCGCTGCCAAGGGGATTCCGGTGCAGGCCAGCGCCAAGAAGCCCTACTCGATGGACCGGAACCTCCTGCACATTTCGTACGAGGCCGGTATTCTGGAGGATCCCTGGTACGACTCCTTCGACCTCAAGAACCGCGACTACTTCACCACGCTGTCGGTGTTGCCGGAAGACGCCCCCGACAAGCCGGAGTACGTGACGCTCGATTTCGTGAAGGGCGATTGCGTGGCCGTCAACGGCAAGAAGCTCACCCCGCTGCAAGTCATGCGCACGCTGAACAAGATCGGCGGCAAGCACGGCGTCGGCCGCGTCGACATGGTGGAGAACCGCTTCGTCGGCATGAAGAGCCGCGGCGTGTACGAGACCCCGGGTGGCAGCATCCTGCACTATGCCCATCGCCAGATGGAAAGCCTGACCATGGACCGCGAGGTCATGCATCAGCGCGATGCGCTCATCCCGAAGTATGCCGAGTTGGTGTACAATGGCTTCTGGTACGCGCCCGAGCGTCTGGCCCTGCAGGCCTACGTCGAGGAGAGTCAGAAGAACGTCACCGGCACCGTCCGCGTGAAGCTTTACAAGGGCGGACTCTACGTCGCCGGCCGCAAGAGCCAGTTCAGCATGTACAACCCGCACATCGCCACCATGGAGGCCGACCCGACCAAGGCCTACAACCAGGACGATGCCACCGGGTTCATCCGGTTGAACGGACTTCGCCTGCGCGTCAACTCGACGGTCAACGGGGCGAAGAACCTCCGGGGCTGACCCGGTGGCCCGCCGCACCGACCGGCGCATCCTGCGGGGTGTTCCAGTTGGTCAGAGCGCGGGCTTCCCTGGGGTCGAGTTCCCAAGGGGTCATCCAGCCTGATTCCAGGCCTCGGCGGCAGAGTTCCTGCACCGAGGCCTTTTTCGTGGCCAGATGTTCCGCGGCGATGGGCCCGGCCCAATTGGGGTAGATGGCGGCCAGGGGTTCCAGTCGGCCCTGGTGGACCGGGACACACCCGGTGCGGGGGGCGATCCGTCCCATCAACGACCGCAGCCACGCCACCGACAACTCGGGGAGATCGACGGCGACCACGAGAGTCCAGCCCTCGGGGTGGATGGCCTGCGCCCAAGCGATCCCGGCCTCGATTCCGGCCAGGGGCCCGAGATCGGGGAATCGATCCCTCAGGAGGGGGATGTTGTCGGGGGTGACCGGCAGTGCGGGGCGGTCTTCGGGCCCGGCGGCGATGGCGATGCGGTGCAGGCCGGCCCGGCCGAGCAGGTCGAGTTGGCGCAGCAGCAGGGGTTGTCCGTCGACCTCCAGCCAGGCCTTGTCACGCCCCATGCGGCGGGAGCGGCCTCCGGCAAGAATCAGGCCGCAGAGGATTGGGGCGCCGGGGCTTGGACCGGCGGGCGGGGCCGGACGATCCGGTGGGGCTGGGGCGTCGATCACGGAATCGAGGGTTTCCCGTCCGTCAACGCCTGTCACCTGCTCGATGAGGGAGGCCGGATCCGATCGGGGTTCGGGTGTGTCCGCGGGGTTGAATGCCGAAGCTCCTTGCCCCGGGCCGGGGTCACGGGTTTTTCTTCCACCCATGTCTCAATTGGAAACTCAAGTGGCGGTGGTGACCGGAGCAGGGCGCGGGATCGGTCGGGCCATCGCCCTCCGCTTCGCCCAAGCCGGAGCCGATGTGGTGGTCGTCTCGCGCACGGTCGAAAACTCCGAGAAGACCGCGGCCGAGATCCGGGCCCTCGGGCGGAAGGCCTGGGCGCTGGCGGTGGATGTCTCGGATCCGGCGGCCATCGCGGCTGCGGCCGAAACGGTGCTCGAACAGGCCGGTCGGGTGGACATCCTGGTGAACAACGCCGGGGTCACCAAGGATGGCCTGTTGATGCGCATGAGCGAGTCCGACTGGGACACGGTGCTCAACACCAACCTCCGCGGAGCCTTCCTCTTCACCAAGGCCCTGACCCGCACCTTCCTCAAGCAGCGCTCGGGCCGCATCATCAACCTGGCCAGCGTGATCGGACTCATCGGCAATGCCGGTCAGGCCAACTATGCCGCCAGCAAGGCGGGGTTGATCGGATTCACCAAGTCGGTGGCCAAGGAGTTCGGTTCCCGCGGGGTCACCTGCAATGCCATCGCTCCCGGATTCATCGAGACCGACATGACGGCCGCCCTGAACGAGGCCCAGAAGGAGGCGATCCTCAAGCAGATCCCCCTGGGCTCCCTGGGTCAGGCTTCCGACATCGCCGAGGCGGCCCTGTACCTCGCCGGTCCTGGGGGGCGCTACATCACCGGCCAGGTGCTGACCGTCGACGGCGGCATGGTGATGTGAGGGCGCCTGTGCCAGCGCCCGGGCAGGGCCAATTGACGCTCCAGTGGGGTGCTGTCCACCCCGCGGAACCGGAGCCGCAACCCTCGGCCTGGGCGGCCGGCGGCCCGCCTCGCCCGGAATGGCTCCGGCGCCTGCACCCCGATGACCGGAGACGCGTCGCCAGCCTCGCCTGGGAACGGCGGCCACTGGTGTTTCTGGTGGATGCCAAGGCCCGATGGACCCTGGTCCGTCCGCGTCTCCCGCTGGCCGGCTTCGATGCGGTGGATTTCCGGGATCAGCCCGACGGGGATTTTCAGATCCTGGCCCCGTCGGACACCTCGGCCCGGGAGTTGCAGCACCTGTTGCGGTGCCTGCGCGAGACCCGTCCTCCCCGGGCCGCGGCCTGCGAGCGGATCGCCTGGACCGGGCGCGAGTTGGCCGCACTGGCCCGCTGCGAGGACCTTGCCGGTGCCGGAGTCCATCCGGAAGTGGCGTCCGTGCAGAAAAATTCCTGAACGGGCGCTTGACGGTCGGGTGTCGCAGGCCTAGACAGGCGCCCGAACGAGACATTTACCATGGCTGACAAAACCATCGAGCAGCGGATCAAGGACATCATCATCGAGCAACTGGGCGTGACCGCCGACCAGGTGACTCCCGAAGCCAAGTTCATCGAGGACTTGGGCGCTGACTCCCTCGACACCGTCGAGTTGGTGATGGCCCTCGAGGAGGAATTCGGACTGGAAATCCCCGACGACGAGGCTGAGAAGCTCCAGAGCGTGGGCGACGTCATCAAGCACGTCGAAGATTCCCAGGCCAAGTAACCCTGCAACCCTTTCAATCAGGGCAGCCCGGCCTCCGGAGCTGCCCTTTTTCGTTCCGAACCTTCCGTAAACAGGATCCCACCTTCAGGTTGACGCGCGCTTGTCTGTGCGTGGCGGGCGGGTAACCTGACCCCGAATTATGTCGAATGCTTGGTCTGAACGCCGCGTGGTCGTGACCGGTCTGGGTTGCGCGTCCCCGCTGGGCCTGGATGCCGATACCGTCTGGAAGAACATCCTCGCCGGACACTGCGGTGTGGGTCGGGTGGGCGCCTTCGACATCTCGGCCTACGACTGTCAGATCGCGGCCGAGGTCCGCGGCTTCGATCCGGTGCCGGCGTTTCCCAGTCCCAAAGAAGTGCGTCGCACCGACCGGTTCACCCACTTCGGCGTGTATGCCGGCTGGGGCGCCTTGAAGGATTCGGGCCTGGATCTGGAGGCCGAGAACCGCGACGACATCGGCGTGTACATCGGGTCGGGCATCGGCGGACTGCACACCACCGAGGAACAACACAAGATCCTCCTGGCCAAGGGGCCGGGGCGGGTGAGCCCGTTCATGATCCCGATGCTGATCCTGAACATGTCGTCGGGACTGTTCGCCCTCTACAACAACCTCCGCGGTCCCAATTTCGCCACCTGTTCGGCCTGCGCGACCAGCAATCACGCCATCGGCGAGGCCTGGTGGGCCATCAAGCGCGGCGACGCCTCGGTGATGTTCGCCGGCGGCACCGAGGCCACCATCGTGCCGCTGGGCATGAGCGGCTTCGCGGCCATGAAGGCGATGTCCACGCGCAACGACGACCCTCAGCACGCCAGTCGGCCCTTCGACCGCGATCGCGACGGGTTCGTGATGGGCGAAGGCGCGGCGGTGCTGGTGCTCGAGGAGTTGGAGCATGCCAAGAAGCGGGGCGCGCGCATCTACTGCGAGATCATGGGTTACGGCAACACCTGCGACGCCAACCACATGACGTCTCCGGACCCCGAGGGCGCGGGTGCGGCGCGGGCCATCCAGATGGGGCTCAAGCATGCCGGCATGCGTCCCGAAGAGATCGACTACGTCAACGCCCACGCCACGAGCACGCCGGTGGGCGATGTCTGCGAGACCCAGGCCATCAAGCGTGTCTTCGGCGATCATGCCCGGAAGTTGGCGATCAGTTCCACCAAGGGTGCGACCGGTCACATGCTGGGTGCGGCCGGCGGTATCGAATCGCTCTTGTGCTGCAAGGCGCTCGAGGCCCAGATCGCTCCCCCGACCATCAATCTGGAAAACCCGGATCCGGCCTGCGACCTGGACTACGTGCCGCACACCCCGCGTCCGATGAAGATCGACGCGTTCCTGAACAACTCGTTCGGATTCGGTGGGCACAACGCGATCGTCATCGGCAAGCGGTTCGTGGGCTGACCCGCGGCTGCTTCTCGGGTATTCCTCGATCGAGTGTCGCCCGCTCTGATCGCCCACCGGTCCAGGCCGATCGGTTGGGAGGGCCCGAGATGACTGACGCCCCTGTCCTGAGGCGGATTCCCTGACACGGGTCACGATCCTGATGCGGTGGGTCGGGAGGGCTTTCCCTCTCCGCGCTTTCACCGTGGATCCGATCGGGGCAGGATTGCCGGCATGATTCCTCGATTGGGTTGGATGCTGGGCCTCTTGCTGGCCTTGAACGGGCTTCGCGCTGCCGAGGCGCCTCCCCTGAATGTGGTGTTGATGGTGGCCGACGATCTCGGGGCACACGATCTGGCTTCGAGTGGCAGCCGGTTCCACGAGACCCCGAATCTCGATCGCTTGGCCCTTGAGGGAGTGCGCTTCTCCCAAGCGTATTCGGCCTGCACGGTCTGTTCTCCGACCCGGGCCGCCTTGATGACCGGCAAGTATCCGGCCCGACTCAAGATCACCGATTGGATCGCCGGTCACGACGCTCCCGAGGCGAAACTGCACCCCCCGGCCGACTGGGTGAAAGCGCTGCCCTTGTCGGAGCAGACCCTGGCCGAACGGGCCAAATCGTCGGGGCGGATCACCGCCCACATCGGCAAATGGCACCTGGGGGGTGAGGGGTTCGGGCCGCTCCAGCAGGGGTTCGATCTGAATCTCGGCGGTGATCATCGCGGTCAACCGCCCTCCTATTTCGCCCCCTATGGGTTGCCGCAGTTGCCCGACGGGCCCCGGGGTGAATACCTCACCGACCGGGAGGGAGCCGAGGCGGCCGCGTTCATCCGTGGGCATCGCGATCGCCCCTTCTTCCTGCAGGTGGCCTTCCATGCGGTGCACACGCCCCTGCAGGCCCAGGCCGAGCTGTTGGAAAAATACCGCCGCAAGGCCGCGGCCGTCGGCGGGGTCCAGACCAACGCCGTCTACGCCGCGATGCTGGAGAGCCTCGATTCGGCCGTGGGCCAGGTGCTCCGGGCTCTCGATGATGCCGGCCTCGCCGATCGCACCGTGGTGGTCTTCACCTCCGACAATGGCGGACTGGTGATGGGCAAGACCCCTCCGACCTCGAACGCGCCGCTGCGCTCGGGCAAGGGATCCCCCTACGAGGGCGGGATCCGCGTTCCGTTGCTGGTCCGGTGGCCCGGAGTCGCCGTGCCCCAGGGTCTTGTCGCGCACCCGGTGATCTCCATGGATGTCGCCGCCACGGTCGCGGCCGCGTTGTCGGGAACGGCCGCCGAGACGTTGGAGGACGGGTTCAATCTGGTGCCCCTCCTGAAGACCCCCTCCGCCCGATTGAGCCGCGAGGTGATCGGTTGGCATTATCCGCATTACCACCCGGGGGGAGCCACGCCCTATTCGGCGATCCGTGCCGGCGACTGGAAGCTCATCCAGTATTACGAGGACGGTCGGCACGAATTGTTCGACCTGGCGCAGGATCCAGGGGAGTCCCGCAACCTGGCCTCGGAACAACCGCTGCAGGTGATGGCGTTGGCCCGGCGTCTGGCCGACTGGCAGGGCCGGGTGGGGGCTCAATGGCCCATGGCCAACCCGGATCATCGGCCTCGTCCGTTGTCGGCTTCCACCAACGGGGTCGTACTGCTGCATTCGCGCTCCGCGTCCGTGCACGGCACGGTGCTGCGGTACGAACCGATGCCGTTCAAGGACACCCTGGGCTGGTGGGCGCGCGCGGAGGATTGGGTCGACTGGACCTTCGAGATCTCCCAGGCGGGACCGTTCGAGGTGGAGCTCATGCAAGGGTGTGGCCGGGGCTCCGCAGGTAACCAGATCGAGTTGCAGGTCGCCGATCAGGTCATTCCGTGGACGGTCGAGGAGACGGGCCATTTCCAGAATTTCGTGGTCCGGCATCTGGGGCGCGTCTCGTTGAAAGCGGGTCGGCACACGCTGGCGATCCGGCCCGTCCGCAAGATCGGGGGCGCTGTGATGGATCTGCGGCAGATCCGACTGGTGCCCGCCCGGGGTGAAACCCTGCCCACCGAGGCGGCCCGGCTGGTTCGCGCCGCATCACGGATCGTGGTGCTGGGAGACAGCATCACCTACGCCGGTGAGTGGGTCGAATTCCTGGAGGCGGGGATCCGCCAACTGCAGCCCGACCACCGGCCGCAGATTTTGAACCTGGGGCTTCCGAGCGAGACGGCCTCCGGGTTGTCCGAGGAAGGGCATGCCGGTGGCGCCTTCCCGCGTCCGGAGGTGCAGGAGCGACTGGGGCGGGTGCTGGAGCGCCTGAAGCCCGATCTCATCTTCGCCTGCTACGGAATGAATGACGGGATCTACTTCCCGCTGGAGGAGTCGCGCTTTTCGAAGTTCCGCGACGGCATCCGCCGCCTGCACGAAACCGCCGCCCATGAAGGCATCCGGGTCATCCACCTCACGCCGCCCGTGTTCGACCCGCAACCGCTGCAGGGGCGCACCCTTCCGGCGGGCCTGAAAGCCTATCCCCAACCGTTCGAAGGCTACGACGCGGTGTTGGATGCCTATTCCCAGTGGTTGGTCGAACAGCGCGCCCAAGGGTGGCTGGTGGGGGATGTGCACGGCCCCATGCGTCGGTTCCTGGATCAGGAGCGCCGCCGGGATCCCGCATTCACCCTTTCGGGCGACGGAGTCCATGCCAACCGCCAAGGACACTGGCTGATGGCCCGCGAGGCTTTGCGTCTGCTGGGCGCGTCGGAGTCGTGGATCGCATCGACTTCGCCGGAGGAACTGCTGCGAACTGCGGGATTGACCGGGGATCGGTGGGCTTCGATCCAGCGACGCCAGCGGTTGCTCAGGGATGCCGCCTTGAGCCACACCGGCCACCGAAGGCCGGGGATGGCCGCGGGCAAGCCGTGGGAACAGGCCGAATCCGAGGCCCGCATTCTCGCGCAACCGCTGGATCGATGAGCGTTGGAAAATGCATCTGCGGGACCTGTTCAAAAAAGTTCAAGACCCTGCTTGACCCGATTCGAGACTTTGAGCATAACACTTTCAAAAGGACGGGTCACAAAGAGGGCTCTCCTCCGTCATAACATCAACCATTATTTGACCATGATTCAGCGTTCGATTCTTGCTGCTGCTGCAGCTCTCGCCCTCGCAACGTCGTCGGCGTTCGCCGGAACCATCTTCTCCACCACCGGAGCCGGGACCGAGTTCTACGGCGTCGGCACCAGCATCTCCAACGGCCACCGCGGCTACGAGTACGGTGATCAGATCACCCTGCCGTCCGAAGGCTACTCCTTCACCGGGTTGACCTTCGACTACTACTCCGCCTCGCTGGGTGGCTCCATGAACCTGAACATCTACGCCAACGACGGCGCGGTGATCAGCGGCGCGGCCTCCCCGGGCACCAAGCTCCTGTCGATCCCGAACATCGGCATCTCCTCGGGCGTCAACACCGCCACTTTCGACTACAGCCAGTACGTCGCCCAGTACGGTCAGCTCAAGCTGCCGAAGAACTTCACGGTCACCGTGAGCTTCTCGGGCGCCACCTCGGCCGCCGACAAGGGTTTGCTCATCGGTGGAGCCGCTTCGACCTCGGGTCGGCCCCACCTCAATGTGGGTACCTCCAGTGACGACTTCTGGCAGAAGACGGGTCCTGGCGGCAGCGATTGGGCTCTCCGCAAGCTCGACAATGCTCAGGCTGACAATTTCAAGCTGACCGTGACCGCCAATGTTCCTGAGCCCACCACGGTGGCTCTGGGTGTGGTCGGTGCGGCGTTCGTGGGCGCTGCCGCCCTCCGCCGAAACCGCCGCTAATCGGTTGTTTCCAGTCACTCTTTTCAAGGCGCGATGGTTTCCATCGCGCCTTTTTCGTATTCCACGGGCCTCGTCGTACCGCGGATGCAGCTCCGGACACCGTGGCGGCGCGAGTGGCCGAGGGTTTGGTGAGCCCTGCCAGAAGGATTGGACAGGCGGCTTGCTGTGGACTTTGATCTGGGGATGCGCTGGATCTGGTGGGTGTTGTCGTTGTGCTGGATGGCCGGGCTGACGGAGTTGCGGGCCGAATCCGCCACACAGGTCGAGTTGTGGACCGATCAATCGACGGTCCGTCCGGGCTCCACGGTGACGGCCGCCGTTCGCCTTCGGATGGCAGAGGGGTGGCACATCTATTGGCGTCACCCCGGAGACGAGGTCGGGCTCAAAACGCGAGTCGACTGGACCCTGCCTTCGGGCGTCACCGCGGGGGCGATCCAATGGCCGGCCCCGGAGAAGACCACCGAGAAGGAATTCGATACCCTGACCTACTCCGGCACGGTGGTCCTGTTGGTGCCGATCGCGATTCCCGCCAGCCATCCCCCGGGGCCGCTCGCGCTCAAGGCCAAGGTCCGTTGGCTGGAATGCCATGAGGAATGTGTTCCCGGATCCGCCACGGTCGAAACCTTGGTGACGGTCGGAGATGCGACCCAGACTTCCCCCCAAGCCGCCGCCATCCAGGAGGCGCTTCAGCGGGTGCCACCCCGGGTGCAGGATCTGGCGCTGACGGCGGTCTGGGAGAGCCCCGAGGGGACTGCGCCTCGGAAGTTGGTGGTCTCCTGGAAACCCGTGCCCGGGGTGTCGGGGTTCGATGTGTATCCGTTCGAGGCGGTGGGCGGAGGGGCGCCGGTGTCCATCAAGACCGAAGCATTGGAGCCGCAGCAGGGTCTGCTGCGCCTCCGCAAGACGGTGGTCGCCGGAGAGTCGGGATGGCCCGACCGACTGGAAGGACTTTGGGTTCCCAAAGGAGCCACCCCGGCGGCCAAGCCGGTGGAATTCAGCGTGCCCATCGGGTCTGCGGTGGCCGCGCCCGCAGCGGTGGCCTCCGAGCCGGTTTCTCTGGCCGAATTGCTCCTCAAGCTGCTGTCGGCGTTCGTGGGGGGGCTCATCCTCAACGTGATGCCCTGTGTGCTGCCGGTCTTGGCGCTCAAGGTGTTGGGGTTTGTCCAGCAGGCCAAGGAGGAGCCCCGGCGGGTCCGCACCTTGGGCCTGGTTTATGGAGCCGGGGTGCTGGCGTCGTTCCTGGTCTTGGCCGGGGTGGCCTTGGCCGTGCAGGCCGCCGGAGGCACCGCCAGTTGGAGTGCGCCGTTCCAGAACCCGGTGTTCCGAGTCCTGATCACCGTGCTGATCACCCTGGTGGCCCTGAACCTGTTCGGCGTGTTCGAACTGACGTTGGGCGGTTCGGCCATGCAGAAGGCCTCGGACCTGTCGTCGAAAGACGGGTGGAGCGGGGCCTTTTTCAATGGGGTGCTGGCGGCCGTTCTGGCGACGCCGTGCACGGCCCCGTTCCTGGCCTCGGCGCTGGCGTTCGCCTTCCTTCAACCGCCCCTGGTGATCCTGCTGTTCTTCGTCGCCATCGGAGCGGGTCTGGCGATGCCATTCGTGCTGCTGTGCTGGGAGCCGGCCTGGCTGAGGTTCCTGCCGAGGCCCGGTGTCTGGATGGTGCGCTTCAAGGTGGCCATGGGCTTCCCCATGCTGGCCACGGCCATGTGGTTGTTCTGGTTCACCGCAAGCCGCCTGGGAGAGGCGGGCAGCGGAGTGCTGTGGTTCGGGTTGTTCCTGGTGGTGCTGGCCACCGCGGCCTGGGTCTGGGGCGAGTTCGTGCAGCGATCGACCCGTGGACGGGGTTGGGCCATGGCCGTCGCGCTTCTGTTGGTGGTGGCCGGATACGCCGGATTCCTGGAGCGGCAACTCGATTGGCGAACGCCGGCGGGCCGTCGCGCCAAGGGGTTGGACTGGCAGAAATGGAGCCCGGCCGCCGTGGAGCAGGCGCGTCGTGAGGGACACCCGGTGCTGGTGGATTTCACCGCCGACAGTTGTCTGAACTGCAAGTGGAACAAGGCCACCGCGATCGAGATCGACGCCACGCGGGCGCGCCTCAAGGAGTTGGGAGTCCGGGTCTTCGAGGGTGATTTCACCGATGGCGACCCGCTGATCGCCGACGAACTCAAGAAGCATGGCCGACGCGGGGTGCCGTTGGTGTTGGTGTATGCGCCCGATCCGGCCAAGGCTCCCGAGGTCCTGCCGGTGGTCCTCACGCCCCGCCTCGTCGATGAGGCGTTGCAGCGGGCTGCCCGGCGCTGAGGTGCCGAATTGCGGACTGGGTTTGTGGTCGCCGCACGGTCATCCTCGGGCGCGTGAACACTCCGGGACGGGATTCCATGTGCTGGGCGTCGATCGCTCTGTTGGCCGTGTGGAGTTGCACTGCGGCCGAGCCCTCGGCTCCGCCCCGGACCCGGGTGACCTACTCGGAGGCCTATGGGAAGGCCGACAAGGCCACGGCGGTGGCGGCCGGTGAACTGGTGCGCGTTGCTCCGGTTCCTCCGGACCGCGCGGCGCAGACGTTTCAGATCCGCAAGGGTTTCCGGATCGAACTGGCGGCCAGCGAGCCGCAGGTGGTCAGCCCGGTCACGATGGCCTTCGATGAAGACGGCCGCGCCTTCGTCGCCGAGATGATCGACTACTCCGAGCGGCGGGACGAAACGCCGCATGCCGGACGGATTCGGATGCTGGAGGACCTCGATGGCGACGGCCGCTTCGACCGCTCGACGGTGTTCGCCGACAATTTGCCATGGCCCACGGCGTTGATCTGTTCGCGGGGCGGGGTGTATGTCGGCGCCTCGCCGGACCTCCTTTGGCTCAAGGACACCAACGGCGATGGCCGGGCCGATGAGCGGCGGGTGGTCGTGAGCGGCTTCGGCAGCGGGGTGGCCCGGCTCAACGTCCAGGCCCTGTTGAATTCCTTCAACTGGGGGCTGGATCACCGCCTTTACGGTGCGACCGGCCCGAATGGTGGGCAGCGCGTGGTCGAGGCGGGTTCGGAGGGTCCGGGGTTGGGCGGTCCGGGGTTGGATTTGCGGGGGCTGGATTTCAGCCTCGACCCTCTGAGCGGGACCCTGCGGCCGGAGACCGGGGGCGGTCAGTATGGGCTCTCCTTCGACTCGGTGGGGCGCCGGTTCGTGTGCAGCAACAGCGATCATCTGCAATGGATGGCCTTCGACCGGGTGCACGCCACACGCAATCCCCGGATCGCCCTGCCTTCGGCCCGGGTGAGCATCGCCGCCGACGGACCCGCGGCCGAGGTGTTCCGGATCAGTCCCGACGAGCCGTGGCGGATCGTCCGGACCCGGTGGCGCATCAGCGGTGTGGTGCCGGGAATGGTGGAGGGCGGTGGGCGGGTTTCCGGGTATTTCACCGGAGCGACCGGGGCGACGGTGTATCGGGGCGACGCCTACGGTCCGGACTTCGCCGACAACGTGTTCATCGGGGATGCCGGAGGCAATCTGGTCCATCGCAAGGTGCTCCATCCCGAGGGGGCGGGTTGGGTGGCCCGGCGGGCCGCCGATGAGCAGGGCGTGGAGTTCCTGGCCTCGCGCGACACCTGGTTCCGCCCGGTGCACTTCCAGAACGGCCCCGATGGATGCCTTTACATCGTGGACATGTACCGGGAGGTCATCGAACACCCGTGGTCCATCCCGGAGGCCATCAAGGCCCACTTGGATCTGAACAGCGGCCATGATCGCGGCCGCATCTGGCGTGTGGTGCCCGAGGGATTCCGCCGCCCCCCGCAGCGACGTTGGAGTCGGGCGTCGATCGGCGAGTGCGTGGCCGCTCTTGAGAGCCCGAATGGATGGGTGCGCGAGACGGTTTCCCGGCTCCTCCATGAACGTCAGGATCCCTCCGCCGTGCCGGAATTGGAGCGGTTGCTCCGGCAATCCACGGTGCCGTTGGCCCGAATGCATGCCTTGTATTCGCTGGAGGGGTTGAAGGCCTTGGATACCGTGCGTCACTTGCAACCCGCGTTGGTCGATCCGGACGAACGGGTGCGGCTGCATGCCGTGAGGTTGTCGGAACCGCGTTGGGGTGGCTCGGATCCGGCGATCCGGGGCCTTCAGAAACTCCTTCTGGCCTTGGACGAGGATCCCTCACCGCGGGTCCGATTGCAGGGGGCCTTCGCCTTGGGGGCCGGATCGGGCCCGGAGCGGAACCAGACCCTGGTCCGCATGGTGTTGCGCGACGGCGAAGATTCGCTCGTCCAAGCGGCCGTCTTGAGTGGTCTGAACAGCGGGGCGGGAGAGGTGTTCCAAGCGCTGACCCGGATTCCGGGGTTCGCCCAGCGGCCTCGGAGCGGTGAGTTCCTGGAGTCGTTGGCGAGGCTGATGGGTTCCCAGGGAATTCGAGCCGAGGGCGAAGTCTTCCTGGATCAGATGGCCCGAACCGAATGGTCCGAGCAGGCCCCGCGGCTGGTCCGTGCCTTTCTGGAGGCCTCGGTCCGCTCGGGTGACCCGAGCGGGACCTGGGCCTCGGACGAGCGTCTGCAACGGGTGTTCCGGGCGGCTCTCGTCCGGGCCGAGGATGAAGCGGTTCCAGAAACGCAGCGGGTTCGTGCGGTGGAATTGCTCGCGGCGGGGCGGTATGCCGAGGTGGTCGAGCCCTTGAGCCGACGGTTGGAAGCCGAGTCGGCTCCCCGGGTGCGGGCCGCGGCGATCCAGTCTTTGGGGCGGTTCCACGATCCCGGCGTGGCCCAGAGACTCCTCAACCCGTGGAAGAGGTACCGGGCCGACGATCGGGTGGCCGTCTTGGCTTTGCTGACTCAACGCGCCGAATGGGCCCGGACGCTGATGGCCGCCGTCGAACGGGGCGACGTCGCTCCGTCGGAGATTCCGGCCGCCACGGCCCGGGCCCTTCAGGGACACGCCAGTACCGCCGTGGCCGAGGCGGCGTTGCGATGGCTCCCCAAGGAGTCGTCCAGTGCCGATCAGGTGGCGGCTTTGCAGCCGGCTCTCGCATTGCCGGGTTCGGCCGCCCGAGGGAGCGGGATCTTCCTGGAACGCTGCGTCTCGTGTCATCGGGCCGGTTCCGACGGGCATGCGGTGGGGCCCGATCTGGTGACCGTGCGCACCAGCGGCAAGGCCAAGCTGCTCACCAGTCTGGTGCAACCCCATGCCGAGGTGGCGCCGCAGTACATCGCCTTCACCGTGGAGACGGTGGATGGCGAGACCTACTCGGCATTGATCGCCCGGGAGACTCCCACGCAGGTGACGTTGCGTCTCGGCGGGGGGCGGGAACTGGACTTGGAGCGACGAGCGGTGCGGTCCATGCGCAGTTCGGGTCAATCGCTCATGCCCGAAGGGCTGCTTTCGGGTTTGCCTCCCCAGGCGGTGGCCGACCTGCTGGAGTTCGTGGCCCAGGCGCCGGCCCCGCTCGCGGTCCCTTCAAAACCATGAATGTCCACCGATCCAGGGCGGTCCACCTCCTTTTCCCATGCGCTTGAATTCCTCTCTCGGGGCGATCCTCGGATTGCTGCTTCCCATCGCGGCCATGGCCGGTGTCGCCGGTCCCGACTGGCTGGTCGACCCGTCACCCTATCGGGCCCGCGTCCACGTGCGCCCGGACCGACCGGAGGTGGTGCTCGAGAACGGCCTGCTGCGTCGTGTCATCCGCATCGAACCCAACGCGGCCACGGTCTCCCTCGAGAACCAGATCAGCGGTGAGTCCTTGATCCGCGGGGTGAAACCCGAAGCGGTGGTGGAGTTGAACGGAAAGCGCTTCGAGGTCGGTGGACTCGAGGGCCAGCCCAATTACGCCTTCCTGCGGCCCGAATGGGAGGGACGGCTCAAGGCGCGGCCGGCCGCGTTCCGCTACGTGGGGCATCAGATCGGAGTCCCGCAGGAACGGATGGCGTGGAAGCGGGTCCGGCACCATGCGCCCGGGGTGCAGTGGCCGCCGCGTGGGGTGACCTTGAGGCTGGATTTCGAGGCGCCGACGGCCTCGGATCTCGAGCCTTCTCTGCGCGGGCTCCGCATCGCGGTGCACTACGAGTGGTACGACGGACTGCCCTGCTACTCCAAATGGCTGACCCTCAGCAACGGGACGGCTTCGGCGGTGACGCTCAACCGGTTCTCCAGCGAGGTCCTCGCGGCGGTCGAGCGTGTCTCCGAGGTCGACGAGCTCACCGTCGGACTCACCCCGCCCAACTTCCATGTCGAGACCGACATGGCCTTTGGCGGCATGACGGCGGCGGGAGCCAATCGACGTTCGTACCGGTGGCTGCCCGATCCCGAGTTCCAGTCGCAGGTCAACTACGAGAAGAAGACCCCGTGTCTCCTCGAGGTGGGTCCGGATCTGGGGCCCGACCAGTCGGTGCCACCCGGAGCGACCTTCGAGACCAGCCGGGCCTGGATCCTGCCGCAGGACAGCACCGACCGCGAACGGTGCGGTCTGGCGGTGCGGCGCATGATGCGCACGGTGGCTCCGTGGGTGACCGAGAACCCGTTGATGATGCATGTGGTGTCGTCCCACGGGCCGACGGTCACCAACGCCATCGATCAGTGCGCGGCGACCGGCTTCGAGATGATCATCCTGAGCTTCGGCAGCGGCTTCGACATGGAGAATGAGCGCCCCGAGACCCTGCAGAAAGCCCAGGCCTTCGCCGCCTACGCCCGGAGCCGGGGCATCGAGATCGGCAGCTATTCGCTGCTGGCTTCGCGCAGCGTCGGTGGGGGTCACGACGTGGTGATGCCGCCGGGGCTCAAGCCGGCGTTCGGAAACTCGCCCTGTCTCCAGAGCCGCTGGGGCACGAACTACTTCCGACGCTTGTACGACTTCCACCGGCAGAGCGGATTCACCCTGCTGGAGCATGACGGCTCGTACCCCGGTGATCCCTGCGCGGCCACCGATCACCCGGGGCACCGTGGATGGGCGGACTCCCGCTGGAATCAATGGGTGGAGATCCGTGATTTCTACCGCTGGTGCCGCGGTCAGGGGTTCTACCTGAACGTGCCCGACCACTACTTCATGGCCGGTTCCACCAAGACCGGCATGGGCTACCGCGAGGTCAACTGGTCGTTGCCGCGTGAGCAGCAGGTCATCCACACCCGCCAGAACATCTACGACGGCACCTGGGAGAAGACCCCCAGCATGGGGTGGATGTTCGTGCCGCTGACCGAGTATCAGGGCGGGGGAGCCGCGGCGACGATCGAGCCGTTGTCGGAGCACCTGGACCACTACCGCCGCATGCTCGAGAGCAATCTCGCCCTGGGTGTGCAGGCCTGCTATCGCGGACCGCGTCTCTTTGACAGCGAAACCACCCGGGCCATGGTCAAGGCGCAGGTCGACTGGTTCAAGGCGCACCGGGACATCCTGGAAAGCGATGTCATCCATGGGCGTCGGGCCGACGCCCGGGATCTGGACTGGATGCTTCACGTGAACCCCTCGCTGAAGGAAAAGGGGTTGCTGGTGGTGTTCAATCCGTTGGATGAACCCGTGCAGAGGATCCTGAAGCCCGACCTGCACTACACCGGGTTGACCCGGACGGCACGGGTGCGGGAGCGTGGGGGGGCTGCCCGGCGCCTGACCGTGGGACGGGATGATCGGATCGAATTGAAGGTGAGCGTGCCGGCTCAGGGCATGAACTGGTGGGTGATCGAATGAAGGACGCGATGATGAACAGGAGCGTGAATCGGGTCGGGTGCTGGCGATGGCTGGGGTTGCTGCTGTCGATGATGGTCTCGATGGGGACGTCGCTTCGGGCTGAGGGACCATCGGCTCCGGTCGGGGCCGAGGCGACCGCAACCCGGGGGCGCGAGCTCTATCTGAAGAACTGCTTCGCCTGCCATCAGATGCGAGGTCAGGGGATTCCCGGCGTGTTTCCTCCCTTGGCCGGATCCGACTACCTCCTGGCCGACATCGACCGGGCCATCCGGATCGTCTGCGAGGGGTTGAACGGAGAGATCACCGTCAATGGCCGGCGGTATGCCGGAGTCATGCCGCCCGCGGTCTTGGACGACGACGAAACGGCCGCGGTCTTGAATCACGTGCTTCGCAGTTGGGGCAATGCCGGACCCGAGGTGAGCGCGGAGCAGGTCAAGAAGGTGCGGGCCACGACGGCCTACCCCACGGTGGAGGCCCTCAGACAGGCCAACCGCTATCCGCCGTTGCCCAAGGCTCCGGAGGGGTTCCGGTTGCGCGAGGTGGCCCGGTTGCCGTTCCGCCCGGTGCGCCTGACCAGCGACGGTCGCGGCCACGGTCTGTATGTGCTGACCGAGCAGGGCGATGTCTGGCGTTTGGATCCCGCCACCGCGGCCTTGAAGCAGATCCTGCCCGCCAGCCGTTATCTCGAAAAACGTCCGGATGACATCGGCGGGCCCCTGTTCGTCCTGGGCATGACCCTCGATCGCCAGAAGCGCCTCTACATCGCCTCCAATCAGCAGAACAAGGCGACGCGCCCGTATCAGAACATCGTCACCATCTATCGCAGCACCGCTGTCAGCGCGGGCGATCCGGCGGAGCTCAAGCCCTGGTTCCAGACCAACTACCCGGGGAGTCCGGCCTACATCCATGCGGTCGAGCACATCGCCTTCGGGCCCGACGGGCATTTGTATGCCGGCAATGGCGGTCGCACCGACGGAGGACTGACCGGCCCCGATTCGGAGTGGTATGGCGGCGGCGAAACTCCGATCACGGGTTGCCTGTGGCGGATCAAGTCCGACGCGCAGCCGCCGGTGCTGGAGGTGTACGCCCGCGGAATTCGCAACGCCTACGGGTTCTGCTGGAACGACGCCGGGGAGATGTTCGCCACGGAGAACGGTCCCGACGCCGACGCCCCGGAAGAACTCAACCACATCGAGGAGGGGCGCCATTATGGCTTCCCGTATCGCTTCGCCGACTGGACGAAGAAGGCCTATCCGACCTCGCCGGAGGCCCCGCCGGGCACGGTTTTCACGTTGCCGGTGGCCAATCTGGGGCCCGATGGGGGATTCGCGGGCACGCCGATGTTCACCTTCGATCCGCATTCCGGGCCCGGGGGCATCGTGTTTCTCGGGAAGGACTTTCCGGAGGGCTACAAGGGCACCTTCCTGCTGACCCGCTTCGGGAATTTCATCCGGTCCCCCAAGGACAACGCCGGATTCGATGTGCTCCGGGCGACCCTGCGCCGCAATGCCGAAGGACGCTACGAGGGGCATTTCCACACCGTGCTGTCCGGTCTGGGACGCCCGATCGACATCCACCAGGGGGCTCCCGGCAAGCTCTACATCGCCGAGTACTCCCGGGCCACCAACAGCAGCGACTCGTATGGGCCCTCGGGCCGGATCCTCGAACTGTCGGTGGCGGGGCGTTAGCCGTCGGCGGGTGTCCGAAGTCGGCGGTCAATGGCCGGGGGGAACCAGCCGGTCGGTCAGGCCACCCGCGTGGTTTCGGTGTCGATGAGCGGCAGCCGACGGCGTTGGTACCAGGCCATGCCCACCAGGTCGAAGAGGCCTCGGCCCAGCCGGTTCCAGACGCCGTACTTGGACACGCCCGCCGTGCGTGGCCGGTGCTTCACGGGTACCTCCAGCACCGTGCTTCCGTTGCCGGCCACGAGGATGGGGAGGAATCGATGCAGGCCGTTGAAGGGGAAGACTCCGGCCAAGCTCGTCCGCTTGAAGGCCCTCAGGGCGCACCCGGTGTCGGCGAAGTCCCACCCCAGGCTCCAGGACCGCACGCTTCGGGCTACTCGCGAAGACACCTTGCGAACGAAGGAATCCTGACGGGCGACGCGATGGCCGCACACGAAATCGGCCCGGTCCAGCATCTGAAGCATCCGGGGGAGTTCAGAGGGGTCGTTCTGCAGGTCGCCATCGAGGGTGCACAGGTAGGGGGCGTCGGTCCGGGAGATGCCCGTCCAGATGGCCGCGCTTTGGCCGGCATTCTTCCGGTGGCGCAGCCCGGTGACCCGCGGATCCCGAGTCTGTTGGGTGCGGATGGCCTCCCAGGTGCCGTCGGTGGAGGCGTCATCGACGAGCACCAGTTGCCACGGCCGGGTTTCGGCGCGGAAGACCTGGGCGATCTCGGTGACCAACGGAACGATGTTGTCGACCTCGTTGAAGACGGGGACGACGATGACAATCTGCGGAACCACGGCCCGAGCGTAAGGGGTGTCCGAGTGGGGAACCAGTCGTGTTTGAAGCCGTGTTTGAACCGACTTTCGAACCCCCGTTGGCCGATTCCGTGGGTTCGGGTTTCACGAGTTCGGGTTTCACGAGTGGTGCCACCCGCGGAGTGGGGTTAGGTTCGGTCCATGCCGGAACTGCCCGAGGTGGAGGCGTTTGGTCGCTGGTTGTTGCCCCAGATCCGGGGGCGGCGTCTGGAGGCCGTCACGGTGCTCAAACCCCGGTTGGTGCGTCCCTGTTCGGCCCACGAATTCTCCCGAGCCTTGGAGGGCTCTCGGATCCGGGGAATCCAACGTCGGGGCAAGAGTCTGCTCTGGGATCTGGTGTCTCCCGGGGGGGACGAGTCCCTGCTGGTCTCTCATCTCGGAATGACCGGGTCTTGGGAGGTGTTGTCGCGGGAGGCCCCCCTGCCGCGGCATGCGGCCGTGGTGTTCGCGGTGGGCGATCTCCGCGTGGTGCTCGACGATCCCCGTCAATTCGGCCATCTCCGTCTGGGCGCCGCTGCGGTGCCGGTGTTGGGGCCCGAACCTCTGGACGAGGCCTTCACCCCAGAGCGGCTGGGGCGGGTCTTGGCCGAGTGTCACCGGCCGGTGAAGGTCGCCCTGATGGATCCCTCGCGTCTGGCCGGAGTGGGAAACCTGTATGCCAGCGAGGCGTTGTTCCTGGCCGGTATCGATCCGACCACACCGGCCGATCGACTGGAACCGGTGGCGGTGGCCCGGGTGCATGGGGCCCTTCAGGCGATCCTGAGTGCGGCGGTGGAACGCAATCTCAGGGCCCTCCATGCCCATCGGCCCATGCTCTACCAACAGGATGGGCTGCCGGATTCTCCGGCCGAAGGAGGGCTTTGGGTCTATGACCGTGAGGGGTTGCCCTGCCGGCGTTGCGGGAGCCCCATCCACCGCTTCGTGCAGTCGGGGCGTTCCACCTATCAATGCCCCCGCTGCCAGCAGCGCTGATGCGTGCGGGGTTGTCAGGGCGGCCTTCGGCGGTGCTCAATGGCCGCCGTGAAATGGGTTCCTGAAACTGTTGGGCCGATCCGGCCACTTCGGCGGCTCCTCGTGGCGGTGCCACTGTTCGTGGTGCTGCCGGTATCGCTCTTCGTGCTTTCCGGGTGCGCCTCGTCTCCCGCGCTCGGAGGGGGCAAGAAACCCGTTCCCGGGGCTCCGAACACGGTCCCGCCCCAGTGGTTGCGGACCGAGTTGTACCTCGCAGCCGTGCCGACCCCGGACTGGGAGGCGTTTCTGGCCGAACGGGTCACTCCGCGGTTTCCCGGCGGCTTCACGGTGTTCGACGCCTATGGGCAGTGGCGCCCGCCCCAAGGGGAGATCCGGCGTCTGACGACCAAGGTGGTGGTCATCTTGCATCCGCCCACCCCGGAGGCCGAGACCGCCATCGAAGCCATCCGCAAGGAGTACTGCGAAGAGTTCCATCAGATCTCCGTTCTCCGGTCGACCACCCCGGCCCTGGTTTCATTCTAGGCCTCCATGAACCCGATTCCCCTCATTCTGGCCTCGGCCTCGCCCCGGCGGGTCGAATTGCTCAGACGCCTCACCCCGGACTTCCAGGTGATCCCCAGCGACGCGGCCGAGGTGCACGATGCGGCCCTCGGAGTCCGGCCCCTGTGCGAGCTCAATGCCCGGCTCAAGGCCACGCCGGTGGCGCAACAGCATCCAGGTCATGTGGTGCTCGGGGCCGACACGCTCGTCTGGCTCGACGGGCGACCGTTGGGCAAGCCGGCCCATCCGGTGGAAGCACGGACGATGCTGAGGGACTTGTCGGGCAACGCCCATGAGGTGGTCACCGGGGTTTGCCTGATGCAGGCGGGCTCGGGTCGGATGGAGGTCTTCTCGGAGGTCACCCGCGTGGTATTTCGCACGCTGGACGAAGAACTGATCGAGCGTTACCTGGCCGCTGTTCATACTCTCGACAAGGCCGGAGGGTACGCCCTGCAGGAACACGGCGACTGGCTGGTGGAGTCCGTGGCCGGGTCCCACAGCAATGTCGTCGGACTGCCGGTGGAGGCCGTCGGGCGGGCACTGGCCCGCTGGGGCCTTGCCGTCACCGGGCCTTGAGGCGGCGGAATCGGGCCGGGGCGCTCATGATCACCGCCCACAACAGCAAGGTGCCGTTGAAGGCGACGAGCAGCTGCACCACCCGCTGCAGCCCTTCGGCCGGCGAACCGCTCAGCAGCGCGGTTTGAAAGCCCCAGAGACCACCGCCATACAGCAACGCCAGCACCAGGGCTCCGGGCACGAAGCGGAAGTCGCCATGGGCCATGCGGTCGCTGAAGAGCACGTTGGCCAGCGTGAAGGCCAGCATGCCCCAGGCGAACCAGGGCACCAACGGGGCCGACAGCGCGGTGGGGATTCCCGGGAGCAGGATCCGGACGGGGAGCCAGGGCAGGACGGTGCAACCCAAGGCCGCCAGGCCGCCCAGGGTGGCGGTGGCGATCAAGGTCCAGCGGAAGGCCTGATGACCGTCACCCCCGGCGGCGCTGCGGGCCACCTTCGGGAACATGACCAGCGCCAGCGGCACGGTGAATTGGCTGAGCGCGAACCCGATCTGAGCGCCCGGTGAATAGCGCGATCCGACCTCTTTCTGCCACGATTCGGGCACGGCGGCCTGCAGGAACAGATTGTCCAGCTGGCTCAGGCATTGGAGAGCGGTGGCGCCGAGAAAGAGCGGCCAGAAGCCGCCCGTTGTTCCGGTGGCGGCCTGCGGGGGGGTGTCGGGTGTCGGGGCCGTGGGCATGGCCTCCATGGGCCCGGGTTTGAGCGCGCGGAAACCCACCGCCATGGCGAACAGCGTCGCCGCCAAAGCTCCACCCACCGCGCCGGAAGCACCTCCGCCCACCCAGGTCAGAATGGCCACCACCGCGGCGAAGCGCCCCAATCCGTCGGCGATCGACATGGATCCCAGCCCGGCGAAATCCTGTCGTCCTTGAAGAACGCCCCGTTGAATGGCTGCCAGCAGCGACGCGAGGATGAGCCCCCAGGTCATCCAAAGAGGCCAGACCGAGGGGAGTTTCAACCATCGGCTGAGCGCCGGCCCCCCGGGGATGAGTGCCACTCCGACCCCGGTCATGATGATGAGGACCGTCCCGGCTGAACGCTTCAGGCGTCTTCGGGTGTCATCCATCGCCTCGCGGCTCAGCGCCATGGCGGTTTGTCGCGCGGCCATGGTCCAAAGCGCTCCCTGTGCGGCCCCGATGACGTAGAAGATCGCCATCAGGGATTTGAACTGGAAATAGACCTGGGCCCCCCCGAGTCGGGTCACCGATCCGTGCACCAGCGCCATGCCCGCGCCCCCACCCACGGTGGCTGCGACCATCCACAGGCTTTGCTTCAGGAAGCGCGATCGGGACTCGCTCATGGTCAACGTCGGGTTCGAGCGGTGGGCGGCGGCGGTGTCTGGGGCTCGGGCCCGGGTTGGCTCCGGGCCCGATCCAGGCATCGGGCCATATCGGGAGGGAGAGCCGCCTCGAAGCCGACCCGTTCACCCGATCGGGGATGGAGGAATGCCAACCGGGCGGCATGGAGCATCTGGCGCGGAGCCTTCCACCGGTGTTCCTGGAAGAAGCGGGTGTTGGCGCGTTCGCCGTACACCTCGTCGCCCAGCAGTGGAAAGCCCAGATGGGCCAGATGCACGCGGATCTGGTGGGTTCGGCCGGTGTGCAATCGGCATTCGACCCAGGAGGTGCCCTCCAGAGCCTCGATGCACCGGTACTCGGTCCAGGCTTCCCGCCCTTCGCCCGGTGTCGTCACCGCCATCTTCTTGCGCTGGATGGGGTGACGGGCGATCGGGGCGCGGATGTCGCCATTGAGCGGATGGACCGTGCCGATGGCCAATGCCAGATAGCTTTTTTCGACCGTGCGCTCGGCGAACTGGGCCGAAAGGTGATGGTGGGCGGCATCGTTCTTGGCCACCACGATGCAGCCGCTGGTTCCGAGGTCGAGCCGGTGCACGATGCCCGGCCGCTCGACGCCGCCGATCCCGCTCAAGCGCCCTTGGCAATGATGGAGGAGGGCGTTGACCAGCGTTCCGGATGCATGCCCGGCCGCGGGATGCACCACCAGATCGGCCGGTTTGTCGACCACCAGCAGGTCGTCGTCTTCGTGGAGGATCGACAGGGGGATGTTCTCGGGCAGCACCTCGCTGGGGATGGCCTCGGGCCAGCGGACCTGGATCCGGTCACCCACCCGGGGGTGATCGGTGGCCTTCGGTGGGGTGCCATTCACGAGCACGGCCCCCTCGGTGATCAATTGCTGGAACCGACCCCGCGAGGTGTCGGGAAAGCGGTCGGCCAGATAGCGGTCCAGACGCAGGCCGGGTCGGCTCTCGGTGATCTCGATGTCGATGGGGTCGGGCATGGTTCGGACACCGTTCGTGTCCGGTGACCGGCACGGTAAGCGGCGGGACCTCCGAAGGCGACCGCCAATCCGGCACAATTCCCGGACCCTGCGGTTCCCCGCTTGCCGCCACCTCTGGCGGGTCCGTAGATTGGGAGGCGTGGCGACCAAAGAACGGACAGACGAATCCAGCAGGGACCGGATCTGGGTCGACAGCCAGGGGTTGGTGTTGATCCTGGTGGCGGTGGTGCTGGCCGCCGCCCTCATCTCGTACGACCGCCTGGATCTCGGCGTCAACACCACCGAGCCCAATACCGCCATCCGCAACTGGATGGGGCGCTTCGGGGCGCGGGTCGTGTATGAGTTGCATCTGGTCCTGGGGTTCGGGATCTGGGTGCTGCCGGTGCTGTTGCTGGGCTTCGGGTGCGCCTCGTTCGTCCCGTCGTTGGCCTACCTGCGGCGGTGGCGCTCGTTGTTCGCCTCGGTGGGGCTGGTGATCGCCTGCGTCGGCGTGCTCGACCTGTGTGAACGCTGGATCCCCGGAATCCAGCTCCGCAAGAACAGCGGACCCAGTCCCGGTGGGCTCCTCGGACACCAGATCAACAACGCCTGGGTCGAATACTCCGTGGGTCGCATGGGAGCGGTGGTCACCTATGTGATCATCTATCTGGCCAGCCTGCTCTTCCTCACCGATTACCAGTTGCTGGTGTGGATTCGCCAATTGCTGGTGCGCATCCCTCGGACCCCCGAGGAGAAGATGGCGGCCGAAGAGGCGGCCATCGAGAAGCGGGCCAAGGTGTTGGAGAAGAAGGCGCGGGAATTGTCCAAGCAGGCCGCGGCCGAGGCCGAATCGGCTCCGGCTCCGGCTCCGGCCCCGACCTCTTCATCGAAAGCCTCCCGGGCCAAGGCCGCTGCACAGGCCGCCGGGCAAGCCGCCGCCACCGAGCCCGACGGCAGTCCGGAACCCTCCGGTCTTGGGGCCGATTTGCGCCCCGTTCCCGAGGTGACCATCCGCGATCTGAGCGTACCCCAGCCCAGGGAACCCCGGACGGTCCAGGCCGGGGATGTCATCAAGGCCGATGAAATCGCGGCGGTGATCGTTCCCGAAGCGGCTCCGTCGGTCGTGCCTGCGGAGCCCCGCAAACCCCAGTCGGTGACCGAACACATCCTGGGCCGTCGCCCCGGCACCGATCTGGAGGAGGAGTCCGCTTCCGAAGCCGTGGGCGATGAAGCCGTCCCGTCCGGGCGCGACGACGACGATGCCGACGACGCCCCGCCGTGGGATCGCCCCGACGAGGCCGCCCCGGCACCGGCCGAGGTTCTGCCGGTGGCGGCCACCGCGCCGATCCGTCCGCGGGCGGTGATGCAGCCCCGCAAGGCCAAGCCCATCACCGTGGCCTCGGCTCCGATCATCGGCAATTACCGCCTGCCCTCGATCGATCTCCTGAGCCTCCCGGACACCTCGGTCAAACCCACCGAGACCAAAGAGGAGCTCATGTCCAATGCCCGGCTGATGGTCCAGACGCTGGCCCAGTTCGGCATCGAAGTGGCTCCGGGTGACATCACCAAGGGACCGACCATCACCCGCTACGAATTGCATCCGGCCCCCGGGGTCAAGTTGGAGAAGATCGCCGGCCTGACCAACAACATCGCCGCGGCCCTCAAGGCCGAGCGCCTGAACATCCTGGCCCCGGTTCCCGGCAAGTCATCGGTGGGCGTCGAGGTGCCCAACGCCGTGAAGACGAAGGTCATCATGCGCGACTTGCTGGAGGCCCCGGAGTGGCAGAACACCAAGGCCCGGATCCCTCTGGCCCTGGGCAAGGACGTGTACGGCCATCCGATCATCGCCGACCTGGCGGAGATGCCGCACGTGCTCATCGCCGGCAGCACCGGCTCGGGCAAGTCGGTGTGCATCAACACCATCATCGCCTCGCTGGTGTACCGGTTCAGTCCCGACCAGCTCCGCTTCGTGATGATCGATCCGAAGGTCGTGGAACTGCAGCAGTACAACGCCTTGCCGCACCTGGTCGTGCCCGTGGTGACCGATCCCAAAAAGGTGATCCTGGCCCTGCGGTGGGTGGTCAACGAGATGGAGAAGCGCTACCAGATCTTCGCCCGGGTCGGGGTGCGCAACATCAAGTCGTTCAACGAGCGTCCGAAGGAGAAGCCCCTGCCGCCCAAGGAGCCCGAACTGCCGCTGACCGCGCGCAAGGAACGGGTCGAGCCCGGGGCCGACGGGTTCGCCGTCGAGATCGACGAGCAGATCGTCGTCCCGCGCGACGAGGATATCGTCATTCCCGAGAAGCTCTCCTACATCGTGGTCATCATCGACGAGTTGGCCGATCTGATGCTCGTCGCCCCGGCCGATGTCGAAATGGCCATCGCCCGCATCACGCAGATGGCCCGAGCCGCCGGCATCCACTGCATCGTGGCCACCCAGCGCCCGTCGGTGGACGTCATCACGGGCGTCATCAAGGCGAACATCCCGGCGCGCATCGCCTTCCAGGTGGCGGCCAAGGTCGATTCGCGCACCATTCTCGATCAGATGGGCGCCGACAAGCTGCTCGGCAAGGGCGACATGCTCTACCTGCCGCCCGGTTCCGGTCGCCTGATCCGCGCCCAGGGGGCGTTGATCACCGATGCCGAGATCGAGGCCGTGATGAACCACATCAGCGTGCAGGGCAAGCCGAGCTACGAACCCGAGATCCACCAGGCCCTCCAGAAAGCGCAAAGCAGCATGGGGTCTCTGCCGCTGGACCCGGACGACGAAGGGAGCAGTGAGGATGACGAACTCATCCAGAAGTGCATCGATGTCATCCGCACGGAGAAGAAGGCCAGCGTCTCACTGCTCCAGCGACGGCTGAAATTGGGCTACGGACGGGCCGCCCGCATGATGGACGAACTGGAGGACCGCGGTGTGGTCGGGCCCAGCAAGGGGGCCGAGCCCCGGGACATCCTGATCGACCTCGACGGCAGCGGGTTCGATGGCGGTGGTCAGCGCCTGGTCTGAGGTCCGAGTGACCGAGGCTCGGGTTCGGGCACGACGGACGCACCTCGGGTGGTTCTGCAGGGCAAAGACGGGGTAGTGCATCACCACGGCGGGGGTGCATCTCGCCTTGAGGATTCGCCGATTCGGGGCTAGAAACACAGAAACCTAGGTTTTCCAAGCATGCCCCACCCACGACCCTCCTCCTTCAACGGCAGCACTCTGAGCATCATCATGGGGGGAGGGCAGGGAACCCGTCTGTTCCCGTTGACGCGGGATCGGGCCAAGCCGGCGGTGCCCTTGGCCGGCAAGTATCGGTTGGTCGACATCCCCATCTCCAACTGCATCAACAGCGGGCTGCGCCGCATCTACCTGCTCACCCAGTTCAATTCGGCGTCGCTGCACCGGCACGTTTCGCAGAGCTACAAGTTCGACCACTTCAGCGGCGGCTTCGTGGAGTTGCTGGCGGCCGAGCAGAGTTTCTCGAGCACCAGCTGGTATCAGGGGACGGCCGACGCGGTTCGCAAGAACCTGCAGCATTTCAAGAACAACGACTTCGAGTACGCGCTGATCCTCTCGGGTGACCAGTTGTACCAGATGGACTTCCAAGCCGTGCTCCAGGCTCACATCGAGCACTCGGCCGACCTGACGGTGGCCACCATCCCCGTGGCGGCTCGGGAGGCGTCGGCCCTGGGCATCATGCAGGTGAATCCGGAGAACCGCATCACCCGGTTCGTGGAGAAGCCGAAGGATCCGGCCATCCTCGAGTCGATGAAGCTGGATCGGGAGACCTATCCGAAGTTCGGCATCCGGCGCGATGAGGACCTGTATCTGGCGTCGATGGGCATCTACGTGTTCAACCGCGAGGTCCTCTTCGAGTTGCTCAACAACAACCACACCGATTTCGGAAAGCACATCATCCCCGGCGCGATCGACAGCCGGCGGGTGTATTCGTACGTGTTCCAGGGGTACTGGGAAGACATCGGAACGATCCGCAGCTTCTTCGAAGCCAGCCTCGACCAGACCAACGACCGCCCGCAGTTCGACTTCTTCAACCCGACGGTGTTCACGCGCCCGCGCTATCTGCCGGCCACCCGCATCGAGAGCGCGGCCATCGACCATGCGGTGATCGCCGACGGGTGCACCATCGACCACGCCCAGTTGCGTCATGCGGTGGTGGGCATCCGATCCATCCTCGACGCTGGGAGTTCCCTCAACCGGGTGGTGATGATGGGCGCCGATTACTACGACAACGCCGAGAAGCGCAATCGCCCCGAGAATCAGGGCATTCCGATCGGGGTGGGTCGGGGCACCCGCATCGACAACGCGATCATCGACAAGAACGCACGGATCGGTCGCAACTGCATCCTGTCTCCGGAGGGCAAGCCGGCCGACGTGGATCACCCTCTCTACTACATCCGTGACGGTGTTCTGGTCATCCCCAAGGGGGCGGTCATTCCCGACAAGACCGTCATCTGAACCGGGGTTCGACGGGGTTGTGGCTGGATGGAAAGCAGGTTTACAAAATGTTCGCTTGCCTCATCGACGGGAAAGCCTCTAGGCTCCTCCTTCCTTTGAGGCAATTGGCCCGTGAAATCGGGCAGGAATACACATTTCTATGGTTCGCATTCGTCTGAAGCGCGGCGGTAACAAGAACAACCCGGTCTACCGGATCGTGGTGGCCGATGGTCGCAGTCCCCGGGACGGCAAGTTCATCGAAGAAATCGGCACCTACAATCCGAAGGTCAAGGGCAACAACTACACCTTGAATCTGGACCGTGCCCAGTACTGGGTCGGTGTGGGTGCCCAGCCCAGCGATACGGTGGCTTCGTTCATCAAGAAGTCCGCCAAGCTGGCTGCCGTGGCCGCCTGATCCACTCGTTTTGGATCCATCGGCTCAATCCGATCTCAGCAGCCATGCAGGCCTTCCTTGAGTTTGTGGTGAAGGAGTTGGTGGACGAACCGGATGCGGTTTCCGTCACTCCGGTCGAACGGGGTGGCCTGACCATCTACGAGGTCCGGGTGGCCCGAGACGACGCCGGCAAGATCATCGGACGCCGGGGTGGCACCATTCAGGCCATCCGGTCGGTCCTGCAGGTCGGCGCGGCCAAGGCCGGTCGCCGCTGCACGGTAGACCTGGTGGAAGACGAATAGTCGGTCTCATTGGTCGATTGGTCGAACTTGGGCCAAGCGATGGAGCTTTGAGCCGGTGATTGAGCTGGGATCCAATGAGTGATCCAAACGACGCTCAAACGAACAAATCGGCTCAATCTGCCCGACTACCCGACCTGAGCGATCCGATCGATGCTATCGATCGGATTCTTTTCTATCTACCCGAGGCCTCCCCGTTGCTGCTCGGGGATTCGATGTCACGACCATGGCGGTGACAACTCCGATCGAGTAGGGCTTCAAACGAGGACCGCTTCAATCGGGCCCCGTTTCGCTCCTGCGCCCCGATCGGGGGCCGAATTTCGGGTCGATGCTGGACTCGGTTTGGGCTGACTCCGGGGCGAGTCGGGTTTGAGGGTGATTGTCCGGATCCTGGGCCCACGGGGCTGCGGTCTGGTCTTTGACGCCGGGTGGGGTCCGAGGCAACGCCTTCTGCGCCCCGGTCCAGCCGGAGCCGTTTTCTTTCCAGTGGCGACCCTCCACCCGTGCCGACTTGAATCGATGGGGCGCCGGAGCACCCCGGGTGGTTTTCGTGTTGGAGCTTTCGGGCGGGAATTGCATTTCCGCATCCGGTGAACCGGATCAGACTCGCCGGGCCTGTCGCATGAAGGTCGATATCTTAACGCTGTTTCCTGAGATGTTCTCGGGTCCACTGGACCAGAGCATCGTCGGGCGTGCCCGGAAGACGGGGATTCTGGATCTGACCATCCATGATCTCCGCACCTGGGCCCACGACCGGCACAAGACGGTCGATGATCGCCCCTTCGGCGGGGGGGCGGGTATGGTCCTGAAGCCCGAACCGATCTTTGAAGCGGTCGAGGCCCTTCGGGGAGCCGACACGCGGGTGATCCTCACCGCGCCCGGCGGTAGGCCTTTTTCCCAGGCCGTGGCCGGTGAACTGGCCTCCTTGGGCCATGTGATCCTCATCTGCGGCAGTTACGAGGGATTCGATGAACGGATCCGCGAGCATCTGGCCCACGACGCTTTGAGCATCGGCGACTACGTGCTCACGAATGGAGCGTTGCCTGCGATGGTGATCGTGGATACGGTCACACGCCTGTTGCCCGGAGCCCTGGGAGACGCGATGAGCGCCACCGAGGAATCTCATAGTGACGGATTGATCGAATACCCCCACTATACCCGGCCCGCGGAGTTCCGTGGGTGGACCGTTCCCGAGGTGTTGATGTCGGGCAATCACGCTGAGATTGCCCGGTGGCGGCAGCGGGAGTCGATGCGGCGTACGGCCGAGCGTCGCCCGGATCTGTGGGAGAAGTACCGCTGGCGAAAACCCGGCGGTTGATTTCGCGGCGGGTTTGATCACCCAGCGGGTTGCGCTGTTGATTGAGCGCCCCTGGGATTCGCCGCCGACGGTTTTTGGGCTCGTTTTGACGGATCAGGTTGACGATGGGCCCATCTTTTGGAAGATCAGCGGTTCGGTCCATCGCCGGTCCACAGAATCGGAGCGTTGAGAGACGAATTGTTGAGAGTGACCGTTTTTGAAGTAACTGAAGTTTTGGAAAATTGAAGAGATCACAGCCATGAACAAGGCCGCATTGTTTGACAAAATCGAGGGCGAGCAGTTCCGCAAGGAAGCCGCGAAATTCAACGTGGGCGACAGCGTCCGAGTGCACACCAAGGTCGTCGAGGGCGACAAGGAGCGCATCCAGATCTTCGCGGGAGTCGTGATCGGTGTCCGCGGCCGCGGATTGAACCAGACCTTCACCGTCCGCCGCATCAGCTACGGCGAGGGTGTCGAGCGCATCTTCCCGACCCACTCCCCGCGCGTGGAGAAGATCGAGGTCGAGCGTCAGGGCGCCGTGCGCCGCGCCAAGCTGACCTACCTGCGCGCCCGTATCGGCAAGGGTGCCATGGCGGTCAAGGAGAAGGACACGCTCCTCGCCGCTTGATCGGCCGACGAGCAGTGACCTGATCCCAAATCGGGTCCGAAATCCGGTCTTAGATTCGGTCCCAAATTCGGTCCGAAATCCAACGGAGATTTCGACGGAAAACTCGAAGGGAAAACTCGACGCAGGCTTCGTTCGCTCGAACCGACCGATCGACTTGTCCCCTCGAATTATCCGCTCAAAAACCCTTCGATCCTGTGCCAAGGCCCGACACCCGGTGTGTCGGGCCTTGTTGCGTACCAAGCCTCGGTGGGCATCCACGCCGGATCGGCGTGTCCGCTCCACGCTCGGGGGGCGATTTTCGGGTTGCCGTTCGGGTGCGAAAAAACCGGCCGTGGACGGTTGACGAGTGTTGGTTTTTGCAGTGCTGTAGGGATCGAACTTCCCCATCACTGCCGTGCTCACTCTCTTGGGACCCAACTCCTCCACCAGCGGATTCTGCGACGGTGTTTCGCGCCGCAGTTTTCTGCGCATCGGGGCGCTGGGAATGGGCGGGTTGGCTCTGCCGGGATTGCTTCGCGCCGAGTCGGCCGCAGGACTCCGCTCGGCGGGCCGTTCCCACAAGGCGGTCATCCTGATTTTCCTGCCCGGTGGCCCCAGTCACCAGGACATGTTCGACCTCAAGGTCGATGCGCCGGCCGAGATCCGGGGTGAGTTCAACCCCATCGCCACCTCGGTTCCGGGTCTGCAGATCTGTGAACACCTGCCGCGCATGGCCCGGGTGATGGACCAGTGCACGGTGATCCGGTCCATGGTGGGCATGGAAGACCGGCACGAGTCGTTCCAAACCTATACGGGGCGCCTGAACCGCAACCAGCCCCCGGGAGGCTGGCCGGCCATGGGGGCGCTCTTGGCCAAGCTTCAGGGGTCGGCCGATCCGGCCATTCCCGCGTCCATCGGGTTGGCTCCCAAGATGGGCCATGTTCCCTGGTCCGACAACGGCGTGGCCGGGTATCTCGGGGCGGCCTACGCCCCGTTCGAGATCAACAAGGGTGGGGGCAAAGACGACATGGTCCTCAACGGCATCACGCTCGATCGGTTGTCCGATCGCCGGGCGCTGCTGGGAGCTCTCGACGGGTTCCGCCGCGAGGTCGATGCCAGTGGTCAGGTGGCCGGTTCCGATGCGTACACCCAGCAGGCGTTCGGGATCCTGACCTCCAGCAAGCTGATGACGGCTCTGGATCTCAAGAACGAGGATCCCAAGGTGGTTGCGCGTTATGGTCGGGGAGACGCGAAGAACCGGGACGACGGAGCCCCGAAGCTCATGGAGCACTTTCTGGCGGCCCGACGCCTGGTGGAGGCCGGCGCCCGCTGTGTGACCCTGGCTTTCAGTCGCTGGGATCATCATGGCGACAATTTCGGGGCTCTGCGCCAAGACCTGCCGCTGCTGGACCAGGGATTGAGCGCGCTCATCACCGACCTCAAGGAGCGGGGTCTCGATCGCGACGTCTCGGTGCTGGTGGCCGGTGAATTCGGTCGAACCCCCACCATCAACAAAGACGGAGGTCGCGACCACTGGCCGCGCGTGGGCTTCGCCCTCATGGCCGGCGGGGGCCTCCGTCATGGTCAGGTGATCGGTTCCACCGACCGTCTGGGGGGCGAAGCCGACTCCCGGCCCACCACCTTCGGCGAGGTCCACGCGACCCTGTATCACGCTCTGGGATTGGACGTGAACAAGGTGACCGTCCCCGACTTGACCGGGCGTCCCCAATTCCTGGTCGATCCCGGAGTCCAGCCCATGAAGGAACTGGTGGGATGACCCAGTGCCTCCCCGATGACGGCTCCGAGTTTTCCCGTGAACACGACGGTGATGCCCCGACGTCTGCCTAGCCATGTTGACCCTATCCGGACCTTCCAGCCGTTTTTGTGACGGCCTTTCCCGCCGGAGTTTCCTCCGGATCGGCGGCTTGGGGCTGGGCGGCCTGGGCGGGTTTTCCGGCCTCGCTCTGCCGGAGTTGTTGCGCGCCGAGGCGGCCTCCGGGATGAAGTCCAACCACAAGGCCGTGATCATGGTGTACCTGCCGGGCGGCCCGCCCCATCAGGACACCTTCGACCTCAAGATGGACGCGCCGGCGGAGATTCGGGGCGAATTCCGACCGATCCCCACCACAGTGCCCGGGTTCCAGGTCTGTGAGCACCTGCCGCTCCTGGCCAAGCAGGCCCATCGCTATGCCGTGATCCGGTCCATCAGCGACGCCATCGACGATCATTCCGATTTCATGTGTCAGACCGGACGGCGCAAGGCGAGTCAGCCGCCCGGGGGCTGGCCCACGTTCGGAGCGACCGTTTCCCGCGTGATGGGGCCGGCGTCCGCGGCGGTTCCGGCGTTCGTCGGGCTCGAGCCGCGCATGCAGCACCGCCCCTACAACGCCGCCACCGCGGGGTATGCGGGGGTCTCCCACGATGCCTTCCGCCCGGCGGCCGATGCCAAGTCCGACATGGTGCTCAATGGCATCACCACCGACCGCCTCTCCGATCGTCGTGCGCTGCTGGCCTCCTTCGACCGCTTCCGGCGTGAAGTCGACGCCAGCGGACTCATGGCCGGTGTCGATGGTTTCAATCAGCAGGCCTTCGGAATGCTCACCTCCAGCCGCCTGCTGGAGGCGCTCAACGTCGAGAAGGAGTCGGCCGCCCTCCGTGAGCGGTACGGCAAGGGTGATCCCAAGGTGCATGGCGATGCGGCTCCCATGCTCAATGAGCAGTTCCTGATCGCCCGTCGACTGGTCGAGGCCGGTGCCCGGTTCGTGACCGTGGCCTACGGGTTCTGGGACTACCACGGCAACAATTTCGGCAATGCCCGGAACGACCTGCCGCTGTTGGATCAGGCGCTCAGCGCGTTGATCGCCGACCTGCATGACCGGGGGCTCCAGAACGACGTCAGCGTGATCGCCTGGGGAGAATTCGGCCGTTCACCGACGATCAACAAGGATGGCGGTCGTGACCATTGGCCTCGGGCCAACTGTGCGCTCCTGGCCGGCGGGGGCATGAAGGTGGGGCAGGTGATCGGCGCGACCGATCGCCTCGGAGGCGAGCCCAGCGAACGCCCCGTACAGTTCGGCGAGGTGTTCGCCACGCTCTACCAGAACCTGGGCATCGACGTGAACAAGACGACCCTGCCCGACCTCACCGGCCGGCCGCAGTTCCTGGTCCCCGATGGGTGCCAGCCCATGCGGGAGTTGGTCGGTTGACGCAGACACCCCCATGCACATCGCTCCGGAATCCATGAACCCCGAACGGATGAACCTCGGACCCCGCTCCCCCCGATCCGGGTGGCCCGGCATTCCCGGTAGGGTCGGCCTTCTCGGGATGTTCGGCCGTCTGTGCGCGATGATCCTCTGCACCGCGGTGGGCGGCATCGGATCAATCCGGGCCGGCTCGCTCGAACTGCACTACCGATCGGGGGCCCGCGAAGTGACTCTCGACTCTCAGGATGCCCGACAGCAGTTGCTGGCCACCCTGGATGGGTCGCGCGATGTGACCCGTGAGGTGACTTGGACCTCCGAGCCCGCGGGCATCGTTCGCCTCGATGCCTCGGGACGGGTGATCCCGGTGGCCGATGGCCAGGCGGTGATCACCGCCAAGGCCCGCGACGGATCCACCGCGCGCATTCCGGTGCGGGTCGTCCATGCCGGGCAACCGGCTCCGCTGCACTTCGCCAACCAGATCGTGCCCATCTTCACCAAGAACGGCTGCAACGGTGGTGGGTGCCATGGCAAGGCGGCCGGACAAAACGGGTTCCGCCTCTCGTTGCTCGGGTTCGAACCCGACGAGGATTACGAGCATCTGGTCCGCGAGGCTCGCGGGCGGCGTCTCTTTCCGGCCGATCCGCCCCGATCGATGTTGGTGACCAAAGGAACGGCCGAGTTGCCGCATGGCGGGGGCAAGCGTCTGGAGATCGGTTCCGACGACTACCGGCGTTTGGTCCGTTGGATCGCTCAGGGAATGCCCGTGGGCAAGACCAACGCCCCCACGGTCGAGCGTGTGGAGGTGTTCCCGTCGGTCCGGACCCTGGCCCTCAACGGGGAACAGCAGTTGGTGGTGAGCGCCCATTATTCCGACGGATCCACCGAAGACGTCACGCGCAGCGCGCTCTTCGAGCCCAACGACAAGGACATGGCCGCATCCGATGCCAACGGCCTGCTCAAGGTCTTCAACCAGCCCGGCGAGTTCGCGGTCATGGTCCGCTATCAGGGCAAGGTGGCGACCTTCCGGGCGACCATCCCGCTGGGAGCCCCGGTGGACCACTTGCCGCCGGTGCGGAACTTCGTCGACGAGTGGGTCTTCAAGCAACTCAAGCAGGTGGGGATGCCTCCGAGCGCGCTCACCGACAAGCCGACCTTCCTCCGGCGGGTGACGCTCGACATCGCGGGGCGCTTGCCCACTCCCGACGAGGTCCGGGCCTTCGAATCCGACACGGCCCCGGGTGATCGTGACCGTGTCATCGACCGCCTCGTGGCCTCCACCGACTACGCCGACTACTTCGCCGGCAAGTGGTCGGCGCTCTTGCGCAACAAGCGGAGCGAACCGAAGCAGGCCCGGGGTACCCTGGCTTTCCATGCCTGGGTCCGCGACAGTCTGGCTGAAAACAAGCCGTATGACCGGTTTGTTCGCGAGGTGCTCACGGCCTCGGGCGATGTTTCCGAAAACCCTCCGGTGGCCTGGTATCGTCAGGTCCGGACCGTCCAGACCCAGTTGGAGGACGTGTCGCAATTGTTCCTCGGCCAGCGGATGCAGTGCGCCCAGTGCCACCACCATCCGTATGAAAAGTGGAGTCAGGCCGATTACTGGAGCTTCGGGGCGGCTTTTTCACAGGTGTCCTACAAGCCCGGAACCCAACCCGGCGAAGACGTCATCGTCCATCGACGCGGGGAGGCCAAAGCGACCAACAAGAAAAACGGTCAGGCCGTGAAGCCCGCGGCCCTCGGGCAGCCCGCCTTCGATCTGGCCGTCGATGACGACCCGCGGGTGTTCCTGGCCGATTGGATGACCTCGCCCAAGAACCCGTGGTTCGCCAAGGCGCTGGTCAACCGCTACTGGAAACACTTCTTCGGTCGGGGTCTGGTGGATCCCGAAGACGACATGCGGGACACCAATCCCCCGAGCAATCCGGAGTTGCTCGAGGCGTTGGCCGCCCACTTCGTCGCCAGCGGCTTCGACCTGAAAGACCTGGTGCGCACACTGACCCGCAGCACGACCTACCAGTTGAGTGCCGAGCCCAACGCCCACAACGCCAAGGATCGTCACCACTTCTCCCGCTTCTACCCGCGCCGACTTCCCGCCGAGGTGTTGTTGGATTCGGTGAACACCCTGACCGGCGGGCGCAGTCAGTTCGACGGCCTTCCGGTGGGCACCCGGGCCGTGTGTCTCCCGGACAACAGCTTCAACGCCCAGAGCTATTTCCTGACGGTGTTCGGACGCCCCGAAGGCAGCAGTGCCTGCGAGTGCGAACGGAGCATGGAGGCCTCGCTCAGTCAGAGCCTGCACCTGCTCAACTCGAAGGACATCCAGACTCGGCTCAGTTCCGACGATTCCCGTCCGGCCCGGCTGAATGGCGACTCCCGCCCCGATGAGGCCAAGCTCGGCGAGTTGTATCATCTGGCCTACGCGCGTTCCCCCTCGTCCGATGAACTCCGACGGGCCACCGAGTATTTGTCGCGCAAGGTTTCGTCGGTGAAACCGGGCAAGGATGCCGCCGAGACCAAGGCCTTGAAGGCCAAAGCCCGGCGGGAAGCCTGGGAGGACCTGACCTGGGCTCTCCTGAACACCAAGGAATTCCTCTTCAACCACTGAGGCATGATCCGGATCGCGTCGGGATGCTGGATCACAGCGGGATGGCTGGGCGTGGCGACGCTCTGCGCGCAGTTGCCCGTGCCCCGGCTCCATGCGGTGTTTCCGCCGGGGGGTGCCGCCGGATCCACCGTCGAAGTCACCGTGACCGGGTCGGACCTGGACGAGGCCACCGGCCTCGTGTTCTCCGATCCCCGGATCGTCGGCACCCCGGTGCCCGGATCTTCCGACCGGTTCCGGGTTCCGTTGCCGGCCGGGATGTCCGGAGAGCAACTCGACCTCCGGGTCCAGGGGCGCCATGGGGTCTCGAATCCGAGGGCGTTTTCGGTCGGTCCGGCCGCACGGGAACTCCAATGGACCCAACCCCCGCTCACGCCGGCCCAAGCCTTCGATCTCCCCCTCGAGGCCGTGGTCAATGGCCGCATGGGCGCCCAGGAAGTGCTCTGGTTTCGCGTTGAGGGCGAGGCGGGGCAGGCTCTGGGAGCGCACATCGAAGCCCGCGAACTGGATTCGCGATTGGTGCCCGACTGGGCGCTGATCGATGCCTCGGGCGCCGAACTCACCCGCGTGCGGCGTCGGGAGTGGTTCGAGTTCAAGCTGCCGGCCAAGGGTGTCTACCTCCTGAAATTGAACGACTCCCTGTACCGGGGCGGTGACACGCATGGGTTTCGGCTGGTGCTCACCGCGCGTCCACGGGTCGCGTTCGCCGTGCCGCCGGTGTTGCAGGCCGGCCGTTCCCAACGGGTGACTCTCTATGGTCGACGATTGCCGGGCGGTCATCCGTCGTCGGTGCCCGGCGCCGACGGAGAACCGCTCGAGCAGCGCGATCTGGAGATCACGGCTCCGACCGAGCCGGGTCCGGTGTCGGCGACGGTGGGGTTGCTCGGCCAACCCTCGGCATTCCCGTTGGCCCAGGAGGCCTGGGCGTGGCGTGGTTCGGAGGGGGTGTCCCCCCTCACCCCGGTGCTGTTCGCCCTGACCCCCTTTTCCGTGATCACCGGCGCCCCCACGGGGTTGGTTTCAGTGACGCCGCCGTGCGATTTCTCGAGCCTGTTCCCGGCCCGGGGTCGGTGGAGTGGGGTCACTTTCGAGGCGAAGCAAGGCCAGGTGTTCTGGGTGGAACTCGTTTCCGAGCGTTGGGGACATCCGGTGGATCCCATGGCGATCGTGCAACGGGCCAAGACACCCGAGGCCGCCGCAGAGGGGGCGGGCTGGGTCGATGTCTTGGAATTGGGGGATACCGAACAGAATCTGGGGGATCGCGAGTTTCCGACGGCCCACCGCGATGCCGCCGCCCGGTTGGAGATTCCCGAGACGGGGCGATACCGGATCGTCGTTCGCGACGGGTTCCGCCGGGGTGAAGCCGTGGCGCGTTATCCCTATCGCCTGAGCCTGCGTCCGGAGACTCCCGAGTTCCACTTGGCCGTCTTCCCCATGCCCCCGGCCCGTGTGGGCGAGGATCGCGCGCTTCCGGTGCTGCCATCGGTGGTCCGCCGGGATCAGACGGTGGCTTTTCGTGTGGTGGCCTTCCGACGGGATGGTTTCCAGGGCGAGATCGAGTTGTCGGCCATCGATTTGCCTCCGGGAGTGCGGGCGTCCGCCACCCGGATCCCATCGGGGCAGAACACCGGGGTGCTGTTGCTGACCGCTTCGGCCGAGGCCTCGGGCACGGGCTCCTGGCACGTGGTGGGCAAGGCGGCCGTGGGCTCGGTGGTCCAGACCCGCAAGGCCTCGCCCGCGTCGTTGGTGTGGCCCGTCGCCGATTACAACACCGAGAGCCCGGTGGTCCGGCGTTCCCGCAGTGGCGCGGTCGCCGTGGTGACCCAGGAGTCGGCCCCGGTGACGATCCGAGTCGGAACCGCGACCTCCTCTGCCGACGGAGCCACTTGGAAACTGCCATTGACCATCGAACGGCGCGGGGAATTCCAGGGCGCTTTCACGGTGAAGGCGGCCGGACAGTCCGCCCTGGACAAGGCCAAGGAGATCAGTGTCCCGGAAAAGGCCACCCATCTCGTGGCGGAGTTGTCATTGGGCGATGCGCGTTTGCCCTCGGGGACCCACACTCTGTGGTTGCAGGGCAGTGTCACCGGCAAATACCGACAGTCTCCCGAGGCGTTGGTGGCCGCCGAGGCCGAGTTGAAGGAGGCCGAGAAGGCGTTGTCGTCGGCCAAGCCCGAGGGCAAGGCCGCGGCGGAGACCCGCAAGAAGGAAGCCGAAGCACGTCGCAAATCGGCCGAAGAAAAGGCCAAACCCCGTGACCTGACCTTGGCCCTCTGGTCCGAGCCGTTCACCGTGACAGTGGGTGCCACCGCCAAGCCGGAGGCCAAGCCGTGAGCCGTTCCTCTGGATCGGGCATCGGATGGTGGGTCGCCTGGGTGTTCACCCTGGGGATCGTCTGGCCGGATTCCGGTCTGGCCGCCGTCCGACCGCTTTCCATCCAGAAAGAAGCCGGTGGCACCAATGCCGTCGTCGGTTTCCAGAAGGACATCCTGCCGATGTTCCAGGCCAACTGCCTGCCGTGCCACAACCAGACCCGGGCCAAGGCCGGCTTGAATCTGGAGACTCCCGCCGCGCTGCTGCGAGGGGGCGATACCGGTCCCGGTGCGGTGCCCGGAAAACCCGCCGAGAGCCTGGTGCTCAAGTCGGCGGCCCATCAGGTGGAGGATCTGGTGATGCCGCCCGCGGGCAACAAGTCCAATGCCCGTGATCTGACACCCGAGGAACTGGGGGTTCTGTGGCGCTGGATCGAGCAGGGGGCCAAGGCCGACCGGGCGGTGGTCGTCGAACCGGCTTGGAAACCGATTTCCCCCGAATGGAACGCCAGTTTCGCCGTGGCCCTCGATTCGGAGGGAGCGACCGTCGCGGTGGCACGGGCCAATCGGGTCAGCGTCATCGAACTGGCCACGGGCAAGACCATCGGCCGTCTGGAAGACCCCGCCCTGAACGGGGCCAGTCAGCGGGATGTGGTCGGCGCCATGGCCTTCAGCCCCGATGATCAGTGGTTGGCCACCGCGGGGTTCCGTGAGGTGCGTCTGTGGCAGCGTCGTCCGGTCACGGTCGAGCCCCGGGTTGCGAGTGCTCCCAAGGCTCCTTGGGTGGCGGCAGCGTTCTCGCCCGAGGGCACCGCGCTGGCGACCGTGAACGCCTCCGGAATCCTCGAGATCCGCTCCGATCCGCTGACAGGAGTGCTCGGGACGTGGTCCCTCAAGGGCAATGCCCCGGTCGCCTCGTCTTCAGCGGTCCGTCTGACGTGGTCTCCGGATGGCCGGTGGTTGTCGGTCGTGTCGGGGCGTGATGCGTGGAGCGTGTCCCGGATGAAACCCGGGCCGTCGCTTTCGAAGGTGCGGGTGCTGCCGGCCGAACCGACCGGAGTGGGATGGATGCCCGGAGGCGACTCGTGGGTGATCACCTATGGTTCCAGCCATGCGCCTCAGCGGTGGCGGCAAACAGCGGAGGGATCCGAGCCCGGGCCCGGGGCGTTGGAAGACATTCCGGAGATTCCGGCCGATTCCCGAGTGCTGAAGACCGAGGCCGCGACGAAGGGTTCGCTGTGGTTGTCCGGGGCCTCCGGAGGGTTGGTGACCTGGCCCCAGGGTCCGCAGGGGCTCTTGCGCGGTGCGGGTCCGGTGCGTTCACTGCTTTGGGATCGTTCAGGGTCCAACGGGGTCGTGGTGTTGTCGACCGGGGGCGCGCAGACCCTTTCTCGGACTCTGTCCCAGACCCAGTCCCTCACTCTGGCCGGCGACCCGCGGTTGTCGTTGGAGGCGTTGCGAGAAGAGGCCGAGCTGGGTCGGAGTCGATTGGAATTGGCCCTGGCCGGCACGCGGATCGGCGAAGCCAGGTCGGCCGTGACCCAGGCCCAGACGGCGCTGACCAAGGCGCGCGAGAAGCGGGATCTGGCGGCCAAGACACTCACGGAACGCGAGAAAGAGTGGTCGGCCCAGAACGCGCTCGCGGTGACCGCCACCCGCGATCGGGATTCGGCCGCCAGCGAATTGACCCGCATCCAGTCCGAGGCCAAGGCGGCCGGCGAAGAGCTCCAAAAGGCCCTGACCGCGGCCAAGGCGACGCCGGAGGCCGCGTTGAAGTCCCTGGATGACGTGGCGGCCAAGGCCGAATCGGCGGGGCGGCGCAAAGCGGCCCTGGAGCGGGCCGAAGCCGAGATCCCCCCGCGGCGCAAGAAGGCGGAGGAGCAGTTGGCCGAGGCCCAGAAGAAGGCCGGAGAGCTCAAGGGGCCGCTCGACAAGGCCCGCATCGCGGCCGAGGGCGCTGACCAGGATGTGGTCCTGGCCGAGAAGACGGTCGCCGATGCCAACGCTTCGGTGGCGACCGCGCAGGCCGAGGAACAGGCGGCCCAGGGTCGGATCGCCCGCTCCGAAACCCGCCTCAAGACCGTTCAAGCCGAGCGGGATCGGTCGAAGACCCGCCCCTTCGAGGTGGCGGCGTTGTCGCCCTCGGGAGACTCGCTGATCACGGTCGGCGCCGACGGATTGTGGACCCGGTGGCATCCGGGCACCGGTCGGGCCTCGGCTCCGTTCGCGGTCGGGCAGGGGATGCCACTGGCCCTCGTGGCCTTGAACGACGAGGAATTTCTGGCCGCGTTCCCCGAGGGGGTGAGTCGCATCCAGACCGCCCGCCCGTGGTTCCTCCGGCAGACTCTGGCGGGAAGTGCGACCGCACCGGCCTTCGCCGATCGCATCAATGCCCTGGCCTTCAGTCCCGATGGTTCGTTGCTGGCCACGGGCGGGGGGGAACCCTCGCGCTCCGGAGAACTCAAGCTGTGGAAGCTGCCCGAAGGCACGCTGGCCCACGATCTGGGTGCCGTGCACAGCGATGCCGTCACGGCCGTGGCGTTTTCACCGCGGGGTGAGCGGATCGCCAGCGCCGGGGCCGATCGGTTCGCACGGATCACTCCGCTCCAGACTCCGGCCGCACGACTTCATCTCGAGGGGCATACCCATCATGTGATCGCCGTGGCCTGGGCGCCCGACGGCAGTGTCCTGGCGACCGGGGGAGCGGAGGGGATGGTCAAGCTGTGGAATCCGCGCACCGGGGAACGTCGCAAGAACATCGAGGGATTCGGCAAGGAGGTGACCGGGCTGCAGCCGGCGGGAGGCCTGCTTCGATTCGTGGCCGTGAGCGGCTCGGGCAAGGGGCGCGTGTTCAAATCCGATGGCGAGACCGTTCGAGACCTGGCCACCGTGCCCGAGTATCTCCAGGCGCTGTCGGTCAGCCGGGACGGCCGCTGGGTCGTGGGAGCCGACGACCGCGGTATCGTGCGGCTTTGGGATGCCGAATCCGGTCAATTGCGCCGCACTTGGGAGCCTTGAAGCCGGCGGGTCGGTCGCCGTGCCCCCTGACTCCAGGGGACTCCGCGGTGGGTGCGATCATCCCGGCCGCCTTCCTTTGACCTGACGCATCGGATCTGCATCCTTGGGAACGATTCTCCATGTACCTCGCCGAACTCACTTCGCCGCAGTTGGCCGCCTTGCCGCGCGAGACCCCCATCGTCTTTCCCATCGCCGCGCTCGAGCAGCACGGAGGTCATCTGCCGGTGCTCACCGACACCCGGTTGGTGGGCGAGGTGGTGCGTCGGACCGAGTCGGCCCTGGCCCGGGAGGCGGTGTTCGCACCGGTGCTCTGGCTCGGCAACTCCGATCATCACCTCGATTTCCCCGGCACCCTGTCGGCCCCGCCCCGGCCTTACCTCGACCTGCTCGTGGGGTTGGCCGAGAACGTCGTGCGGCACGGATTCAAGCGGGTGGTCTTCCTGAACGGTCATGGTGGCAACGACGTTCCGGGGCGACAGGCCGTCTTCGAATTGAGACAGCGACACCGGGACGCCGACGGATTGCTGCTGCTCTTGGCCACCTATTGGAGCCTGGGTGGCAAACCCTTCGAACGGCCGGTGGCCGGCGGGTGGGTGCAACAGGAGATGGGCCATGCCTGCGAGTGGGAGACCTCGATGATGCTGCGACTCGATCCCGGTCAGGTGCAGCCCTTCGCCTCGCTGGATCCGGTGGATGCCACGCCGCCGTTTCATCCGGCCCATCGGGGCTGGGTCACCCGGGAACGCACCCCCACCGGTCATATCGGTCATCCGGCGGCGGCCTCGGCCGAGAAGGGGGAGGTGCTCTTCGAGGTGTTCTCCCAGGATGCGATCCGGTTGCTGGAGCGGGTCCGCCGCTGGGATGGTGTCTCCTGGTCCGAACAATGAGAGACCATGATCGCCCCGACTCCATCCGGTTCGCGCGGTGCCGCCTGGAAATGGTCGGTGTGCGGGATGTTGTTGCTGGCTTCGGCCATCAACTACATGGATCGGCAGACCCTTTCCGGACTGTCGGTGCGGATCACCCAGGAGTTCGGCATGACCAAGACCCAATATGGTCAGGTCGAGGCGGTTTTCGGCTACGCCTTCGCTGCGGGATCGGTGCTCTTCGGTTGGATGGCCGACCGCTTCCCCGTGCATCGGGTCTATGCCGCGGTGCTGGCGTTGTGGTCGCTGGCCGGGATGGCGACGGGATGGGCCCAGGATCATCAGGGATTGCTGCTGTTCCGTGGGCTGCTGGGGTTTTTCGAGGCCGGGCATTGGCCGTGTGCCGTCCGCATCACCCGATCGCTGCTCGATGAACGTCAGCGCTCGATGGGCAACGGGCTGCTCCAGAGTGGAGCCACGTTCGGGGCCATCATCACCCCGCTGGTGTTGCCCCTGTTGCTGGGCGTCGGAACGGCCGGTGGGGCAGGGGCTTGGCGGCCTCCGTTCTATCTGCTGGGGGGAGTGGGGCTGTTGTGGCTCATCCCCTGGTTCCTGATGGTCCGTTCGGGCGACCTGCGCTCGGGAGCCGAATCGGTGGCGGCTGCAGGCCCTGCGGCGCCCCCCTTCCTGAAAGTGCTCTTCAGCGGTCGGATGCTGGCGGTCATCCTGGTGGTCGCCTGCATCAACACGACGTGGCAAGTCCTGCGGGCCTGGCTGCCGATGTTCCTGCAAAAAGGACGAGGTTACACCGAGATCGAGGCCCTCCGATTCAACTCGGCCTTCTTCGCCGCGGCCGATGTGGGATGTCTGGCCGCCGGGGCCTTGGCGGTGGCCCTGGCTCGCCGGGGGCGCACTCCGTCAGGGGCCCGGTTCCAGGTGTTCCTCGGCTGCGCCTTGCTCTGCTGTGGCACGGTGGCGATCCCGTCGCTCGGTCGTGGTCCGGGGCTCATGATCGTGCTCTTGGCCATCGCGGCCGGAGCCCTGGGGGTGTTCCCGCTCTATCACACCTTCACCCAGGATCTCTCCGAACATCATCAGGGCAAGATCACCGGCGCAGCCGGAGTCGCGGCCTGGATTCTGCCGGCCCAGGCCCAGTGGCTCTTCGGCCTCTCCGCCGATCGGTTGGGGACCATGGATCCCGGTCTGGTGGTGGCCGGGCTCCTACCGCTGCTGGCCTTGCCCCCCCTGTGGTACCTTCATCGCATCAAGATCCGGATCCCCATCACCCCATGAATGCCTCCGTTTCCCGCCGACAGTTCCTCGCCACCGCAGGGGCCACGGCCGCAGTGACCGGGCTTGCGCCCTCGATCTGGGCTTCCAAGATCGCCGGACCGGCCCGCAAGAAAATCGCCCTGATCGCGACGGAAGTCCGCCTGCATTCGCACGCCCAGCATTTCATCGATCGGTTCCTTCTGGGCTACGTGTGGGAAGGCGGGTGGCGTCGGCCCGAGGTGGATCTGGTCTCATTGTATGTCGATCAGTTTCCCGAGAACGATCTGGCCCGGGCCACCGCGGCCCGTCATGGCGTTCCGATTCATACAAGCATCGCCGAGGCATTGACCTTGGGCACGGGTCGTTTGGCGGTCGATGGGGTGGTCATCATCGGTGAGCACGGCCGCTATCCGAAAAACGACAAGGGGCAAACGCTCTATCCTCGTCACCGGTTCTTCAAGGAGGTGGTGCGCGTGTTCGAGAGCTCGGGGCGGAGTGTGCCCGTGTTCAACGACAAGCATCTCTCCACCGACTGGCGCGAATGCGTGGAGATGGTGGAGGACGCCCGGCGCCTCGGGTTTCCGTTCCAGGCGGGCTCGTCGCTCCCGGTCACCAAACGCATGCCGCCCACGGAAATGCCGCTGGGCACCCCGCTCTCGGAGAGCCTGTGTGCCGCCTACGGAGGGCTCGACAGCTACGACATCCACGGTCTGGAGACCGCACAGTGCATGTCGGAGCGGCGCAAGGGGGGCGAGGTGGGGATCCGTCGGGTCCACGGACTCCGGGGTGCCGCCTTCTGGGAAGAACTCGGTCGGCGAGACTCGACTCGGCGGTTGCTGGAGGCGGCGTTGTGCCGCAGTCACAATCTGCCGGTGCGGGAGGGCTATCCCACGGCCCCGGTGAGCCTGGCCTGGGCCCGGGAGGTGTTTCCGGACGCCTGGGGCTACTTCATCGACCACCGCGACGGGTTCCGCACGACCCTGGCCATGCTGGGCATCCGTGACTTCAACTACGCGGGGCTGGATTCCAAGACAGGTCGGATCATCTCCTGCCAGATGTACCTGCCGATGCCGACGCACGGATCGTCGACGGCCGACTTCTTCAATCCGCAGATCCGTCATATCGAACGCATGGTCGTGGAGCGTCGCCAGCCTTATCCGTTGGAGCGCACCTTGTTGACCTCCGGAATGACCCTGGCCGGGGTGGAATCCCTCCATCGCGGACAACCCGTCGAGACACCGGAGATGGCCGTCCGGTACTCGGTGGGTGAGGCCTCATTGTTCTGGAGAGACTGAGCGACGGTTCCGGGGCTGACTTCGGTCTCCGATCTGTCACTCTTTTGTCACCTCGACCTGGATTTTGCACGGAAGCTGCTAGGCGGCAGCGGTCCCCTGTCGAATCATCGCTGTGGGCGTTCTCCGTGGGGAGGATGCGGGGCAGCGGTCGGGGGTCTCCTATCATGAACCGCAATTCCCGAACCGGAGCGGCCTGGGGCCGCTGGGCGCTGATCCTGATCCTGATCCTGTCTTTCCTGCCTGTCAGGGCGGGCAGTTTGTTGCGGGAGGTCTACAGCAACATCCCGGGCGTGACGTTGGACGCATTGACCAACAACCCGGCCTTCCCGACTTCCCCCTCGTCCACAAACCTGATCACCGATCTCTTCGAGGCACCCACCGACGTGGCCGACAATTATGGCCAGCGGGTGCGGGGTATCCTGACGGCGCCGTTGACCGGCAAATACACCTTCTGGATCGCGGGTGATGATTACGCCTCGCTGTACCTGAGCACCGACACGAGCCCCGAGAAGCGGCAGTGGATCGCCGGGGTTCCCGGATGGACCGGATCCCGGGAGTGGGGCAAGTACCCCGAGCAACAGAGCGCCCCGGTGGCGTTGGTCGCCGGTTCCCGTTACTACATCGAAGCCCTGCAGAAAGAGGAGGGGGGCGGCGACAATCTGGCCGTCCGGTGGGTGCGTCCGGATGGGGTGGACGAGGGTCCGATCCCGCTTGACGCCTTCGTGGCCTGGGGATTGAAGCCGGAGCCACCGCGGATCTCCCTTCAGCCGGTTCCCGTGACGGTCGACGAGCGGGGTTCGGCGACCTTCACCGTGGGGTACGACAATCCGGGTGGGGCCGAGGTGACTTGGAAGCGCGATGGGATCCCCATCCCCCAGGCCTCGGGAGGCTCTTACACCCTCGAACCGGTGCGTTGGGCCGACAACGGCGCGTTGTTTCAGGTGTTTCTCACCAATGCCCTGGGTTCCACCCAGTCGGTGGCCGTGGCGTTGACGGTGATCCCGGACACGGTGGCGCCGGAGGTGCGCCGGGTGTTCAACCTCGGTTTGACCAATGTGGTCGTCGAGTTCAGTGAGGCCGTCGGTGTTCCCTCGGGGGCTGTGGGCGAGGCCTTCAAGATCGATGGGGGGGCGACGGTGCGGTCGGTCGTCGCGGGAACGATTCCGACCCAGCTGGTGCTCGACGTGGGTGGGCTGGTCGAATCCACCCGGTATCGGATCACGATCAACGGGGTCCGCGACCAGTCGGCTCGCGCCAACGGGGTGAGTCCGAATACCGAGCGTGAGTTCTTCACCACCGACCTCGCCCCGGTCAATCTCGGGGGCAATGACGCCCGCGCCACCACCGTTCAGTGGGTGGCCCGGGGCGGGTTCGACGTCTCGGCCCGAGGCGGCGACATCGGCGGCACCGTGGACTCGGCCGGGTTTGCGGCCCAGACCCTGACCGGCAATTTCGATCTTCGGGTCCGCGTCGATGGCCTCACCGTCACCGATCCCTATATGACGGCCGGACTGGTCGTCCGCTCGAGCACCGACGCCAATGCCACCTTCGCCGGGGCCTTTGCCGGTTCACCCACCATCGGGTGTTTCTTCAGGAGTCGAACCTCGACCGGGGCCAATGCCCCCATGGTCGCACCCCGCGGCGGCTACCCGGCCAATTATCCGCAGACGTGGCTGCGTCTGCGCCGCGACGGCAACTCGATCGCGGCCTTCGGATCGTTCGATGGAACCCGCTGGACTTCGCTCGGTTCGGGCTCCATTGCGATGCCGAATGCCGTGCAGGTCGGCTTGACCGTGGGGGGGCGTGACACCAATGCCGTGGCGGTGGTTCGGTTCCGCGAGTACGGCACGGTGACCGGAGCCAGTGAGGTGGCCTATCAGCCCCGGCGTGAAGGCCTGGGGTTGTCCAGTCGCCGGACGCGGATCGTGTTCAGCGAAATCCAGTATCATCCGCAGACCCGTCCGGGAGAAGGGGCTCTGGAGTTCGTGGAGCTGTACAATGCCGGGGAGGTGTTCGAAGACCTTTCCCGTTGGAAGATCGAGGGCACGGTCCGCTTTCAATTCCCGGAAGGGTTCCGCCTGGGCGCGGGGCAGTTCGTGGTCGTGGCCAAGGATCCGGCCGCGGTGATGGCCCGACAGGGGATCCGCGATGTCCTGGGGCCCTATTCCGGCAGCTTCAATGGTTCCGGAGGTCCGCTCGAACTGCGGGATGAACTCGGGGCGCAGAAATTGTCGATGGAGTTCACGACCCGCGATCCCTGGCCGGTCGCCGCCGACGGATCCGGTCATTCGCTGGTGCTCTCCAATCCGAGCTACGGCGAGGCCGATCCCCGCGCGTGGTCTCCGAGCGCCGTCCGGGGCGGCAATCCCGGCCAGATGGATCCGGTGTCTCCGGAAGATCCGGCCGCGGGTGTGGTTCTCAACGAGATCCTGGCCCACACCGACCTGCCGCAGCTCGACACGGTCGAACTCTACAACGGCGGCACCCAACCGGCCGATCTGTCCGGGTGCACGCTGACGGACGACGTGCGGACCAACCGCTTCCGCATGCCGCCGGGCACCGTGGTGCCGCCCGGTGGCTTTCTCGTGCTCGATGAGTCGACCCTCGGTTTTCGCCTCAGCGCGGCCGGGGAGACCGTCTGGCTCATCAGTTCGAATGGAGTGCGCGTCCTCGATGCCGTTCGTTTCGGGGGGCAGGAAAACGGAGTGGCCCTGGGTCGGACACCCGATGGGGCCGCCGGTTGGCGCCGTTTGGAATCGTTCACTCCGGGCAAGGCCAATGCCTCGCGCCGCCTCGAGGACGTGGTGCTCAACGAGCTCATGTACCATCCGATTTCGGAGAACGACGACGAGGAGTTCGTCGAGTTGCACAATCGGTCGTCCCAACCGGTGGATCTGACGGGATGGCGTCTGCAGGACGGGGTGTCCTTCACCTTCCCGGCGGGAGCCTCGATCCCGGGTGGGGGCTATGTGGTCGTCGGTCGCAATGTCCAGCGTCTGCGGACCCAGCATGCGCAATTGACGGCGGCCAATTCCTTCGGCGATTGGTCCGGCTCGCTCCGGAATTCGGGCGAACGGTTGGCCTTGTCCAAGCCCGATCAGGTGCTTTCGACCAATGCGGTCGGCACGGTCTCCGCCGAGACCCTCCACATCGTGGTCTCCGAGGTCTCCTATCGCGACGCCGGCCGATGGGGCCAGTGGTCGGGGGGTGGGGGTTCGTCCATGGAGTTGATCGACCCCCGCGCCGATCCGCTCAGGGCCTCCAGTTGGGCCGACTCGGATGAGACGGCCAAGGCGCAGTGGCAGCAGTTCACGCTGACCGACACGCTCCGCTTCAGCACCCAGGCCGCCACCCGCCTTCAGTTGGGCATGCTGGGGGCCGGCGAATGCCTGCTCGATCAGGTGGAAGTCCTCAATGCCGCCGGCACCGCGATCCTGACCAACGGAGGATTCGAAACGGGTTCGGGCACCTCGGCGACCGGTTGGTCGTTCTTGGGACATCACCGCCGCTCTCGCATCGAATCGTCTGGAGCCTTCGAGGGGAGTCGCGTCTTGCGCGTCATCGCGCCGGGTGATCTCGATGCCGGCCGCAACTGCATCCGGGCCCCGTTGTCGGGAAGCCTGAACAACGGATCGCGGATGACCCTGAATGTCCGGGCCCGGTGGCAGGCCGGATGGCCCGAAGTGTTGTTCCGGACCCGCGGTGGTGGCTTTGAAATGACGGCCCGACTGCCGGTGCCCACCAATCTGGGGACGCCGGGTCTGCCCAACAGCCGCCGGGTCGCCAATGCCGGCCCGTCGATCGACCTGGTCCGTCACACCCCCGCCGTCCCCGCGGCGGGACAGCCGGTGGTGGTCACCGCGCGGGTATCCGATCCCGATGGTCTGAGCTCGGTGAGCCTGCGGTTCCGGACCGTCGAGACGGCCAGCTTCTCCTCGATCGCCATGCGCGACGACGGCACGGCGGGCGACGCGATCGCGGGTGACGGAATCTGGTCGGGAACCTTGGCGGCGCGCGGCTCCGGTGAGCTGGTCCAGTTCATCGTCGAGGCCTACGACAACGCCAGCTCGACGGCGTCGACGGTGTTCCCGAGCGGGTCGGTCGTCGCGGGTCTGGCTCCGGTGAGCGGGGCCAACATCCGGTGGGGGGATCCGGTCCCCGTGGGCAGTTTCAATCACGTCCACGCCTGGCTGACCTCGAACCAGAACAACCTGCTGAGCAACGGCCAGGACTCGCCCCTGGTGGGCGGACTCGACAACACCTTCCGCGATTGCACGCTCGTCCACGGAAACCTGCGCGTGATCTACAATGCCGGCATCCGCCGCAAGGGGAGTCCGTTCACCGGGCAGGCCGATTATGCGCTGACGGTGCCCGGCGATGACCTGCTGCTCGGGACCCGCGATCGGGTGTTCGGACTGACGGGCAACGGGGGTGAAGAGGAGACCCGGATGCGCAACCAGATCGCCAACTGGGTCGCCCGCAAGATGGGGTTGCCCTACCTCAACACGGCCTACATGCGGTTCTATCGCAATGGCTCCCCCTTCGGCAGCGTGGCCGAGGATCTGGAGCAACCGTCCAACGAGTATGCCGAATCCTGGTATCCGGACGGGGGATCGGGCGACTTGCGCAAGGTGGCTTTCGCCTTCGAGTTCGATGATTCGGGCGGGTTCGCGCCCACGGGCGCGGATCTGGGCGTCTACAAGAACCCCAACGGCCAATACAACCTCTCGAGGTACCGCTACAACTGGCAGGGGCGTCCCACCGGCACCACCGCCAATGACTTCACCCACTTCTTCGCGATGGTCACCGCGGCCAACGATCGCACCGCGAACTTCATCCCGAACCTGCTCAACATCGCCGACATCAACCAGTGGATGCGGACCTTCGCCCTCGATGGATGCCTGGGGAACTGGGACACCTGGGGCACGGGCAACTCGCAGAACAAATTCATCTATTTCCAGCCGGGAGGCCGCTGGCGGATCCTGCCCTGGGACATGGACTGGGTGCTCGGGGTCGGTGATCCGACCAATCGACGCCTCTTCGGCGGCAATGATCCGGCGGTCAATGTGATGTTCGATACCCCCCTCTTCCAGCGCATGGCTTGGAGGGCCTATCAGGACGCCGTGAGCGGTCCCCTCAGCACCAATCAGTTCCAACCGCAATTCACGGCCCGGAGTGCGGCGCTGGCGTTCAATGGCGTCACGGGAATCTCGTCTCCGTCGGTGATCGCCTCGTACCTGAACGGTCGGCGCACCTACCTCAACAGCCAGATCCAGGCGTCCGACGCCAAGTCGTTCGCCATCACCAGCAACGGTGGCAACAATTTCACGTCGTCGACCCCCGTGGCTGTCATCGAAGGCACCGCCCCCTTTGCCACGGCGGCGATCGAGGTCAACGGAATCCCCATGCCCCTGGAGTGGACGACCCTTCAGAACTTCCGCATCCGGGTGCCACTGGTGGGGCTCACCAACGTGCTGAATCTGGTGGCCGTGCGGGCCGACGGCACCCCGGTGTCGGGAATGACCGATTCGGTGACCGTCCGCTACACCGGGGTGGTCCAACAGGCCGCCGATTACGTGGGCATCCATGAGATCCATTACAACCCGCTGGAGCCGGGTGCCTCGTTCGTGGAGTTGTTCAACCGGTCTCTTTCGACGTCGTTCGACCTGTCCGGATGCCGTCTCAACGGGGTGGACTACACCTTCCCGGAGGGGGCGGTGATGCCCCCCTCGACCTATTGGGTGCTCGTGCGCGACCGGGCGGCATTCGTGATGGCCTTCGGGGCCGGTGTCCGGATCTTCGATGAATTCGCCGGATCTCTGGACAACGGCGGTGAACGGCTTTCGTTGGTCCGGGGAACCGGCTCCAACGAGGTGGTGATCAGCGAGGTCCGCTACGACAACGCCCCCCCGTGGCCCTCCCAGGCCGAGGGGTTGGGGTCTTCGCTCCAGCGCATCGACGCTTCTCAAACCGCATGGCGGGTGGGCAACTGGATGGCCGCCGAGACCAACAGCGTCAACCGGGTGACGCCCGGCAGGGCCAATGCGGGAGCCGGCGGTCTGGTCGCCTTTCCGTCCTTGTGGATCAACGAGGTGCTGCCATCGAACACGGCCGGCCCCAAAGACAACGCCGGTGATCGGGACCCGTACCTCGAGATCTTCAATGCCGGCAGCAACGATCTGGATCTCGGGGGCTACTTCCTGACCGACACATGGACCAACCGGTTGGCCTGGTCGTTTCCGTTCGGGTCGGTGGTCCCCGCCGGAGGATTCCTCACCGTTTGGGCCGATGGGGAGCCCGGAGAGGCTGCCGCAGGCATTCCGCACACCTCCTTCCGCTTGTCGCCCACCAATGGGGTGGTGGCGCTGATCCGCGACGAAGGCGGAACCACCGGGACCACCGTGTTGGACTTCCTCTCGTGGCGGTCCCTTCCCCCGGATCGGGCCTTGGGATTGATTCCCGACGGCACGGCCCGCAATGCGCAGACGCTCTTCTATCCGACGCCGGGAGCGACCAATGACGCCTCGTTCCCCGATTTTCGGGTCACGATCAACGAGATCATGGCCCAGAACACGACGGCCGTGATGGATCCGTCGGATGGGCAATACGAGGATTGGTTCGAGTTGTACAACGGTGGCACCAACACGGTGGACCTGAGCGGGTTCTACCTGACCGATCGGCTGACCAATTCGGTGTCGGCGATGTTCCGCATTCCCGCGGGATATCCGATTCCGGCCGGGGGCTTCCTGCGCATCTGGGCCGACAATGAAACCGGCCAGAACAAACCCGGCTCCCCGGACCTGCATGTGAACTTCTCGCTGTCGCGGGAGGGGGAGCAGGTCGGGTTGTTCGATCCGCGCGGAGTCCTGGTCGATGGGATCTCGTTCGGCGCTCAAACCAACGACGTGTCCCTGGGGCGATTCCCGGATGGCGGGCCCGAACCGCTCTATTTCATGGCGGTCCCCACGCCGGGATCACCCAACGCGCTGGCGGGTGGTAATCGGCCGCCGGTCTTCGCGCCGGTGATGCCCATGGTTGCTCCGGAGCAGGTGCTGATCGCGTTCACCGTGAGTGCGCTCGATCCGGACGCGGGACAGGTCGTTTCCTATTCCCTCGGAGCCGACGCCCCTCCGGGCACGGTGATCGATCCGAACACCGGGCGGTTCCAGTGGCTGCCGTCGGAAACCGACGGCCCCGGCGATTACAGTTTTCTGGTCCGAGCCTCCGACAACGGGTCGCCTGTCCGAACCAGCCTCCTGCGGGTTCAACTGACGGTCAGTGAGGTCAACCAGGCGCCGACCCTACCGGCCGAAGTGACTCTGGAGGCCAAAGAGGGGATCGAGTTCACGGCCCGTCTCGAGGCGTCCGATGCCGATCGACCCGCGCAGACGCTGACCTTCGAGTCCGAGGGAGTCCTGCCGCCCGGCCTGACGCTCTCGCCTCAGGGCCAGATTCTCTGGACTCCCGATGAGAGCCTCGGGGGAACCCTTCAGACCGTGGCCTATCGGGTTCGCGATACCGGAGTGCCCTCGCTCTCGGTTTCCGGAGTGCTCCGGATCCGGGTGTTGGAGATCAACAATGCGCCGGCCTTCGAGGCGCCTGGCGCCCAGAAGCTGATCGAGGGGACGCCGTGGAATCTCAGCCTGAAAGCAACGGATCCGGAAGGGACTCCGGTCCGATTCCAGGTGGATGGACCAGCCCCGGAAGGGTTCGTTCTCAGTCCTCAGACCGGTGCCGCCAGTTGGACCCCGACCGAAGCCCAGGGGCCTGCCAGTGTGGTGGTGCTGGTCCGGGCCGTCGACGGTTCGGCCGAGGCGCTCTCGGTGGTGCGTGAACTCCTCTTGGAGGTCGCCGAGGCCAATCAACCGCCGACCTTGGCCCCGATCGCCCCGCAGACGGTCGAGGAGGGGCGAAGCCTGAGCATCACGCTCGTGGCCGACGATCCGGACCTGCCGGCGCAGACCCTGCGGTTTTCGCTCGAGCCCGGAGCGCCCGCCGGGGCGGTTGTCGATCCGGTGAGCGGCCTGTTCCAGTGGACGCCCGACGAGGATGCGGGGGGCTCGATCCAAGCGGTCACGGTCCGTGTGACCGATGACGGGCCGGGAGCCTTGAGCGCGACGCGTCGCTTCGAGATCACCGTTCGGCCCCGCTTCACGGTGGTCTTCTCGGAGATCCTCCGGAAATCCACCCCGGCCGGCGGGGAGTTCATCGAACTCTTCAACCGCTCGGCCCGCACCGCCTGGGATTTGTCCGGACTGCGCCTGACGGGCAGCAACCTGAGTTTCACCTTCCCCGCCGGAACCACCGTGGCTCCGGGAGGGCGGGTGCTGGTGGTCGGCAGTCGGAGCGGGATGATCGCAGCCTTCGGTCTCTTCCCCGGTGTCGTCGGAGAATGGGCGGGCACCCTGGGGCCGGTGGCCGATTCGCTGCGCCTCCTGCGTCCGTCGGGCAACACGGCGCCGGAGGCCGTGCTGGATCGGGTGGACTACGACGGCATCGCCCCGTGGCCCTCCGGGACCGCGGGCCCCAATCGCTCGCTCCAACTCGTTGATGCCCGGCAGGATCGCAATCGTCCGAGCAACTGGGCCGAGGCCTCGGCCTTCCAGGGCAGTCGGACCGTCCTCGGGTTCACCGACTCGTGGAAGTACTTCCAGGACGGAGCCCCGGCCGGGGGTACCAACTGGGTCACCCCGGGCTTCAACGACACGGCCTGGCCCAGCGGCGGGGGGCTTCTGTACGTCGAGTCGGCCGCCCTGGCGACCAACAAGACCACCGCCCTCACCCTCGGACAACCGACCTACTACTTCCGCCGCAAGGTGACGATTCCGGCGTTGACCGCCGGAGTGACGGTTCGCTTCCGGGTGATGTTGGATGATGGCTATGTGCTCTGGATCAATGGCCGCCGCGCGCATTTCCTGGGCATGGACGACGTCGTGGTGACCCACGACACCTTCGCCAACCGGACGGTCAGTGATGCGGCGATCGAGGGCCCCTTCACCTTGCCTTCGGAGTTCCTGGTCGCGGGCGAGAACACCTTCGCCGTCGAGGTGCATCAGGCCAATCTTGGGAGTTCCGATCTTGTGTTCGGATTCGAGATGACCTTGGAGGGCGGCGACGGGGCGACCCTCACTCCGGGGGCGGCCAACACCGTCTCGGCGGTTCTGCCGCCCTTCCCGACGTTGCGCATCAACGAGGCACTGGCTCGCAACGCCCTTGGGCTGAAGGACGCCAGCGGCAAGGCCGAGCCGTGGATCGAGTTGGTCAACACCGGTGATGCCCCGGTGTCGTTCGATGGGCTGTTCCTCTCCGACTCGGTCACCGGAACCAATCGCTGGGCCTTGCCGCCCTCGGGGGTTGTGGCGCCGGGAGCTTTCCGTGTGGTCTTTGCCGACGGGGAGTCCCTGCAGACGACCCCCTCCGAATGGCATGCCTCCTTCCGGTTGCCGACGGCGGCGGGTTCCCCGTTCCAGATCCTGCTGGGCCGGGAGGTGGGGGGCGTGTTCCAGGCGGTGGATGTGTTCCGGGGTTCTGTGGACGCGGCCGACGACCGTTCCTGGGCCCTCCAGACCGACGGGGATCCGTTGACGGCCGCCGCGGGCACACCGACCCCGGGTGCGGCCAATCGGGTTTCGCTGGCCCCGCGCCTCGAGGTCTTGGATTTCCTGGCCGACGGCACCCTCCGGTTGGTCCTGCGCGGCACGCCCGGGCGTCGCTATCGGTTGGAGCGGGGCGGCGTGTTGGGGGTGTGGAGCGCGATCCAGGAGGTGGGCGCCGGGGACGCGGCCACGGTGCTCCTCGATCCGGGTTCCGAAGGCAGCGCCAGCCGGTTCTACCGGGTGATCGACATCACCCCGTGACCGCGGGTCCACCGAACTCGGGCGGCTCATGTCGGGCTTCACGGAATTGACGGGTTGGAGGCTCGCCGGACTGGTTCTGGTGGGCATTCCACTGGTCTGGTGGATCTGGGAGTCGCGCTGGGATGCCCGGTTGTTCAACCCTCAACCCGGGTGTCGGTATGAGAACCGGAGCGCCCGGCAGGCGGCGGCGTTGCTGGTCGGATGCCCCGAACTTCAGGTCTTGGATGTCAGGACCGCTCGGGAAACGGCTCAGGGCACCTTGCCGGGGGCGCGTCGGATCACCTGGGGTGAACCCGGTTTTCGAGAACAGGTGGCCCGCATGGATCGCGATCGGCCCGTGCTGGTCTATTGCGCCGGTGGATACCGGAGCCGGAAGTCGGTCGAGGTGCTGCGTTCGTTGGGTTTCAAATCGGTGCATCATCTGCACCGGGGTATGCTGGCCTGGCGCCGGTCGGGGCAGGGAGTGGTGCCTCCCGCGGTCGACGCCGTGTGAGCCCGGGGGCGACGACTGCGGGTGCGATGGGGCATTTCCCCGACGACACCGTCGGCAAGCCGGCGCTAAGCTCGCTCATGCGTTTGTTCCAGTGCGTCCGCTGGGTGGCTGCGTTGGGCTGGCTTGTCGCCGCAGGATCCGTGTTCGGTGGTGGCGGCGGCGGGGTGCCGGCGCTGGTTTCCGAGGCGCTCTTTCCACCGGAGGCCCGCCACAACCACGCCTCGTGCATCGTGGAGGCGGCCGACGGGACGTTGTTCGTCGCCTGGTTCAACGGGTCGGGCGAGCGTCAGGCCGACGATGTGAAATTGCAGGCTTCGCGGCGCAGGTCGGGAGCGCGGGCTTGGGAACCTCGATTCACCCTCTGGGACACCCCCGGATTCCCCGATTGCAACCCGTCGCTCCATGTCGATGGCCAGGGCCGATTGTGGCTCTTTCATGCGGTCGTTCTGGCCAATACCTGGGAGTCGACGCTGTTGCAGGCCCGCGTCAGTGGCCGTTGGCGGCTGCGGGGGGCGGTGCGTTGGGACGGCATGCAGTCGGTGTTGCTGGCTCCGGGTGAGGAGTTTCTCCAAATCCTGGAAGGCCACTTGCCCCGATTGCAGGCGGAAGCGGCCCGGCCGGACCTGAGTCTCAAAGAACGTCAGGAAGTCACCGAATTCATCGAGGGCATCCATCTGGGCGCCACCAACCGGTTGTACCGGCGTCTGGGCTGGATGCCCCGGGCCCATCTCACCACCGTGGGCGGGCGCTGGATGCTGCCGCTATACCACGATGGGTATTCGGTTTCGATGGTGGCCTTGTCGGACGATCAAGGGCGGACGTGGCGACCGTCGTCGCCCCTCGTGGGTCTGGGGAATGTGCAGCCCAGTCTGACGGTCCGGCGCGACGGCACCGTGGTGGCTTGGATGCGCGACAATGGTCCGCCGCCCCACCGGTTGTTGCGGGCCGAATCCTACGACCGGGGCGAAACTTGGACACCGGCCGTCGACTCCGGCATTCCCAATCCCGGTTCCGGAGCCGAAGTGCGGGTTCTCCGGTCCGGAGAATGGATCTTTATCGGAAACGATTGTGAATCCGGGCGTCACTCCTTGGCGGTCTGGATCAGCGAAGACGAGGGGGAAACTTGGCCGATCCGCCGACAACTGGCGGGCGCAGCCCCGGGTCAGGGGTCGTTCTCGTATCCTTCCCTCCTTGAATCACGGGACGGAGGCCTCCACGCCACTTGGAGCGAGGCGCTCGGGGGGCGCGAAACCATCCGCCATGCCCGTTTCAACCGCGCCTGGGTCCGCGCGTCGGTCCCGGCCCCCTGATCCCTCGGGTGGTTCCGGGTTTCGCTGTCGCCAGAGGCCGCGGGGGAGGGAACTTTCCGATACGGCTTCCGCGGGTTCGCTCTTGTCTTTACGGCTTCGATCTCAATGATCTGGGCCACCTTATGAGCCTGCAGATTCAGCCCAAGCCCGAAGAACAACAGCCTTCGGCGGACCTGACCTTGTCCGTCCTGACCTGGTTGGAGGAGAACAAGAAGATGCTGGCCATCGGGGTGGCCGTGGTTTCCGCCGCGGCGGTCACGTTGATCGTGCAGAAGAACCTCCACGCCTCCGCCGAGGCCGAGGCCAATCAGGCCTTGCTGGCCACGCTCAGCGGGTCGGCCAAGACAGGCGGGCCCTCGGCGGCCGATCTGGCGAAGGTCGCCTCGCAACATTCGGGCACGGCAGCGGCCGAGCGATCGGAGTTCCTGGCCGCCACCAAGTTGTTCGAAGACGGCAAGTATGCCGAGGCCCAGAAGGCTCTCGAGGCCTTCAATCAGGCCCATGCCGACAGCCTGTTGGGTGCCGCAGCGACCTACGGCGTGGCCAGTGCTCTCGACGCCCAGAACAAGACGGCCGAGGCCATCGCCGCCTACGGTCGGTTCATCTCCGGTTTCGCCGCCGACCCGCTGGTGGCCCAGGCCCGCCTGTCCAAGGCGCTGATCCACGAATCCCAGAAGCAGTATTCCGAAGCCCTGGGTCTGTACGATGAGGTGTCGAAAGACCCCACCAGCATGGCCGCCCAAGAGGCCTCCGCGCGCAAGGCGGCCCTGATCCAGTCCCATCCGGAACTGACCCCGGCGACCACCAACGCGCCGGCCGCCAAAGCGGCGATCAAGCCGGTTCCGTGAGGTGTCACCGGATCGTTTCATCCATTTCTACCCCGAGTCCGGTCTCAACTGAATGAATCTTTCGATCATCGGCACCGGCTATGTCGGACTGGTCACGGGTGCCTGTTTCGCCGACGTCGGTCACCGGGTCATCTGCGTCGATTCCGACCGGGAGAAGGTCCGCCGACTGCAGGGTGGTGAAATCCCCATCTTCGAACCGGGGCTCGAAGCCCTGGTCCACCGCACGGTGGCGGCCGGCCGGCTGAGCTTCACGTCGTCCACGGCCGAAGGCGTGGCGGGGTCGGAAGCGGTGTTCATCGCCGTTCCCACGCCGCCCCAACCCGATGGCTCGGTGGACTTGAGTTTCATCGAGGGCGTGGCCCGTGAGATCGCCGGCTGCCTCTCGGGCTACCGCGTGATCGTCGACAAGAGCACCGTTCCGGTGAAGACGGCCGAGAAGGTGGCCGAGACCATCAAGCGGTACCGCAAGACCGACGCCGACTTCGACGTGGTGAGCAACCCCGAGTTCCTGCGCGAGGGGTTCGCCATCGACGACCTGATGAAACCCGACCGCGTGGTCATCGGCACCTCGAGCGAACGGGCGGCGGCCAAGATGCGGGAGATCTACGAGCCGTTCCGGGCTCCCCTGATCGTCACCGACCCCAACTCGGCCGAATTGATCAAGCACGCGGCCAACTCGTTCCTCGCGCTGAAGATCAGCTACGCCAACGCCTTGTCGGTGATTTGCGAGGCCAGTGGCGCCAATGTGCAGGAGGTGACCCGGGGCATGGGGCTCGATGCCCGCATCGGCACCCGGTTCCTGCAGGCCGGCATCGGATTCGGAGGCTCGTGCTTCCCGAAAGACCTCAGCGCCTTCATCAAGATCAGCGAGCAGTTGGGCTACGAGTTCCGCCTGCTCAAGGAAGTGCAGCGGATCAATGCCACCCAGATGGACCGGTTCCATCAAAAGATCACGGACACGCTCTGGGTGCTCAAAGACAAGCATATCGGAGTGCTCGGGTTGACCTTCAAGCAGAACACCGACGACGTGCGCAACTCGCCGTCCATCGACCTCTGCCATCGGCTGCTGGCCGATGGGGCTCGGCTTCGGGTCCACGATCCCAAGGGCATGGAGAAGGCCCGGGCGTTCTTTCCGGCGGGTTCGGCCGTGGAGTACGTCGCCGAGGCCGAGACGGTGGCGGCCGGCTGCGATGCGCTGGTCATCGCCACCGAGTGGTCCGAATTTGGTCGCCTCGACTGGGCCCGCATCAAGGCCTCGATGGCCACGGCCATCGTTTTCGACGGTCGGAACCTGTTGGATCCCGCCGAGATGAAGGAATTGGGTTTCCTGTATCGCAGCGTGGGTCGCTGAAGGGGCGGGCCCTGCTGACGGGGCCTTCCTGGAATCATTGGTTCAATTCTGTCCATGAAAATCCTCGTGACCGGCGCGGCCGGTTTCATCGGTTTCCACACCTCCGAACTGTTGCTGGGGCGGGGCGACGAAGTCGTTGGACTCGACAACCTCAACGACTACTACGATGTCGGTCTCAAGGAAGCCCGACTGGCCCGGTTGAACCACCATCGGGGTTTTCGATTCCACCGTCTGGATCTGGCGGACCGGGCCGGCATGGAAGCCCTCTTCGCGCGGGAAAAACCGCAGCGGGTGATCCATCTCGCCGCCCAGGCGGGGGTCCGATATTCGATCCAGAATCCCCACGCCTACGTGGACTCGAACCTGGTCGGGTTCATGAACATCCTGGAAGGGTGTCGGCATCACGGCGTGGAACACCTGGTGTACGCCTCGTCGTCGTCGGTGTACGGGGCCAACACCACCATGCCCTTCAGCATCCACCACACCGTGGATCATCCGCTGAGCCTCTACGCCGCCACCAAGAAGGCCAACGAACTCATGGCCCACACCTACAGCCATCTGTACCGCCTGCCGACGACGGGCCTGCGGTTCTTCACGGTGTACGGCCCCTGGGGACGGCCCGACATGGCGATGTTCCTCTTCACCAAGGCGATCCTGGCCGGTCAACCCATCGACGTGTTCAACCACGGCAAGATGCGGCGCGATTTCACCTACATCGACGACATCGTCCAGGGAGTCGTGCGCACCTGCGACCGGGTGGCCCCGGTGAATGCCGATTGGAACGGGGCCGCCCCCGATCCCGGCACCAGTTCCGCGCCGTACCGTCTCTACAACATCGGCAACCATCAGCCCGCCGAATTGATGCAGGTCATCGGATGCCTGGAGAAGGCCATCGGTCGGACTGTCGAGAAGCGGATGTTGCCGATGCAGGCCGGCGACGTGCCGGCGACCTACGCCGACGTGGAAGACCTGACCGAAGCGGTGGGCTTCAAGCCGGCCACCCCGATCGAGGTGGGCATCGAACGATTCGTGGCCTGGTACCGCGAGTTCTACCGCATCGGCGGCTGAAGAAACCCATGGCCTCGGGTGTTATCGAAGTCGCTGCGGGACTGGTGGAGCGCGAGGGGCGCATCCTCATCACCCAGCGTCCGCCCGGGTCTCATCTGGCCGGGCTTTGGGAATTCCCGGGCGGCAAGCGCGAGCCCGGCGAAACCTGGGAGGCCTGCCTCGTCCGCGAGTTGCAGGAAGAACTGGCCATCACCGTGACCGTGGGCCCACTCCGGCACGAGACGGTGCATCATTATCCGGACAAATCGGTCCATCTCCGATTCTATGCGGCGTCGTTGAGTTCGGGTGAGCCCCAGGCCATCGAGTGCGCCGCGGTGGCGTGGGTGTGGCCGCGGCATCTGGTCGACTACGCCTTCCCGGAGGCCGACCGCGAGCTGGTGGCCCTTCTGGCCCGCTGACCGCGCCCCGGGGCTCTCGCAGGACATCCTCGGCCCGGAGCGGCGAAAGGGGCGACGGCATCGTTTGCCCGCGGAGCCAAGCGGCACCATCCTCAGCGCGTGTCAAAGGTTCAGAATCCATCGCCCGGGCCGGCGGGAGTCATCCGCATCCAGGGCGCCCGGGAGCACAATCTGCGCAATGTCACCGTGGACATCCCGCGCGGGAAGTTCGTGGTGGTGACCGGGGTGAGCGGCTCCGGCAAGAGCACGCTGGCCTTCGACATCCTCTTCGCCGAGGGGCAGCGCCGCTTCCTCGACTCGATGAGCGCCTATGCCCGTCAGTTCGCCGACCCGATGTCGCGTCCCGAAGTCGATCTCATCACGGGGTTGCCCCCGTCGGTCAGCATCGAACAGGGCACCACCCGGGGGGGTGGCAAGAGCACCGTGGCCACGGTGACCGAGGTCTATCATTTCATCCGGTTGCTCTATGCCCGGTTGGGGGTGCTCAACTGTCCGGACTGCGGGGTTCCGGTCGAGGCCCAGACCCGTGAGGAGCTGATGCACACCCTCGACGAGGCGGCCCGCAAGCGGGGCGCACTCACGCTCCTGGCCCCGGTGATCCGGAATCGCAAGGGGTTCCACAGCGAGGTCGCCGAATGGGCCCGGCAGCGGGGTTATGCCGAATTGAGGGCCGATGGGAGGCTCGTTCCCGCCGACGAGGGGTTTCGGTTGGATCGCTTCAAGGAGCACGATGTCGAGGTGGTCACCGGAGCCTTCCAGACGGGTGACTCCTCCGAGACCCGCTTTCGCCGGATCGAGGAGACCCTGGAACTGGGCAAGGGCACGCTCTTCGCTCTCGATCGCAAGGGCGCCCTGACGGTGCATTCCGATCAGCGGGGTTGTCCGAGATGCCGGCGATCGTTCCCTCCGCTGGATCCCAAGAACTTCAGCTACAACTCCAGCCAGGGATGGTGCCTCCAGTGCCGCGGGTTCGGTGAATTGTTCCACTTGCCCGATGTGGAGCGCGGCGCCAACGCCGATTCGGTCGAGGAATCCTGGTTCAGTTGGGCCGAAACACGTGAGACCTGCCCCTCGTGCGAGGGGGCCCGCCTGAATCCGGTGTCGCGGGCCGTCCGCCTGCCCCTGGGAGACGCGGCTCTGCCGGGCCCCACGGTCGACGAGTTGGGGCGATGGTCGGTCGAGAAGGCC